>JAFDAS010000017.1 GCA_019313695.1 Deltaproteobacteria bacterium
GGGAGCGTCAAAGACAGCCCGTGGAGAACCAAACGCCTTTACAAGATTGTTGAACCTGACATTTCCCACTTTTTCCACAAACTTCAGGGCAAGCCAGTATTTTAGATCATTATGAGTCATTGGTGCGCCCGTAAAAAGTAAAGTTGCAATGGTTATAGATAATTATCACGGCCGGCACTATATATGGTATCTTTGAGAGGTGTCAAGCTTTTTTGATCTGTTGTTCGCTTGACATCGCTCTGCAGTTATAATAATTTCATGTCAGCATAAAGGAGCTTTTTTCGAAGCCGTCAACTATGATGGATTCGTAAAAAGTCGAAATATACACAATTTTGTCATTCCCGTGAAAACGGGAATCCAGTCCCGACGAGTCGGGATTAAGTAGTTATGCGCTTCTGGATTCCCGCCTGCGCGGGAATGACAGACTTTTTACGAGTTCATCAACCATGAACCTGGAAAGAGATATGACTGTGTTTAAAACAAAGATTATAATTGCCGCGGTATTTGCCGCGATTTTGATGTTTGGGGGATCGCCCGCCCTGTTCGCGCAGGTCAGCCAGCTTGTTGAAGAGAAGCCGATCCTTTCTGTAAGACCCGACGGGATAGATTTCGGTATTCTGAGAGACACGGAGGCAGGGGTTGCGTCGATTGAGATAAGCAACAGGGGGCAGGGTAAGATAAAATGGATGGTTAAGTGGGCAGACCCCTGGCTGGCGCTCGATAAATATTCCGGAGTTGTGGAGGATGGCACACAGGTTGTGTCGGTCACAGCGGACCCGCGCGATCTTCCCCTGGGACGCCATGAGGCCGGAATTGTCATAACATCATCCTGCGGGATCAGAATGATTCCGGTCTCCGCTACCGTTCTCCGGGATAATAATGACACACACAGACCGAAACTGGAGGAAATCAGACTGGTGTCGATCACCAGCACCCAGGTCGGCAGAAAGATTCGCATGAGCGCTGTCGGTATATATTCGGATGGTTCCGAAAGAGATATTACAAAAGATATAAAATGGATATCTGAGAATAAAAGAGCAGGATATTTTGTCGATAAGGGACTCTTTATTGGAAAACACAAGGGGGATGTCCGTGTTTTCGTGAAGAAGGGCAGAGTTAAAAGCCCTGTCGTGACAATTCATATAGATGCCCTTGATGGACCTCTCTTGAAGGTTTCTCTGCCGAAGATCAGGCTGGATCATATGGAGAAAGACTCGATTGAAGATATTTCCATGACCCTGCGAAATGCCGGCAAAGGGGAACTGGAGTGGGAGGTCATAAGCAGGACACCCTGGCTGGTATTGGATGAAGGCACATCTTCAAGTGACGTGGACGGGCAAAAGGCGGATGAATCCCGACTGTATCCGACGGATATCTCGACTGTATCCGACGGATACCATTGGGAGGCTGATGTGGAAGAAAATGCGTCGGGCAGACAGGAATCAGGATACAGCAGCAGCCTGCGCGGTACGGGCAGAAAGACTGTAAAGATCGCTGTGGATGTCACAGGGCTTCCGGAAGGAAGGTACGAAGGGGCCATTCTGGTAAGATCAAACGGAGGAGATGCAGAAATAATCATTCCTGTAAACATTCTTTCCCTCAAATCCATATCCATTGTCCCTGTTTCTCTAAGGATGGCTGTCAATCATAGAATGGCGTTCAGGGCGGTCGGCATATGGTCTGACGGGAGCAGGACCGATCTTTCAGGTGGTTCGGATGGCAGGTGGACGGTCTCCGATCCACCCGTTGGATACTTCCTGCGCAGAAAACCCGTCTTTGTGGCCAAGAGAGCCGGGCGTGCAGAGATCCGAAAGGTGAGGGGCGGTGTAATAAGCAATGTCGCGATTGTTGATGTTGAGGAGGATGTTGCCGGTTCTGTTCTGATGGTGTCTCCCCGCGAAGTGGATCTTGGCACAATAGGGCCCGGCGAGAGTTCAAAGGGTGTGATTTCCCTGAAAAATGTTGGAGGAGGTGACTTGATATGGCTGGTGTATAGTATGGGGGATTGGATATCTCCATATGACGATACGCTTTCAGGGACGGCCGGGATGTCAGCGCGCTACCTTCGTATCTCCATTGAGTCTATGACGGAAGAGGGAGTTTCTATTAATGGACTCTTTCCCGTTCGGGTGAGATTCGAAACGGGCCACAATTCAGTATCTTATGAAAAGCTCTTGCCTCTCGGAAGTTACAGGGAAGAGTTAAACCTGCTCTTTAATGGTGGAGAGCGGACTGTATTCCTGAAATTTGAGGTGGCGGAAAAGGGGTCCCGACCATGTATGGATGTAAAGCCATTAGGGATAGATTTTGGCAGCGTTGAGACCGGCAGAAAATCGATAAAAAGAATTGAATTGAGAAATGTGGGGAAAGATGTCCTGAAATGGAAAGCGATGCTGCAGGGAAAGAGAAAGAATTTCCGGGGAGTGGCTCTTGAAAGGGGCAGATATGTTTCATTCGCCAATGAGTCCATTTCAGGAAAGGGCAGCTACAGCGTGCCGGGACGCCTGAAAAATGCGCTCGAGATCTCCGGCGAATGGTCTGAAGAGAGGGGTTATCCGTATAGCACAGGAGAAAAGGACCTTCTGAGGTATTCATTTTCGGGAAGTGGCATAGTCCTGTTCCTGTGGAAAGACATATATGGAGGGACTCTTGATGTGTTTCTTGATAACCGGATGATAGGAGAGATAGATTGCGCGTCTGAGGAAAGAAAAAGGATTGAGTTCCCGGTAGCGGAAACCCTGGCGGATGGAGAACCACATCTGCTTGTTCTGATGGTAAGAGGTGGAACTGTGGAAGTTGAGGGTGTGAGAGTTTACACCCCGGGCCTCGTGGAGGGCAGAAAGGGATGGATAAGAATATCTCCTGAAAAAGGGACCACAACGCATGAGGTGGATTACATTAATGTGACGGCCAGCTCCGCGGATCTGTCTCCCGGCTCTTACAGCGAGAACATACTTTTTTACTCCGGAGAAGGGGTCGAGATAGTTGAAGTGTCGCTTGATGTCAAGAGTGATAACCTGCCTGAATTAATCAACATCTACAGGTACACAAAAGGGACTGACAGCCTGCTGTCTCCGGATGTTGCGCGGGGAGATTTTCCACTTGAGAGATACAGGAAAGGTGAACTGGCATTCAGGCTCTTCCGCAAAGGCACGCCGGGAACAACGGAATTCTTCCAGTGGCATAATCCGTCAAAGGGAACCCATTTCTATTCCTACAGTCGTTCAGGTGGAAAACATTCTCTCAAGGGGTATGTCTTTGATGGAACTGTGGGAAATATCGCAACCCTGAAGCTGCCCCGCACAAGAGACCTGTACAGATGGTTCAACCCTGAAACGGGTGCATATTTCTACACGACGGACACAAAGGGTGAAAATCGCGAGAAAATGGGATACATTTACGACGGGGTGGCGGGCTACGTCAGGTAACGGAATGGTCGGTGTTTTGTCTTGACAAATATAAGGAAAGTGACTAAAAGAACCTTTCTTTTCCGAACAATGCGCCAGTAGCTCAGCTGGATAGAGCAACGGACTTCTAATCCGTAGGTCCCGGGTTCGAATCCCTGCTGGCGTACCATAAATATATGTGGTGGGTGTAGCTCAGTTGGTTAGAGTGCCTGGTTGTGGCCCAGGAGGTCGCCGGTTCAAATCCGGTCACTCACCCCAATATTTTATCTTATCCATTTGATGGACTCCGGCTTGACACAAGACCTCCCTTTTGTCATACTTTGCCAGTCTGAAAACACACTCCGGCTCAAAAATAAAAGCCTTTTCAGTGCCATTCACTCCTCTATTCTCTCATGCGAGCGTCAAAAGGTGGTGGTTTCGGCGGCGAATGCCCAAAATTCAGCTCCACCTGACCGTTCTTCAAATCCATGAAAATCATTCACTTTATGCTTGATTTTCACCCATTTTTGGGCTACCCGAATAATCAAGTGAATCCCGATAACGTGTCAGGTTTCATCTGTGTATTCACAACTTAAAAGCAGTACGGTAGATCGGAGGCTTATTGAAATGTTACGCAAAAAGAACAGCCGTCCCTCTCTGTCTCGGAAGGAAATCATAAAAAGATTCCGGCTTTCTATACCGTGTGTCATTATCTGCCTGATTGTCGCTCTTGTTGCCGGATGCGAAAGAGCCGGTGACAGCCGGGACTTCAGCATCAAAATTCAGCAGGAGATAGAAGCGGCGGTTCAAAGTAATCTGGCGGCATTCGGCGGGAACAAGAGCGTGCCGGGAGTGGTTATCGGGATATGGGCCCCCGGAAAGGGTGAATATGTCAGGGGTATCGGATACTCGGATATTGCGGCGCACAAGGCCCTGGACCCCCATGACAAATTCCGTGTCGGCAGCAACACGAAGACCTTCGTCGTCACGGTCATATTACAACTGGTGGATGATGAGAAGTATCAGATCACTCTGGACGATACTCTGGACCAGTTTGAACTCGGCGTGGATATCCCAAACGCCGGGGACATTACCGTTCGGCAGCTCTGCAATATGACGAGCGGCCTGTTCGAGGTCTATAACGCCCCACAGTTAGAAAAAATATTTAAAGACATCACTCCCCGCACGCGGGTGGATGTCCGCGAATTAGTGACCCTTGCCGTAAAGAATCCGCCTGATTTTCCCCCGGGGAAAGGCTGGTACTACAGCAATACGGGCTATCTGATCCTGGGCCTGATTATCGAGGCAGTCACGAAAAACCGCGTCGAAGACGAGATCAGAAATCGTCTGCTTGTTCCCTATGGACTGAAGAACACCAGTTTCCCTGTTGATGATCCCGATATGCCTGTTCCCTGCAGCCGTGGATATACCCTGGACAAAAAGGGAAACTGGGAAGACCATACCGTCATGTTTCCACCGTCGCTTACCTGGTCGGCAGGTGTCATGATATCGGATATGTACGATATGAAAAAGTGGGTGAAGGCCTATGTGGCGGGAAGCACCAACAGCGAGGCGATCCAGAAAGAACGCCTGGAATGCGTGGATACAGGGAGGGAGAATATGGGATTCGGCCTCGGTATTGGGTGCACTGGCGGGTGGTACGGGTACACCGGCGGCATTGAAGGGTACAATACGGCTGCCTACTATCTGCCCGAAGAGGATGCCACGATCATCGCCTTTGTCAACAGCCAGAGAGAGAAACCATCCCCCGGTGTTGCCAATTCCATTGTCAGGGATATCACGAAGATTCTGTTCCCACAGCACGTGGCCTTCTATTAGACACCGGCCCACAGCCCGATAACAATTAATAATTGAGGAAACGTATGTACCACCCCTTTCGCTGGCTGCTCAGCCGCAGAACAAAAGAACCGAAACTCAAAACCATTCGCGAACTGGCCGAGGAGTTGGAAGTCAGCCGATTGTTTGTGGGCAGCGAAGATGCTCTCCATTTCGACGTACGGGACCTGTGGCCCGAAAACGCTCCATCAAGACTGTTCGGGTACTACAGCGCCGAAGGCGTCCACTATGCCCTCGAGGCCCTGGGCATTTTCAAACTGATCGAAGCTCACGGATTCAGGGATTTTAAGGTCGAGATCACCGGTGACGTCTGGAGTCAGTTGTTGCGCATCTGGGGCCAAGCTAGCGGCCGACCCTTGCTGGTGGTCGAGGGCTGTTTCAGACGCAGCAGTTGGACCGTGCCCGCTGAAATGCCGCTGCTGAAATCAGCGTGCGGCAACCACGCCTTTAACGTTGCCTTCATCGACTGGATGATCTTGCAGAATCCGCTGGCCGATTTCACGCCAGAGCGGCCGCGTCTGCCGGGCCAGAAATACCCCGGTCTGGGTATTTTTAATGAGGTTATGGAGGTTTTCTACGCCGTGGCCCGCCGGCTGCATCTGGATGCCTTGCTGCTCATCGTCGACCACTTCCACAACGCGGTCATTTACAAGCCATCTTTTTTCTTTGTCGATCCCAGGCGACAGGCCGAACTGGTGGCTATCGAGCGGGCCGGGGCGGGGCGTTCCCTTCAGGATATGGCCTTGGCGCTGGAGGCGGGGCTGTTATATCAGGACGGCCGGTCCGAGCCGTACGCCTGGCATGGGGCCTTGATGATCAACCCGCTGGCGTCCGAGATTCAGGGGGCGCATCAACGTTGCGGTTATGCGGAAAAAGTCGAGGAAATGTCCCGGGGATTGAAATTCGAGTTTGACTGGCCGGCTTTCGACGCCCGCCGCGCGACCTTGGGGGGCGAGATTTTGGAGGAAGGCCCGGTCTGATCGTTTTCAGGAAAGGCCGTGCTGCGATACGGCGCGGCGGTTGCCAGAGTGTGTTTCTACTTCAGGCGACGGAGGGGATCACCGAGTAGAGGATCGAAAAGAAGTGGAAGATACTCCCGGCCAGGACGAATCCGTGCCAGATCGCGTGGTTGTACGGAAGCCTCTTCCACGCGTAGAAGACGATACCGATGGTATAGGCAAGACCGCCCGCGATCAGATACACAAACCCGATCGGCGGTATGGCGGCGATCAGCGGCTTGATGATGGGGACGATCAGCCACCCCATGGCGATATAGAGGACGACCGTCAGGGTGTTATGATTTCGGGGCAGCAGAAAGAGCTGGAGGACGATCCCAAGGACGGTCAGCCCCCAGATCACCCCGAAGAAAGACCATCCCAGCGCGCCGCGCATGCTGATCAGCAGAAAGGGAGTATACGTGCCCGCGATAAGTAAGAAGATCGCCACGTGGTCGAGTACCCGCAACACCTTCTTCGCCGGCCGGTACTGGATGCTGTGATACAGCGTTGATGCGGCATAGAGGATTATCAGCGTCGCGCCGTAGATACTGCAGCTCACGATATGACGGGCGGTCCCGAAGACGCTCGCGTAGGAGGTAAGGACTGCCAGAGCGGCTATGGCAAGGACAATGCCGATGCCGTGGATGATACTCTGCGCGATCTCCTCGCGCATCCTGTACGTGGGAATACTAACATTTTTAAGCATGTTTGAAGCTCTATCCTTCCGGCAGAGGTATGATTTTTCTTTGAAGTCGCCTTGTAAAGACAGTCAGCAGGAATGGGAAGGCTTGCAGTTACCGGAAGGCGTATCATCGAGGAGCTGGCTTATATATACTGTCCGGCAAAAAGTCAAATGAAATAATCTCCCGCCTTTTTCGTTCAACCAATGCATACACACTGAAAAATTATCTTAAAAGTATCTTTTCTGTAACCTTTCCGGGAAAGTTTACGACTAACAAATAAGACGGCTTCGTAAAAAGTCTGTCATTCCCGCGTAGGCGGGAATCCAGAAGCGCATAACTACTTAATCCCGACTCGTCGGGACTGGATTCCCGTTTTCACGGGAATGACAAAATTGTGTATATTTCGACTTTTTACGAGTTCATCAAATAAAGAGAGTTTTTCAATGAACTCGATTAAATCAAAATGGAGGTATGAAATGAGATCAAGAAACATAGTAATTGCGGTATTCGTTCTGGCACTTGTTTTTGCTGTTTCATCGATGGCAATAGCTAAGGGGAACGGGAGAAGCGGCGGAGGACATTACGCCGGACAGGGATTTGCAGGATCTGGGTCGGGTGAACCGGGAATGGAAGGGCTCATGGGCCTGAATCTTTCAGATTCTCAAAGGGACCAGGCAATCAAGATCATGGAAACCCATCAGATTGACAGGGTAAAGGCCAGAGGAGACCTCATAAAGGATCGTGACAACCTCAGGAAGGCCCTCCAGGCCGACAAGGTCAACGAGCAGGGCGTTCGCAAGGCCTACAAGAAGTTGTCTTCGGTACGAGAGGACAGGCTGATCGCGCGGACAAAAATGATGACTGAGATGAAGGCGATCCTTACCCCTGAGCAGATAAAACTGCTGGATGAGCGCACGGCGGAACGCTCCGACCGGATGAAATCACAGCGGGGTTATGGCAGGTCGTTTACCGGCGGATGGTCCGGTGACTGCCCCCGGAGGTAAGATTGTCCCGATGAAAGCGGGAACGGATGGGCGATGCTTTCCCTCCTTGGCCCCCTCCGCTTCCCGCTTCCCGCTTCCCGCTTCCCGGGTATGCCGGAATACGCAGACGGCCCCGGGACCCGTGCCGGTGATTATGCATTGCAAATTGAACCCATTTTCGTTTACTATGACAGCCGGTGGAACAAACCAGATCGTGTGAATCGATGCATAATACATCCAGCAAGCCCAGTGATCGTGAGATCATCCAACGGATTATTGACGGAGACGCGGACGCGTTCGCGCAGATACTGACAAAATATAAGGACCATGTGATGGGAATCGTAAACAGGCACGTGCCCTATAATCAGGTGGAGGAAACCTCCCACGATGCTTTTATACGGGCGTATCAGTCGCTGGCTACCTTCAGAGGAGAAGACAACTTCAGGCACTGGCTGTCTTCCATCGCGGTACGTACCTGTTATGACTTCTGGAGAGAGCGATACAAGGCCAGGGAGATTCCCATGAGCTCTCTTACAGAAAAACACCAGGAATGGCTGGAAAACGTCATATCGGACACATCGGACCGGGCATTCGGCGAACAGGGATCACAAAAAGAGGCGCGGGAGGTGCTTGACTGGGCGCTGGATAAGCTCTCCGCCGAAGACAGAATGGTACTGGAACTGGTATATCTTGAGGGCCAGACGGTAAAAGAAGCAGCCGAACTGTTAGGCTGGACCACGGCCAACGTCAAGATCCGGTCGTTCCGGTCTCGGAGAAAACTTCACAAGCTCCTTTCGGGGTCGACAGGAGAGGGGATGATACAATGAAAGACAACACGACAAAGGTCAGGGAAGCGCTCAGCGCGGCGTATCTGAAAAAGGACACGATTCATGCCGGCGAGCTGTGGGAGACGCGCGTGATGGGCCATATTCGAAGCCTCGATGTCCCCGCATCCCCGGCAAACTTCTCCGCGCTCTTTGGCCGGTTTGTGTGGCGCTTTGCCCCGGTTGCCTTTCTGCTGATCGTCGCGCTGACGGTAGGGCTGGTAAACCTTGACTACGCGCCGGAATACGAAATAACCGCGACATTCATGGCCGATCCGATTGAAAGCACGGTGCAACAGCTCTGGGGGGGATAAGGAGAAGGAGATATGAGTAATAAACTGAAAGTGTCTGTCGGGGTACTGCTTGTGTTCACCCTCGGAATCTTAGCGGGATCGTTCGGAACTCAGGCCTATCTGAAATACCGCGTTTCTCACTTTGTACAGAGCGGCCAGGAGGCACGAGCGGAATTATTCCTGGGAAGACTCTCTCGCGATCTTGACCTGACAGGGGCACAACGAACCGAAATCGGAAAGATCCTCAGGGACTCGCATCGGAGACTGGCCCAGATCAGCTACAGATGCCAGCCTGAAATAAGGGGAATCACGGAGCACGGCTTTGCGATGATTCGTGAAATCCTCAGAGATGACCAGAGAGAGAAGTTCGACCGGTTCCAGAAACGATTCCAGCAGCGGGGCAGACACAGAATGTTTCGTCAGCCGCCACCCCCTTCCCAATAGGGGGTACATTCTATTAAGCGTGTATCCGGATTCCGTGTCCACGGTCATCCGTCAGGATCTCAAAGGCCGCCCTGAATCGGGTTTCGAGAATCTCTGTCTTCTTGCCATTCGTACCCTTCTTGTTTGTGATGTAAAGCCTGCAGGACGCGATCTTGGTGTTGAGACAGTGTTTTATGCCGCCGGGAGGATTGTAGTAATTGAATCCCACAAAATAGTGCGGTAACGCGGAGATATCTCCTTCAACACGCACCGTCTCGTCTTCCGACATGAATCTCCAGGAAAAGTAATCGAAAGAGCCTTTTGCCCTGAGACTCTGTACCATGTTGTTGAGTCGATATTCCCTGCCCCCCTTTCTTAAGACCATAACGGTCATGAAGGGTGTCCAGACAGGCCCCATCTTCAGGCGCGCGGTCCCTATCTCGAAAAAACTCTCAGGGTCGTTATCAAATCCGGCCACCTGTCCCCACGCGTAGTGATCCGTGTGTTTTTGCCCCCAGTTGTGGTTCTGGCTCCCCACCCAGTTTTCAATCGGGATTTCCATTCCGTTTACAGTTATCAGCCCGTTAAAAACCGCCATGGGAAGACCCACCAGGCTCTTTGCCTTGGGAAAAGATCTGTTATAGAATTTTGGAGGGAGAAGGAGGAGAGGGGACTCATTTCCCGAATAGTCAAGATCCCATCCGATGCTGTTTTCACCGGAGGATGACATACCTTTTGCGTTTCTTGAATCGAGACTCGCCTCTCCGACACGGATATTGAAGTCGTTCTCCTTGAAGAGGCAATCAGAAAGGGGAAACTCTTTCTTTACAGCCGTATGCTCTTTTGTGTTTCCGTTAAAGTATGCTGCCCAGATCTCTCCAATGGCGTCATCCGGACGATTCTCGGGACTGAATATGGTATAGCGTATCCAGAAGGCAAGCGGTTCTTCCGGATGGTTGGCACGGAGGAAAAAGCTCTCGTAATGCCCCTTCTTCTGTCCTTTCCGGTAACGGGTGAAATTTATGCTTTCATCCAGCAATGCTTGAGAATTATTCATCATAACACCTCTCAACCGGTATCTATATGAAATCTTCCCCTGAGGCACCAGAGTAATCAAAATAATGTTGAAAATCAAGCAAGATCGAAGTATTAATCTGATCAATTATCCGAATGTGCTGATTTTTGCACTTAAGCAAAAATTGTTGTGATTTTTTTTGCTTTATAGCAAATAAATTCACATGATAATACTACGGTATCTATCAGAATTATATCTGCCGGCAGGTTTTGGAAGCACTTCCATGATAATTATTTTCACCTTTCATCTTATTTCTTACTCCTTAGCATTGATATTCCTTGACATTTCATGGCTTTTTGTTAAATATGCAAAAGTCTTAACAAAAAACAAAAGGTGCAATGTATTAAACAACAGATGATCTTTTCTTTTTAAACACAAAAGGCCCTGAAAATGGCAGATAATCACAAAAACCCCGTATCTCTCAAATAGAGGCTGGGGTTTTTCTTTTTCTGCGGTGAAGTCGATTATGGCGGAAGTATTCTTCATCTTGTTCAATAATATAGAAAATTAAAAGAGAAGAGGGAAAAGTGGCAAAAAACAACAACGGTGCGAATCTCGGATTTGAAAACCAGTTATGGGCGGCGGCGGATAAGCTCCGGGGACATATGGACGCCTCGGAGTACAAGCATGTCGTCCTCGGATTGATCTTTCTAAAGTATATCTCCGATACCTTCCAGGCCAAATATAAGAAACTGGAGGCGACCAGAGAGACAAAATATACCGACCCGGAAGACCGTGATGAATATGCAGCCGCCAATGTCTTCTGGGTGCCCAAAGAAGCCCGCTGGGAAGTCCTAAGGGCGGGGGCGAAGCAGCCCACCATCGGCAAGCTCATCGATGACGCCATGGTTGCCATCGAAAAGGAAAATCCCTTTCTCAAAAATGTTTTGCCCAAGGACTATGCACGCCCCTCGCTGGACAAATATCGCCTGGGCGAGCTTATCGACATCATAAGCACAATAGGCCTCGGTGACGATGTATCCCGCTCACAAGACATCCTGGGCCGCGTTTACGAATACTTTCTCGGAAAGTTTGCCACCGCCGAAGGTAAAGGGGGCGGTGAATTTTATACGCCACAATGCGTCGTCAAAATCCTTGTTCAAATGATCGAACCCTACAAAGGCCGTATTTATGACCCTTGCTGCGGTTCAGGTGGCATGTTCGTACAGAGCGAACGGTTTGTCAAAGAACACGGCGGCAGGCGCGGCGATATCGCCATCTACGGGCAGGAGTCGAACGCGACGACCTGGAAGATTGCCAAGATGAACCTCGCCATCCGCGGCATCGATCCCAACCTCGGCTTGCAACAGGCGGACAGTTTCAGCAACGATCTGCACAAAGATCTCAGGGCCGACTTTCTCCTTGCCAATCCCCCCTTCAACATGAGCGACTGGGGCGGCGAGCGACTCAAGGACGATGTCCGCTGGAAATTCGGAGTGCCGCCGGTAAACAACGCAAACTACGCCTGGATTCAGCATTTCATCCACCACCTTTCGCCAACGGGGATTTCCGGGTTTGTCATGGCCAACGGTTCCATGTCCACTAATACGGCAAGCGAAGGCGAAATCCGAAAAAGCATCATCGCGGGGGACCTTGTGGATTGCATGATCGCTCTTCCGGGACAGCTTTTTTATACGACCCAGATTCCGGTGTGTCTCTGGTTTATCTCCCGGAACAAGAAAAACGGCAAATTCCGCAACCGATGCGGTCAGACCCTCTTTATTGATGCCCGCAAGATGGGAACTCTTATAGACCGGGTTCACCGTGAACTTTCCGATGAGGAGATCAGCCGGATTGCCGGAACCTACCATGTCTGGAGAGGCGAATCGATAACTCCCTCTACCCTTGCGAGAGAGGGCGTGGGTGAGGGGTACAAGGACATCCCCGGTTTCTGCAAATCGGTCGAAACAAAAGACATTAAAGACCACGGCTATGTCCTGACCCCCGGCCGATATGTCGGCGCCGAAGCAGTGGAAGACGACGGCATCCCATTTGAAAAAAAGATGACCGACCTCTCCGCCACATTATATGAGCAGTTCACCGAAGCTCAAGGACTCGATAAGGTTATTCGAAAGAACTTAGCATTATTGGGATTTGGGAAATGAAGAGAAAACAAAATAATAAAGCCCTTTCCAGTGCAACCGGCACGGATCGGAAATCCAGAGGACGAAATAAACCTGATGTTATTATGCCTGCTCCGGCGCCCTTGCGGGAAATGCCGAAGAAATATGGAGAGTTTCTGGCTAAGTTGAAAGAGAGGATTAGCCGCGAGCGTTTCAAGGCCATACTGTCGGCGAATTCCGCTCTGGTTCTCATGTACTGGGACATCGGCCAATCCATTTTGGAACGGCAACGTGACGAAGGCTGGGGAGCAAAGGTGATTGACCGTCTTTCACATGACCTGAAAACAGCCTTTCCCGATATGAGCGGATTTTCTCCGCGCAATCTCAAATATATGCGCAAATTCGCTGAATCCTGGTCAGACAGGACAATAGTGCAAGAGGTGCTTGCACAAATTACCTGGTATCACAATCTGGCCTTGCTGGAGAAGTGCAAGGATATAGAGGTTCGCTTGTGGTATGCCCGCAAATCCATCGAGAACGGGTGGAGCCGCAATATTCTCGCCATTCAGATTGAGACGCGCCTGCATGAGCGGCAAGGCAAAGCAATCAACAATTTCCCGACGGCTTTGCCTCCGGCGGACTCCGATATGGTCGCTCAAATTTTTAAAGATCCCTACATATTCGACTTTCTGGGCACCGACGATCCACGCCGGGAAACCGAACTCGAACAAAAACTCGTCGACCATATTCAGAGCTTCCTTCTGGAGCTTGGCCAGGGCTTTGCGTTTGTCGGAAGGCAAGTGCATCTGGAAGTTGGAGATGATGATTTCTATATCGACCTCTTGTTTTACCACCTGAGACTTCGGTGTTATGTCATCGTGGAACTCAAAGCGACCAAGTTTAATCCCGGCCATATCAGCCAGTTAAACATGTATCTTAACGTGGTGGATGATCTGCTCAGGCATCCTGACGATAAACCATCTATTGGTCTTTTGCTGGTAAAAGAGAAAAACAAAATGGTGGTTGAATACTCCCTGTCCGGATATACAAAACCCATCGGCGTTGCCGACTGGGAACGACAAATCACCAAGTCCTTGCCGGAAGAACTGAAATCCAGTTTGCCGACCATCGAAGAGATTGAGGCTGAATTGGAAGGAACGGAGGCAGGCGATGGGGAGTGAGTGGAGAAAATTACCTTTTACTGAGGCAGTTGAAGTCAATCCTAAAGTAATTTTGATAAAGGATCAGGAATATCCCTTTGTGGACATGAAAGCCATCGATCCGTCGTGGCAAAATGCTTCTGAATCAGAGTATCGCGTTTTCAAGAGCGGTGGAGCACGATTTATGCCGTATGACACCTTGATGGCTCGTATTACTCCTTGTTTGGAAAATGGCAAGATTGCCCGGTTTGTACCAAAAGTTGATAATGACGAACCGGCTTTTGGCTCTACAGAGTTTATCGTAATCAGAGGACGCAAAGGCGTAACAGAAAACAAATTTGCCTACTATCTGATAAAATGGCAAGAGTTCCGAAGCTTTGCTATCTCGCAGATGACAGGCAGTTCGGGACGGCAGCGTGTGCCCGCCGATTCTCTTGCTGGTTTCTCGGTTCCAATTCCTGAGCTGTCCGAACAACGCGTCATAGCCCACATCCTCGGCTCTCTGGACGACAAGATCGAACTGAACCGCAGGATGAACGAAACGCTGGAGGCAATGGCCCGTGCCATCTTCAAGAGTTGGTTCGTCGATTTCGACCCCGTCCGCATCCGTAGGGGCGACCCTGTGTGGTCGCCCACAAAAAGGGCAGACACGCAGGTCTGCCCCTACATGACCCCGGAAATTCTCAACCTCTTCCCCGACAGCTTCGAGGATTCGGAACTTGGGGAGATTCCGAAGGGGTGGAGGCCTTCAACTATAGGTTCTGAGTTCAACTTGACGATGGGCCAATCTCCGCCGGGCAAGACCTATAACGAGACTGGAGACGGACTACCCTTCTTCCAGGGACGTCGAGATTTTGGCTTTCGATTCCCAACAAACAGGGTTTACTGCACAGCTCCAAAGCGACTTGCCGATCATGGCGACACATTGGTAAGCGTCCGTGCGCCGGTTGGGGATATCAACATGGCTATGGCGCGATGCTGCATTGGCAGAGGTGTTGCTGGAATTCGCCACAAGTCGGGAAGCCGTTCTTACACATACTATGCGATGCACACTCTCAGCGATAGGTTCGCTCGATTCGAGGCAGAAGGAACGGTGTTTGGTGCCATCAACAAGAAACAATTTGAGGATCTGCGCTGGCTTTCGCCGATAGGAGATCTGGTCAACGAGTTCGAAAAAATCGCATTTGCTTTAGACGAGCGAATCGAAAAGAATTACAATGAGACCATAACTCTCGTCTCTCTCTGCGACACCCTGCTGCCCAAACTCATTTCAGGAGAGCTGCGGGTGCTGGATACCGAGAAGGTTTTGGAGGACATGAAATGGGCATAGAATATGAGGAAATTGCAAAACTTGCGCAGAAGTACATTGCAGGGCGCCCAACAGTTGTCCTTGGGTGCGGGGCATCAATTCCCTACGGTCTTCCTTCTATGTTTGACTTAGCAGAGGCGCTTCTTGAAAAAGTCGAGATTAATGATGACGTGTGGACAACTTTTAAAGTGAAGCTGGAAGAAACGAAAGACTTGGAAAAGTCGCTTCACGAAGTTGAACTGAACAAGTCAGTTCTGAAATGTATAGTCGAAGAGACGTGGAGAATAACAGCACAGAAGGATATTGAGATTTATAATCGTCTCATGGTTGGTTCAACAGAACTCGTCCTTAGTCGTCTATTTCAGTTTCTACTGCGTACTGCAAATCCACAGTTGTTTGTTGTTACAACCAACTATGACCGCCTTGCCGAGTATGCGGCCAACATGGCAAATGCGGAGGTTTTTACTGGTTTTACCTCAGGCTGGATTCAGAGGTTTGTCTCCGAAGATATTTCGGCAATTCAAACACGTCGAAATACAGGATTTGAAGGGCGTATTCACGTGTTGAAGGTACACGGTTCTCTGGATTGGTTTCTCAATCATGCAAGTGAACCGATTGCCATTCCCCTTGCGCATGAAATTCCGAGTAGTTTTCAGCCTCTTATTGTAACACCGGGAATTAGCAAGTATCGAGAGGTGCACAAAAATCCCTTCCGCACGATTATGACGCAATGTGACGCGATACTGAAAACTGCCCATTCCTATTTCTGTATAGGCTTTGGTTTCAATGATGAGCATGTTCAACCTATCTTGGTCAATCGAGTTCGCCGTGACAATATTCCAATAATAATAGTGACAAAGGAGCTTACTTCTGGTGCAAGGCAAGCATTTCTGGAGAACCCACCCTCGAAGTTCCTCATTGTTGAGGAGCATGAAAAGGGAACAACTGTCTACTGCCCGGAAAATCCATCAGGTCAACATCTTGAAGGTCGGAAACTGTGGACATTGCCTGAATTTCTGAACATGTTACTCGGTGAAGAAGGAGGAATGTAATGACATTATTTGATTACAAGAGTGAAGAAGCGATCGGTACAGTCTACAGCGTGGACACGGGGACGGTTATCGTCACAGTCTCTGATGTTGAACATCTGCGGAGTTTGCAGGTTAACCGTCTCGTCGTGCTGAGAAGTTCAAAGGCGGGTCAACATCTCATTGGGCTTATCAACAAAATCACTCGGAAAGCACTGGCAGAGTCCATTGATGAGGATTCTGGGGAAGATGTGCCGGAAGATATAACTGTGGTTGAGAATATTATTCGTGTTGTGCTGATCGGTACATTGCTTGATATGGTTGGCACGACCCCAAATGTCTTTCGACGAACCTTGGAAACTGTTCCAGAGATTGATGCCAACTGCTTTGTTCTGGAAGGTGAACGCTTAACGAAGTTTATGCAATCCATTTCGAAATCTTTACAGGAAGGCAAGCAACCCCTGTCACTCGGAACATACACCATCGACGAAGATGCGGAAGCGTGGATTGACGGGAACAAGTTTTTTCAGCGTCACGCAGTCGTTGTAGGTAGTACAGGTTCTGGGAAGTCGTGGTCAGTAGCGCGTATCCTTGAACAGGTGGCAGAGCTTCCCAACGCAAATGCCATTTTATTTGACATCCACGGGGAGTACGCACCGATGCGGAGCGATGGAATTCAGCACTTGCGTGTTGCAGGCCCCGGTGATTTAGACGGCTCAAAAAACCTTGATGATGGAATCGTTTTCTTGCCGTACTGGCTATTGACCTATGAGGAAATGCTTGCTTTGCTACTGGATCGTAGCGATCAAAACGCGCCTAATCAGGCTATGGTATTCTCGCGTGAAGTTACAAGCGCCAAGCGCTCAAAACTGGAAGAAGAAGGCAAGGCAGAAGTTCTTGCGAATTTTACGGTAGATAGCCCCGTCCCATACAGTCTCGACACAATCATGGATAGACTCATTTATCTGAATGAGGAAAGAGTTGAAGGGGCGAAGAAAGGAACGACTAAAGCGGGTGACTTCAATAGCAAATTGTCTCGGTTCATACAACGGCTCGATGCCAAGAGAAAAGACCGTCGTTTGACTTTCCTTTTCGGCGATCCAGAGCATTGTATGAACTACGAGTGGATGCCAACACTATGCACGCGTCTTCTTGGTAGCACAGGGCAACAGGATAAAGGTGGAGTGAAGATCATCGACTTTTCGGAAGTTCCATCCGACATTCTTCCGCTAATCATTGGTTTAGTTGCTCGCGTTGTGTTCTCAGTCCAGCAATGGACGCTGAAAGAAAATCGGCACCCAATCGCACTTGTCTGTGACGAAGCCCATCTTTATATTCCCGCACGAACCGAAGCCAGTGCGGTAAATGAAGCCGCCGTCAATAACTTTGAACGTATTGCTAAGGAAGGGCGAAAGTATGGTGTTGGACTGGTTGTCGTTAGTCAAAGGCCCGCAGAAGTCAGCCGGACGGTTCTGAGTCAATGTAATAACTATGTTGCGATGCGTTTAACTAATGCTGAGGACCAAGCCGTTGTACGACGTCTGCTTCCTGATAGCCTTGGTGGATTCTCTGATCTCCTGCCGATTTTGGACATCGGTGAGGCATTGGTGGTCGGTGATTGTTCGATGCTTCCCAGCCGAATTCGAATCGAAGAACCGAAAACCAAGCCGGCAAGCGCAACAATTGAGTTTTGGGATGAATGGTCAAAGGATAAAGCTTCGGAAGGTATCGCAGATGCGGTGGAGTACATGAGACGACAGTCAAAGTCGTAAGGGGTTGCCATGCCAGTCTTAGACGAAAACATATTAGAACAAACCACCCTCGGTTGGTTCCATGATCTGGGTTATGGTATCGCTTTCGGCCCCGACATCAGCCCGGACGGTTCTTCCTGCGGGTGTTGGGTGTCGGAAATTATTTGAAGGAGGTTGTTTGATGGCAAATATTGATCTTACACAGGCAGAAATTGACGCACTATTAGCAATGAACAAGATTAAGGTCAACGATGACGTCCATGAATATCCTGACCAGGGCGGTTCTTTGAGAATACCACTGACATCCGAGAACAAACGGGAGGAATTTATGCTTGACGTCACCCGAGGCAGAATCGAACTTTCAAAGGGAACTTTGCAAAATCGAACACGGCAAGTTATCGTCCTTGTACGTCTGGATTATGGAGGTTCGCCACACAAAAATCCAGACGGGGAGGAGATGCCGTGTCCGCATTTACATATTTACCGTGAAGGATATGGAGATAAATGGGCCGCACCAGTTCCACGTGATAAATTTCCGCACATTGGCAATGATTGGGAAACATTGCAGGACTTCATAACGTACTGCAACATTATTGACACGCCGGAAATAAAGAAAGGCTTGTTCACATGATAGACGAAATTAGAAGCTTAGTTGAACAATATGTCCTTTGGCTTAAAGAAAAGACCACGTTAAAGCAAGTGGGTGCCAATTGGGTACAAATCACCACCCCGCATTTGGATCGACATAATGATTGCCTCCAGATTTACACTAAAAAGCAAAACGGTGGATATATAATCACTGATGACGGCTACATTATTGACGATCTCCTGAACTCCGGTTGTAAGTTGGACACTCTAAAACGGCAAGAACTGCTAAAAATGACACTTGCGGGTTTTGGCGTGGGGGAAAAGGATAATACCTTGGAGATTTACGCAACACGTGAGAACTTCGCATTCAAAAAGCACAATCTTTTACAGGCCATGTTGGCTGTGAACGATTTGTTTTTCTTGGCATCTCCAATGGTTGCCAGTCTGTTTTACGAGGATGTTGTGGCATGGCTGGATTTGGTGGACATACGACATACACCGAATGTCAGGTTCGCTGGGAAAAGTGGGTATGATCATATGTTTGATTTTGTAATTCCTAAATCAAAAGCCCAGCCGGAAAGGATACTTCAAACCATTAATAGGCCTAATCGTGATACAGCGGAGGCTTTGGCTTTCAAATGGGTGGACACACGAGAGGTACGCCCCTTGGAATCAAAGGTATACGCTATCTTGAATGATCAGAGTCATCCTGTTCCTCAGGGGGTTATCGACGCATTAAAGAATTACGACACCAGCCCCGTGTTGTGGAGTGAAAGAGAAGAAGTCCGCGAGGAACTTGCTGCATGACCCACGTTCCCGCAATCAGCAAACACCTGAAAAACATCTTTGAATCCGGGGGATTGGTGGTTGATTCAGTTATTTCCATTTTGGAAACAGTTCGCCAGGAGGGCAAGACCAAGTATTACAACCCAGACATTCATCACCGCCGTTCCCTCCGTCTGAAGGGGTATGATTATTCGCAGGCAGGGGCGTATTTCGTGACCATTTGCACACAAAACAGGGAATGTTTGTTTGGGCATATCGCGGACGGGGAAATGGTGTTGAATGATCCTGGACGGATGGTGGAAAAATGGTACGGGGAATTGAAACGCAAATTCGCAGACATTGTATGCGATCAATTCGCAATCATGCCGAACCATATTCATTTCGTCATCCAAACCGGTGTAGGGGCAGACCTGCGTGTCTGCCCTGATACAGACCTGCGTGTCTGCCCTGATACAGATGCAGGCGAACACATATTAGGGGGCGAACAGACATTAACGGGCGAACACATAGGTTCGCCCCTACGAACCGTGATCCAATGGTTTAAAACGATGACGACCAATGAATATATCCGTGGTGTCAAACAAAACGGATGGTCCACGTTTCCGGGCAAATTATGGCAACGCAATTATTACGAACATATTGTCCGCAATAAAAACGAATTGACCCGGATCCGGGAATATATTGTCAATAATCCGATGCAATGGGAATTTGACCGGGAAAACCCGAATGGGCAATGTAACAAAGGGCGCACACACAGGTGCGCCCCTACAGGTGTGGATGAACAATGGCGAATATAAATGAAGATATCCTCGAGCAAACCACCCTTGACTGGTTCGAATCCCTGGGCTGGCAAACCGCATTCGGCCCAGACCTCGCCTTCGACGGCGCTCATCCTGAAAGAAAAGCGGAGGCTCAATATTCCGATGTCATCCTGGAAGACCGCCTGCAAACCGCGCTCCATGATATAAACCCGAATATTCCGCAAATTGCGCTTGACGATGCCCTTCGCAAAATCATCCGCACCGAAAGCCCCAGCCTGATTGAAAACAACAGGCGGTTTCACCGGTTTCTGACCGATGGTATAGATGTTTCCTTTATGGACAATGGCCGGGAGGTGTTCGACAAAGTATGGCTTCTCGATCTGGCGGATCTGGAGAATAACGACTGGCTTGTGGTCAATCAGTTTACCGTGGTTGAGAATCGAATAAACCGCAGGCCCGATCTGGTGGTCTTTGTTAATGGGCTACCCCTCGCGGTGGTGGAATTGAAAAATCCCGCCGATGAAAAGGCGACACTCCGGCAAGCCTTTAACCAATTCCAGACGTACAAGCAGGATATACCCGCGCTCTTTACGTACAACGAACTGCTGGTCATCTCCGACGGCCTTGAGGCGCGGTGTGGCTCCATTACCAGCGGCTGGGACCGCTTCATGCCCTGGCGCACTGTTGACGGTATGGAAGTTGCCCCGAAGGGCTCGGTGGAACTGGAAGTGCTTATCAATGGAATCTTTGACAAACGTCGTCTCCTTGATCTCATCCTCAATTTTATCGTCTTTGAAGACGATGGGAGCTCCATTTTAAAGAAGATCGCAGCCTACCATCAGTATCATGCCGTCAATAAAGCCGTGGAATGCACCCTGTCGGCCTGCGGGGTCGACGCCAAGCCCATGCAGTTATATGCCGATTTCCCCCGCCATGATGAATTGAATCCTTTTGGATTGGGAGAACTCATTGTGCGTCCATATGGAAAAAATTCAACTCACTTTGGCGGTCGCCGTATCGGGGTGATATGGCATACCCAGGGAAGCGGCAAAAGTCTTTCCATGGCCTTTCTTGCCGGCAAAGTCATCCGCCATCCGGCAATGAAAAACCCGACCATCGTCGTCATCACCGACCGCAACGATCTGGACGATCAGCTCTTCGGGACATTTTCCCGGTGTAGGGATCTCATGCGCCAGACACCGGTACAGGCCGAATCCAGACCCAATCTTCGGACACTTTTGAATGTTCCCGCCGGAGGTGTTGTGTTCACCACGATTCAGAAGTTTATGCCTGAGGAAAAGGGTGATCGGTATCCGATGCTGTCTGATCGGGAAAATATTGTTGTCATTGCCGATGAGGCTCACCGCAGCCAGTATGACTTTATCGACGGATATGCCCGCCACATGCACGACGCCTTGCCTAAGGCATCATTCATCGGCTTTACCGCCACGCCGATTGAACGGGATGACCGGAGTACGCCTGCGGTTTTCGGTGATTACATAGATACCTACGATATGCTTCGGTCCATTGAAGACAAGGCAACGGTACCCATCTATTACGAAGGAAGGCTTGCAAAAATAGAACTCGATAAGGATGAGTGGCCTGCAATCGATCCGGAGTTTGAAGAGATTACCGAGGGAGAAGAAGAAACGGCAAAACAGCGCCTGCGCACCAAGTGGGCCGCCCTCGAGGCAATGGTGGGAACGGAAAAAAGGATTGGCCTTGTGGCGGAAGACCTCGTGAGACATGCCGGGGAGCGGCAGAGCGCCATGAAGGGCAAGGTGCTCATCGTATGCATGAGCCGCCGCATCTGTGTAGATATGTATAACGCGATTGTAAAGTTACGGCCTGAATGGCACGGTGGTGACGACGATAAGGGAATTGTCAAAATTGTCATGTCGGGCGCGGCATCGGATAGTCTTGAATGGCAGCCTCATATTCGCAATAAGGCCCGGCGTGAAACATTGGCCAAGCGGTTTAAAGATCCTGAAGACCATCTTGCGGTGGTTATTGTCCGCGACATGTGGCTTACGGGTTTTGATTGCCCGTCCATGCATACCATGTATGTGGATAAACCGATGCGGGGGCATGGATTGATGCAGGCAATCGCGCGGGTCAATCGAGTTTTTAAAGATAAGCCGGGCGGGTTAGTGGTCGACTATATCGGACTTGCCTATCAACTGAAGCGCGCATTGGCCGATTATACTGAAGCGGGCGGTCGTGGAAAAGCGACATTTGATCAGGAAGAGGCCGTCCAAGTGATGCTTGAGAAATATGATATTGTGGTCACGATGTACCATGGCTTTGACTATATATCTCTCATGAATGCAACACCGGCACAGCGGCTTGCCGGTATTGCCGCGGCCATGGAACATATTTTCCAAATCGAAGAAGGCAAGACGCGCTATCTCGAATCGGTGACGGCGTTATCGAAGGCCTTTGCCCTCGCTGTTCCCCATGAAGAGGCCCTTAAAATCCGGGACGAAGTGGGTTTCTTCCAGGAAGTGCGAAGCGCCCTGGCAAAAGCGACCGTCGAGGGTGAAGGTAAAACGCAGGAAGAAATGGATACGGCAATCCAACAGTTGGTATCACGGGCTGTCATTTCCGACGAGGTTGTCGATATCTTTGCATCGGTGGGACTGAAAAAGCCTGACATTTCTATTCTATCTGATGAATTTCTTGAAGAAGTCCGACAATTGCCTCATAAAAATCTCGCCGTGGAAGTGTTGAGAAAACTTCTCAATGACGAAATCAAAGCCCGTTCAAGGAAGAACGTTGTTCAGGCCCGTTCATTTTCCGAGATGCTTGAGGAAGCGATTATTAAGTATCAGAACAGGGCCATAGAAGCGGCGCAGGTTATCGAGGAACTGATTGGCCTCGCGAAAGAGATGCAAAAAGCTCAGAGGAGAGGTGAAGAACTTAATCTCAATGAAGATGAAGTCGCCTTTTACGATGCGCTGGAAGTAAATGACAGCGCTGTTAAAGTGCTTGGTGATGATACGCTCAAAAACATCGCCCATGAACTGGTATCTGCCGTTCGCCGGAATGTTTCCATCGACTGGACTGTCCGTGAAAATGCCCGCGCCAATATTCGCGTCATTGTAAAGCGCATTCTGCGAAAATATGGCTATCCGCCCGACAAACAGGAAAAGGCGACACAGACTGTATTAGAGCAGGCGGAAGTGCTTTGCAGTGAGTGGGCTTCCAAGTAATTAAAATTTACAAAATCGCCATAAGTTATTGATACTTCTTAACATATGCCAAGTAATACACGAATTTAAATAATGCAAGTTACTTCCAATTATAATGTCCCGACTCGTCGGGGCATAGCGGAGCTTTTTACGAGATCATCTTACCTTACGAGTTGCAAGAAATTGAAGAAGGGCAAAGTAATGGCAGAAAATGAGAAGGAAATTGAACAGTTCCGATCAATGATTGAACAAAGCAATTGTGGTGTGGTCTTTACCGGTGCGGGTATCAGTACGGAATCCGGCATCCCCGACTTTCGTAGTCCCGGTGGTATCTGGACAAAATATCAACCCATCGATTTCAGAGATTTCATGGCATCGGAAGAGATGCGCCGGGAGTCATGGCGCAGGAAGTTCGCATCCAACGCGGTGATGAAAAAAGCTCGGCCCAATACGGGGCATCTGGCTGTGGCTAAACTCGTACAAATTGGCAAAGTGTCCACGGTCATTACCCAAAATATAGATGGCCTGCATCAACTTTCCGGTGTACCGGATGAAAAGGTAATCGAATTGCACGGCAATGCCACCTATGCCTCCTGTCTGGAGTGCGGAAAACGCTACGAACTTGAGGACGTTTACAAAATATTTAAAAACGACGAGACCCTTACCGAATGCAAACGGTGCGGCGGTATCATCAAAACGGCCACGATCTCCTTCGGCCAGGCCATGCCGCTGGAGGAAATGCAGGCCGCCGAAGCAGCAACGCTGGCCTGTGATCTTTTTATCGCCATCGGATCATCACTGGTGGTTTATCCGGCAGCCGGTTTTCCTGATCTTGCCAAACGAAACGGCGCCCGGCTGGTCATTTTAAATCGCGATTCCACACCACTGGATGGCATTGCCGATCTGGTGTTGAATACGGAAATTGGTCCGACATTATTGGCGGCGGTTGAGCTCGATTGAAATGCGAATTTTACAATCAGTTTACTAACGGTGGTGTCGGATTCTTTGCAAAGATTCGGGGATAGTAATGTCCATGTGTTCAGATTGCAGTGCCATCAGTCAGTGTAATATTAACCCTACAATGACACTTGTCATTTCGACCGAAGGGAGAAACCGTCACCTCAATACGGGAGCAGTCATACTGTTGTAATAATTTCGCGACCACTCAGGTGGACAGGCCGAAGACTGAAGGGTATTAGTTTAAACCTTCAGTCTTCAGTCTAATAATAAGGAATGAATTTATAATGAACCAGGAATTGATTGTTGTTGTAATGCCCGGCGGTTCTCTACAGCTTGAATGGGCTGATACGGAGGAGAAAACAAACAAAAGCGCCGAACTCCTGCAGGATGAGATACATAACCGCTTCGTCTTTGAACCGGCCTCCTGGCTGCTTTTTCTGGGATTTTGCGACAGGGACGTCCCCCTTTCCCCTTCACTTGCATATTTTAGACAATTCACCGGTCTGTTTGCAAAAAAACTGAAGCAGACCCCGGATCTGGAGATTCTCCGCCACAGGGTGGATATCGAAATCACGGAAGATGAACTCGACCTGACATTGGACAGCGCCCCTATGATGACGGGTTCCGAATATCTGGACAGGGAAATGCTCAGCCGGACCTGGTCGGGATTGAATCAGGCATTTTCCGGGACAATTAAGACATACAAAGGGGCTGTTGAGGAATTTATCAGGCGGTACAGCCCCGACGTTCATCTGGTTGGCCGTGTATTTTTTCATCTGGTCGAGAACAAAGACGGCGACGAACCATTCGCATTTCTTGCAACATATTCAACAAGGCTGAATAAGCGCGGACAGTCGAAACATCTGCCGCTGCGTCACGCCCTTCGGGAATTTGCCGGCGATAACGACAAATTGCTGGAGCTCCTTTCAACCGTCCACCTGGCAGCGGAACAAAGCGAGCTGATAGCAGACCTTATTGAATCGGGTGAGTTGTTTCATCCCCTCGCCTGGCCGGCCGGTGAGGCCTTTACGTTTTTAAAGGAGATTCCTCTCTATGAAGAATGCGGTATCCTGTGCCGGATGCCAAACTGGTGGAAGGGGAACCAGTCGAGTGTAAGGATGAATATCAGTATAGGAGATTCCCGGCCTTCATTCGTCGGAATGGACGCGATTTTAAACTTCAATGCCCAGCTGCTCCTCGGTGACACGCAGATCTCGGAAGCAGAGGCCAGAAAACTCCTTGAAGAATCGGAAGGACTCGCCTTTATCAAGAATAAATGGGTGGCCGTTGACCCTGAAAAGCTCAGGGAAACCCTTGAGGCCTACGACAAGGCCAGGGAAATGGGGGCAGAAGATGGTCTGAGCATAAGGGACGCCCTTCGGATGCAGCTCAACCCCGAACAGATGCTGGGAACAGATGGGACGGATACGGACACGACGGTGTCTACGGGCCAGTGGCTCGAATCGGTCATTAAAAAATTGCGTAAACCGGAATTGACCCCTTCTGTAAAACCGGAAAGCGGTTTCAAGGCCAGGCTTCGGGAGTATCAGCAAAAGGGGTTGAACTGGCTTTATTTTCTGCACTCCCTCCGCTTTGGCGCCTGCCTTGCCGATGACATGGGACTTGGAAAAACTATCGAACTCCTTGGTTTTTTAAGCGTGGTTAAGGGGGAGAGGATCGGAAAGGCCAGTCTCCTCGTGATACCTGCATCACTGATCTCCAACTGGGTAAGTGAAATCGGGCGGTTCTCCCCGAGCCTCAAATATTTCGTCGCCCATCCGGATATGCATCCCAAAAATGGGGATTTTGCAAAGGACGAAAAGGCATTGGATGAGCTGGATCTCGTCATCACCACATACGCCCTTGTCCAGGGATATGAGTGGCTTCAGTCATATACATGGGCATATATTGTCCTGGACGAGGCTCAGGCCATAAAAAATCCCGGCACAAAGCAGACAAGGGCGATAAAGAAATTTAATGCCATGAACAGGATTATCATGACGGGAACCCCTATCGAAAACCGCCTTTCCGACATCTGGTCCCTTTTCGATTTTCTGAATCCCGGGCTTTTGGGCAACAAAAAGGAATTCGGC
>JAFDAS010000108.1 GCA_019313695.1 Deltaproteobacteria bacterium
CCTCCTTGTGGTTTATTTCTGGGCGAGTTCATCTCGACCCGGCAGTTTACATGTAAACATTGTGAACCGCTTGGAGGTTTCCTTCAATCTTTTTTACTTATGCATTCAAACATTACATATGTGAGCCCCTCCGTTGAGCATCTTCTCGGCTATGAGCCGTACGAGTTGATCGGAATGAGAACTTTGGACCTGATTGTGCCTGACGATAAGCCGAGGGCCATTGCGGATTTTGGCAGGGCATTGTTGATAAAAAAAGGTCTCATCCCTAACGATTTTCGCTTAAAGCATAAAAACGGCACTGAGCGCACTTTTGAGGGTGTCGGCAATAATCTCTTGGATAATCCGAGCGTTGCAGGCTTCGTGATGAATGTCCGCGATATTACCGACCGCAAGCGAATGGAAGAAGAACTGAGGAACAGCGAGGAACGGTATCGGGCCTTGGTGGAAAATGCGAGTGACATCATCTACAGGATGGATGCTACTGGACATATCATATTTGCAAATCCGTCGGGGCTCCGCATTACAGGATACGAAGAAGGGGAGCTCATTGGAAAGCATTATCCAGAATTTATCCGTCCGGATATGCGTGACGAGGCCACCAGGTTCTTTGGTCGTCAGTTCGTAAAGAGGATTAAAAATACGTATTCAGAATATCCTATTCTCACGAAAGAGGGTTGTGAGGTCTGGCTTGGGCAAAATACTCAGTTGATTGTGGAAGATGGTCAAGTGATCGGATTCCAGGCAGTGTCACGCGATATTACCGACCGCAAGCGAATGGAGGATGAACTGAAGGACAGCGAGCAAAAATACCGGGGACTCAGTATTATCGATGAGCTCACCCAGCTCTATAACTCCCGGCATTTTTCCGTTCAGCTAAAAATAGAAACAGAGCGATCGAATCGCTATGGGCAGCCTTTAACCCTTCTCATCCTGGATATCGACAATTTCAAGGCATTCAACGACGCCTACGGCCATATAGAGGGAGACCACGTCTTATTGCGACTCGGCCAGGTGGTTAAAAGATGCCTGCGCCAGGCAGATTCCGCCTATCGTTATGGCGGTGAAGAATTCACAATCATTTTGCCCACGACAACAAACGAGGACGGCGCCGTTATAGCGGAAAGAATCCGAACGGAGTTCAAGAAGGAGACTTTCTACCCGGTGCCGGGTCAGGGCGTTCATGTGACGATGAGCATCGGTCTTGCGCAGTACAAAACGCAGGAAAACATGATTGCCTTCGTTCACCGAGTTGACCAGCTCATGTACCAAGGGAAAAAGAATGGGAAAGACCGTATTTGCTGTGCGCCATAGCATCAAGAGCGGTTCAGAGAGCAATCCTCCCTTCGAGTACTTACCTGAGGCTGCGGACTTGCAGGGGTACGTATCAACACGTGGCGCACCACTGGAAACAAAAAAACAAAAGGGGGTTACGATAATCTCGTAACCCCCTTAATATTTATGGCGGGGTCGAGGGGACTCGAACCCCTGGCCTCCGGCGTGACAGGCCGGCGTTATAACCAACTTAACTACGACCCCGCAAAAAATAGTATGGTAGGCGGAACAGGACTTGAACCTGTGACATCCACGGTGTAAGCGTGGCGCTCTCCCAGCTGAGCTACCCGCCCATACTTGTTCAATCCCCTGTACCAGAAGGTGGCAACCTAAACAAAAAAGGGGATTCTGTCAAGTAATATTTAGGCATTTATGCGCATTTCCCCACCACCCGCGGCAGGTCCCGGTTTATATGGGTACATTTCCGTTTTGTCTTCCGGGACAAACGCCCTTTCCAGAACATCATCCACAGTCTCCACAAAAACCACCTCGAGTTCCTTCAGGACATTGGCAGGTATATCGGCAAGGTCTTTTTCGTTTTCACTTGGTATAATCACAGTCTTTATATGTCCGCGATGGGCGGCCAGCAATTTCTCCTTCAGTCCACCGATGGGAAGCACCCTTCCTCTCAGGGTGATTTCTCCCGTCATCGCAAGATCACTTCTTACCTTCTTTTTAAGGAACGCTGATGTTATGGATGTAGCCATGGCAATTCCCGCGGACGGTCCATCTTTTGGAATAGCGCCCTCAGGAACATGAACATGGACATCCAGCTCCTTATAGAAATTCTCCTCCAATCCGAAATCATCCGCTCTTGATCTGACATAGGTCAGCGCGGCCTGAGCGGATTCCTGCATAACATCTCCCAGTTTTCCCGTCAGAATAAGCTTGCCTGCCCCCCGCAGGACAGAAGACTCTATCGTCAACAATTCACCGCCGACTTCCGTCCACGCGAGGCCAACTGTCACCCCTATTCTATCCCTGTCTTCAACTTCTCCGAATTTGAATCTCGGTATACCAAGATATTTTTCTACAGCCTTTGAGCTCACTTTTATCTTTCTGGTGCTTCCATTGGTGACGATCCTTCTGGCCACCTTTCTGCAGACGGAGGCTATCTCCCTTTCAAGATTCCGCACTCCGGCTTCCCGTGTATATTTTCTTATGATAGTCAGCAACGCTCCATCCGAAAAGGCGATATCTTTTTCGGTCAGGCCATTAGCTTCCATCTCTTTCGCGACGAGATATTTTCTGGCGATATTCAGTTTTTCAGGCTCGGTATATCCCGCGATACGTATCACCTCGGTACGGTCCTGAAGGGCGGCGGGTATCGTCTGGAGGACATTGGCTGTTGTTATAAACATAATATCAGACAGGTCATAATCTACTTCGAGATAATTGTCATTGAAGGCGATATTCTGTTCAGGATCAAGGACTTCCAGGAGCGCCGATGCCGGGTCTCCCCTGAAATCGGAACTCAGTTTATCAATCTCATCCAGGCAGAATACCGGGTTGTTCGAACCCGCCTTTTTCAGAAGCTGGATAATCTTCCCCGGCATGGCTCCGATGTATGTCTTCCTGTGCCCTCTTATCTCGGCCTCATCCCTCAGACCTCCAAGGGACAACCTGACAAACTTTCTGTTGGTGGCCCTGGCAATCGATTTTGCTATAGAGGTTTTCCCCACACCCGGAGGGCCGACAAAACAAAGTATGGAGCCCTTCTTCTTTTTGGACAAAATCTGAACCGCTAAGTATTCAAGTATCCTCTCTTTCACCTTCTTGAGACCATAATGGTCCTCCTCCAGGATCATCTCGGATTCCTTCAGGTTCTCCTTGTCTTCCGTCTTTTCATACCAGGGCAGATCGAATATCCAGTCTATATAGTTTCTGACCACCGTTGCTTCGGCAGACATTGGAGACATCATCTTCAGCTTCTTCATTTCATGTTCAACCTTCTGATAGGCCTCTTCAGAAAGCTTCTTTTCCTTGAGTTTCTTTTCCAGCTCCTTTATCTCGCCCTTAAAACTGTCTTCTTCACCCATTTCTTTCTGAATGGCCCTCATCTGCTCATTCAGATAGTAATCCTTCTGAGTCTTCTCCATCTGGCTCTTAACGCGTTTTCTTATACGCCCCTCAACTTCCAGTATCTCTATCTCCGCCATCAGCAGGGCATATATCTTTTCGAGCCTTTTAACAACATCGGCAGTCTCCAGCACCTTCTGTCTCTCATCCAGTTTCACGTGCATATATGCCGCGACTGTATCGGCAAATTTTGCCGGATCATCCGCGGATGACATGGTCCCCATCATCTCAGGGGGGACTTTTCTGCTGAGCTTCGCGTATCTTGCAAACGTTTCCGCGATACTTCTTATAAGCGCCTCCATCTTCGTATCCGATTCAGGAGAATATTCTTCACTCAGTTCCTCAACATCCACCAGAAAGAAATCTTCGTTGGGTATATAGCTCTTTATAACTCCCCTCTTTACTCCCTCGACCAGCGCCTTCACCGTTCCGTCCGGAAGTCTCAACAGCTGTATGATATTCCCTATGGTACCCACTGTATATACATCATTTTCCACGGGCTCATCAATTTCGGCGCTCTTTTGCGCAGCCAGGAATATTCCCTTCTCATGCCGCATGGCGGATTCCAGGGCGTTGATTGATTTTTCTCTACCCACAAAAAGAGGCACTATCATATGAGGAAACACGACCACATCTCTCAATGGAAGCAGAGGGATCATCATCCTGTCTTTCTTTTCTTCTTCTTTAAAATCAAACATATATTTTTATCATCCTGTTTTTTTCTGTTCGCTGTCTTCCTCCGGCTCGGGAGTTGATTCAAAAACCAGAATCGGTTTCTCTTTGCTGAGCACCACATCTTCACTTATAAGACATTCTCTTATATCGTTTCTCGAGGGGATATCATACATGATGTCCAGCATGGTGTCTTCCATAATCGCCTGAAGACCCCTTGCGCCGGCTTTTCTGTCCGCGGACAGCTTTGCTATGGCCCTCAGGGCGCCGTCTGTCAAGACAAGCTTTACACCCTCTATCTCAAACATTTTTTTATATTGTTTTACTATGGAATTCCTGGGTTCCACCAGTATCCTTACCAGGTCCTCGTCAACCAGGTCATAAAGAGTGCTGATCACCGGGAGCCTTCCCACAAACTCCGGTATCAAACCATACTTCAAAAGATCTTCGGGTCGTACCTCCGACAGGGTTTCGCCTACGTTTTTTTCTTTCCTGTCCTTGATATCGGCCCCGAATCCCATGGAATTGACGTTCAGTCTCTTTTCAATAATATCTTCCAGCCCATTGAATGCCCCCCCGCATATAAACAGGATGTTGGTTGTATCAACTTGAATGAATTCCTGTTGCGGGTGTTTTCTGCCCCCCTTGGGAGGCACATTCGCCAGAGTTCCCTCTATTATTTTCAGAAGAGCCTGCTGAACTCCTTCACCGGATACATCTCTGGTAATAGAAGGATTACCGGATTTCCTCGATATCTTGTCAATCTCGTCTATATAGACTATACCATGCGATGCCTTGCGCGCATCATAATCCGCGTTCTGGAGAAGACTCAATATAATATTCTCCACGTCCTCTCCCACATATCCGGCCTCAGTCAGTGTAGTAGCGTCAGCGATCGCGAAGGGCACGTTCAGCATCCTTGCCAGTGTTCTTGCCATGAGGGTCTTCCCTGATCCGGTGGGACCGATCAGGAGAATATTGCTCTTCTGGAGTTCAATATCATTAAGCTCAACACCCGAGAACAACCGCTTATAATGGTTGTAGACGGCAACGGAAAGGATCTTTTTTGTTCTTTCCTGTCCCACGACATACTGGTCCAGAAATTTCTTGATATCTTTAGGCTGAGGTATATCCTCTTTGGCGCTCTCCACGCCCCGGGTACCGTCCTCTTCGACAATACACCTGCAAAGCTCTATGCATTCGTCACATATATAAGCGCTCGGACCGGCAACCAGTTTTTTTACTTCGTTCTGTGTCTTTCCGCAAAAAGAGCAGAAGAGCAGCCCCTGCACACCATCATCACGCTTTCTTCCCATGTGAAGCCTCCTTCTGTTTGCTGTCAGAAGTTCTCTTTACAATAATCTCGTCAATTATACCATATTCTAATGCCTGGCTGCTTGTCATATAATAGTCCCTGTCTGTATCCTGCTCAACCTTTTCAACAGGTTGACCGGTGTGCTTAGCCAATATGTTATTCAGGTCCTGCTTCAATCTCAATATTTCCTTTGCCTGAATACCGATATCGGTCGCCTGTCCCTGAGAACCACCAAGGGGCTGATGTATGATTATCCTCGAATTAGGCAGGGAATACCTTTTCCCCTTTTCGCCGGCCGCGAGGAGAAGCGCTCCCATGCTTGCCGCCTGTCCCATGCAGACAGTGTTGACGGGGGGTCTTATGTATCGCATCGTATCGTATATGGCAAGACCGGCGCTGACTATACCGCCGGGTGTATTCAGATAAAAAAAGATGTCCCTGTCCGGATCTTCTGATTCCAGATACAGCATCTGGGCTATGACAAGATTTGATACATCATCATCAATGGCCGATCCAAGGAATATAATTCTGTCTTTCAAGAGCCTGGAATATATATCGAAAGCCCTTTCCCCCCGGCCGTCCTGTTCAATTACCATAGGAATGAGAGGCATTACTTTTCTCCTTTTTCCCTGTCTTTTTTGACAAAGGTTATATTTGCCTTTTCTTCAATAAAATCCATGGCCTTCTGCTCAAGAGGTTATATTTGCCTTTTCTTCAATAAAATCCATGGCCTTCTGCTCAAGCAATTCTTCTTTAAGGCGATCTTCCATATTATTGGCCTCATAGGCCTTCTTTACGGACTCGTAATCCTGCGCGTATTTCTGGGTAAGGACATTCAGTCTGTCTTCAACATCTTTTTCGGTTACTTCGATCGACTCTTTCTTCGCGATCTCATTGAATATAAAGGACGCCTTGACAATCCTGGTCGCCGGATCCTTGAATCCCTCGCCATCCTTTGGCGGGCATCCAGCATCATGGTATAGACCTGCCTTTCCACCCAGGCGGAAGGCACTTCGAATTCATTGTTTTCCAGCAGTTTATCAATCATGGCATTCCGGAGGTCTGTTTTTATTCTTGCTTCTCCCTCTTCTTCAAGCGACTTTTTTATATCCTTTTTTAAGTCTTCCAGAAATTCGTATTTTTCGAAGTTCTTTATAAATTCTTCGTTCAGTTCGGGCAATATCTTTTCGCGAATATTCTTGAGAGTTACTGAAAACAGCACTTCCTTTCCGGCGATATCCTTTGCGCCGTATTCCTCCGGAAATGTCACCGTGACATCTTTTGATTCTCCCTTTTTCATACCCACCAGCTGTTCTTCAAATCCGGGAACAAAACTTCCTGAGCCTATCTCGAGAGTGTAATCTTCAGATGCCAGTTCCTTGCGCGCTTCTCCATCAAGTTTCCCCTCAAAGTCAATCACGGCAAAATCATTATTTACAAGCGCCCTGTCATCTTCGACATCTTCAATGGTGGCATACAT
>JAFDAS010000018.1 GCA_019313695.1 Deltaproteobacteria bacterium
GACAAAGAATTGAAGAATGTTCGTATAGAGCGATCAGGTTTTCACGGTGAATGGAACTATAAGATCAAGCCAAAAGTTGCCATAGTGTAAAGGTTATTAATTTTCAATTCCTTAACTGTAAATCCATCAACATCTGATCTCTTAACTTTCCCATCATACAACCTCCTTTGATTTTGATATCCGCCAGCACAGGCTGACGGTTTGACAAAGGATGATGTATGGGGATTTCTCTTGATCAACAAGCGCTAAAAACGTGTTGGATTTATAAAAACTGGTATTATAACCCGATGAAACAGGCGATGGGATGGCTACCGCGCAGCGGTTTAGTTCTTGAATTCGATTGTTCGTCGGAGATTATAATTGGCAATCAACAACAAGAGCCAAGAGCAGACTTGATAACCCCTCGTCCGACGTTAGTCAATAGTAAAGGACTGGCCCCATTCCCTCACCATTCTCTCCGAGATATCAAATTTTGGTTGAACAAAGGGGATAACTTATGTTAAGCGCTTTTAAGGTTTCCCACGAGCATCCGCAAATTAAAGGACCATCAATCTAAACATGAGGAAATGATCAATGGCTGAAGAAGACAAAAAGGAATTCACATATAGATACGTTTATCCAAGCGACCTGCGTGATCTTTATGTTAATGGAGCATGGGGAGGCACTACTCCGCGGAGAGAAATACACCTGCACTTTTACTCTGAAAGACAGCCGATACCAAAGAAAATAACTCATGAGTTTGCAGAAGATGGGAAAATAAACGAAATTGCCAAATCGGTGGAAATTGGTGGCGATGTTGTTCGTCTTATCCAGACATCCATGACAATGGACTTGGATACCGCAATAAGAACAAGAGCCTTGCTGGATCAATTCATAAAGGGTATTCAAGACCGGAAGAAAGGAAAATAAAAATATGGGAGCTCAAGCGCAAGGAAGGGATTGGAGCTATGGAGATACCGGGGTTTATGCTATCCCTGCTCTGTGGAAGGAAAAAACGTTTGATGTCACTCAAATATATGGCCTGCAGGTCGATGCATTAACGAAAGAAGTCAAAGAATTAAGAAGAGAAATAGGAGGATTAAAGAAAATGCTTTCACAACTTACTGAACAGGCAGGTTCCGTGGAAGGTACAGAAATTAATCTCCGTGACGTTTCATTCGAGGAGGCCAAAAAAGAGATTGCTCAATATTACAACGACCATCATGGTGAAACAATCGATCCTGTTGATATCCAGGAGTCACTTGGAATCGACATATTCATGGCAGTGGAAATATGCGAAAAACTTGAAAAAGAAGGACGGATTCGGGGAGCGTAGTTCATGAAAAAAGATAAAATCCGTACAAACGAGGGTGACGGTATAGCGGGTGATCATATTTATGTAACTTGCCAGAAACCCGGCAAATGGAACATGATAAAAAAATCCCGGCAGCATCGTGGCTGGGGATATAACGCAAAGAAGGATGCAAAAGCAGTCATTATTAAACCCTATACTAATACAATAAAACGATAACCAATCTAACCTCACCTCACCTCACCTCACCTCAAAGATCACTATGAGCATCCGCTCAATTTCCCAAAGCGGTAGAATAGCGGTAAAAATAGTTGCCACAAGAAAGGGGTTAAGTCTCAAATTGACTTAACCCCTTGATTTTATGGAGCCGATGAGCGGAGTTGAACCGCTGACCTACTGATTACGAATCAGTTGCTCTACCAGCTGAGCTACATCGGCTTTTTTGCGACTCGCAAGGACTCGCAAGGGTGCTTTTTTATCTTAACGTATCCGCGTTGTCAAGAAATTAGCCGGCACTTTTTACAATATCCATGCCTGTCTGCCGTCCAGACGTGACGAGACCAATTTGAACGATTCCCTGTGCGGCATGTTGTAGCGTGTCTCTGCTCAATTACACGACTTTTCTCTTGTCCCCTCCCGATTCCGTATCCTTTGCCTTGACTTTCATCGTTGTTTTGGTAGTATCTTCGCGGTGTAAGATATGCGTGGATGCTTGAAAAGCATGTTATGAAATTCAGGAATGCAGGGTTGCGTTGAAAATGTCGTCAAGAGGCCAGAGATACAGAAGCTGGGTGGAAATCGATCTGGACAGTTTCAGACATAACTGGGACGAAATAAACAGGTTGGTTGGTCCCGGCATAAAAGTCCTTCAGGTAGTAAAGGCGGACGCGTATGGCCATGGGGCAATTGAGATATCAAAGGCCGCTGTGAAGAACGGCGTGTATGCCCTTGGTGTCGCCAACGCGGATGAAGGTGTGCAGCTTCGGGTCGGCGGGATAGATGCACCCATTATAATATTGAGTCCCTCCACAGTTCATGAGATCGATGAAATCATCAAGTACGACATGATTCCTTCTGTCTCAGATGTTCATTTCGCGGTCGAACTCAACAGAAAACTGATTGAGAGAGATGCGCGGCTCCCCGTTCATATTGAGATTGATACGGGAATGGGCAGGGGCGGAACAATATACAGTGACGCGATCGCCATGGTCAGGAGTATCCTTGCCCTTTCCAACGTAGTGGTGGAGGGAATATTCTCCCACCTCTCTGTGAGCGAGGTGAAAGATGATGAATATAACTCCCTCCAGTGGAAACTGTTTGAAGAGGTTGTAACAGGGTTGGAAAAAGAGGGAATACATATTCCCATAAAACACATATCCAACAGCGGCGGCGTGCTCAATTTTCCCCGGTTCAATCTGGATATGGTGCGTCCCGGGATTATGACATACGGGGTATATCCATCGTTCGATACGGTTCCGGAGGCGGATCTGATACCGGTGATGAGTTTCAGGACAAGGATTGTGATTCTCAAAGACCTTCCCGCGGGGTACAGCATAGGTTATGGCAGGTCTCATGTCACGAAAGGCCCTGCCAGGATAGCGACAATACCTGTGGGGTATGGGGACGGGTATGGTTTTATCATGTCGAATCAGGGCCAGGTCCTTATAAGGGGGGATCGGGCGCCCATTGTTGGACGCATTTCCATGGATATGTGCACTGTGGATGTGACCCATATACCTGAATGTGAGATAGGCGATGAAGTCGTCCTGATGGGGATGCAGGGGAAAGAGTATGTCTCTGCCGGTGAGATTGCCGAAAAGTCCGGGACCATAAGCTATGAGATTCTGTGCGCGCTGGGCAAGAGGGCGCCCCGTGTATTTGTGAATAAAGGAGAAGCCGATACGGTTGAACCTAAATTAAGAAGGATTTTTATCCCGGGCGAGGAAAAATCCATTGCCAGAATTGACAATATGATACGCGGTTGTCTTCAGGCCAGAACCAGTGATATGGAATTTGCCGACGCGATTTATTACGAGATGTTTGAGACACTTTTCGGCAGGGAAAACCGTCAGCTGGAATTGAGGATGGGCTTCAGGTATGATATCAGGATAAGTAATTTTCCCGATGGGGAAAAAGAGTCTCGTGGCCCGGATGCGAATTATTTCAGGGTTACAACGCACATTGAGTATATAAAAACACTCAGAGACAAGTTCTTCATCATAGGTTGCGCGCGGAATGACGCTCAGCTTTCGGCACTGTTTGAGGAGGAAAAGTGCGAATACCGGTGGCTCCTCAATGGCACGGACAGCCCCTTCAGGGAAGGTGATTTCAGGGTGGCCCGTGTCAGGGTAGATGGCGGGGATGTTCCTGTGATCAACGCGGGAAATACGGACAGAGGGTATGAGGTGCTGTGCGGTGGTGACGGGCTTGAGGAATGTCTGAACAGGCAGGTAAAGGTGGAGATAGAGATAGAGACAAAGAAGCACAAAAGCAGCAGGATGTTTTCCGTTTACCTGGCCTATCCTACAAGGGGTATGGATATCTCGTTCAACTATGAGAAAACGGGGTTGAAGAACGTGAGAGAGGTAAGTTTCTTTGCTGGAAGACACCCATATCCGGAAATAATAATGGATGAGGGAAAATCGATAGAACTGAACATCGGCGAGGATGAATGGGTATTCCCCAACAGTGGTGTGACCTTTATCTGGGATCTATAAGGTGTTGAAGGGAAAAGTGTCTTAATGAAGTTACTGAGAGTCGGAATCATATTAGGCGGGATGTCTTCCGAGAAAGAGGTTTCATTGAACAGCGGCAGGAATGTCTATGATAACCTGGACGGTGAAAAATATGAGGGCATTCCAATATTCATGGACAGCGAAGGGCGATTGTGGATTATACCGTGGCAGCTTGTATCCCAGAACACCACTACCGATATTTCAGAGCATCTTGAAAAAGACGCAAGGCGGATATCATACGAACAGCTGAAGGATGAAATAGATTTTGCCTTCATTTCCCTCCATGGAAAATATGGTGATGACGGGTGCATCCAGGGCCTTCTGGAGATCCTGGGGATTCCCTACACCGGTCCGGGCGTCCTGGCCTCCGCCCTGGGCATGGATAAGAGCGCGCAGCAGAAGATACTGAAAGCGGCGGGAATCAATGTGCCTGAGAGCGTGGTGTTCAGCGAAGATGAATGGTCAAGGGACAAAGAGCGCGTCAGAAAAAAGATAGCAAAGGCCTTTGATATCCCCTTTGTCGTAAAACCTGTCAGGGAAGGGTCGAGCATGGGGGTGACCATTGTGAGGAACGAGGAGATGCTTGAGGGCGCGATGGCCGGCGCCTTCAAATGGGACAGGGACGCGCTGGTTGAGGAATACCTCGAAGGGACTGAATTCTCGTGCATCGTCCTGGAGGGAGAGGATGGTCCCGGTATCCTCGGTGTTACAGAGATCCACCCGCATAGTGATTTCTACTCGTATGACGACAAATATATGCCGGGGAGATGCAGCAAATTTACGCCTCCGAAGAATATTCCCGCCGATGCGGTTGATCGGATTAAAACAGATGTTATAAAGGCTTTTGAAACCTTGGGGTTCAGATCATATGGACGTATAGACGGATTTGTCCTGGAGGACGGCAGGGTTTTGATTACAGATCCCAATTCGTCTTCAGGGATGGCGCCCTCGTCGTTCTTCTTCGAACAGGCCGCGGAGGCCGGCATGCTTCCATTCATGATAATATCCGAACTTATAGAGGCTTCGGTCAGGGTGCATGAAGAAAAGAGGGGACCGTTATAGAGCGCGGGGCTTGCAAAGTAATCTGGAAAGGTAATCTGTGAATTTGGAACATCAGGAAAAGATAAGAGTCGGCATTATAATCGGGGGGATTTCGTCAGAGAAGGAGGTCTCTCTCGAGAGCGGGAGAAATATATTCAGCAAGATAGACAGGAAAAAATATCTCCCCATACCTGTATTTATGGATAGCGGCGGCTTTTTGTGGGAAATACCGGTCAAGATGTTAATGAGGAACTCCACCGGAGATATCGAATGCGATCTGGAGGATGAGGCGAAAAGGATTCCGTATGAGGAGCTGAAGACTCTTGTGGATATAGTATATCCGGGACTCCACGGTAAATACGGCGAAGATGGGTGCATCCAGGGGCTTTTGGAGCTTTTGAATGTCCCCTATGTGGGTTCCGGTGTACTTGCCTCGGCGCTCGGCATGGATAAATATGCCTCCAGAAAAGTCCTCGCGATGAGCGGGATAGATGTTCCCCGCACCGTGGCTGTTTCTACGGAGCGATGGAAGAGCGGAAGACCAGATATCCTCGGGGAGATAGAAAACGGGATCGGTCTGCCCTGTGTCGTCAAACCCGCCCGGGAGGGGTGCAGCACCGCTGTCAGGAAGGTTTTATCGCTGGAGGATGTCTGCGGCGCGGTTACAGATGCCCTTGATTGGGACAATGTAGCGCTGGTTGAAGAATTTATTGAGGGAATGGAAGTTACATGTGGTGTTATAGGAAATAATTCGCCCGTCGCTCTTATGCCTTCCGAAACCATACCGACGAAAGGAATTCTTTCGCTGGAGGACAAATTCCTGTATGGTCAGGGAGAAAACAAGACACCCGCAAGGCTGCCGGAGGATGTTCTGAAAAAAATACAGGATGTGGCTGTAGAAACGTTTCTGACTTTGGGTTTAAAGGCATACGCGAGGATAGACATGTTTGTGCCCGGTGATGGGCGGATAGTGGTGCTTGAACCGAACAGCCTGCCCGGGATGACGCCTTCCACAGTGCTTTTCCACCAGGCGGCGGCTTCAGGGATTACGCAGGTTGAATTGATCAGCAGGATTATACAATTATCTTTCGAGGCCCACTCGGAGAAAAAAGGACCTTTGTAGGGTGGCCGCCGGTGCTTTATGAATAAGATTGCCGCGACAATTGACAATTTTGGAAGGGCTATCCTGGATAATATCGAGGAGATGGGGAGGATTCTTATCCTCTTCCTTTCCGTTTTGATGTGGATGGTGCGCCCCCCGCTGAAACTGCGCCTGATCTTCAGGCAGATGGAATTCGTCGGCGTTAAATCTATTTTTGTCGTCGTTCTTACAGGCACGTTCACCGGGATGGTCATGGCCCTGCAGGGATATTACGGGTTCAAGATGTTCAATGCGGAGAGCCTCGTCGGTTCCACCGTCGCGCTGGGAATGACCAGGGAACTTGGACCGGTTCTCACCGCTTTGATGGTGACCGCCAGGGCAGGTTCGGCCATGGCTGCGGAGCTGGGGACGATGCGCGTGACTGAACAGATAGACGCCCTGTATGTCATGGCCACGAATCCAGTTAAACACCTTATAGTTCCAAGAGTAATCGCGGGAGTGGTAATGCTTCCCCTCCTCACCGTTGTGGCGGACTTTATGGGAATCCTGGGAGGATATTTTGTCGGTGTGCCCATTCTGGGTATTAATTCAGGCGCCTTTGTAAACAATATTACCAAGATGGTAGATCTGGGCGATATTTACCATGGTTTAACCAAGGCGGCATTTTTTGGGCTCATCCTGTCTGTGGTAGGATGCCACAAGGGGTTTAACACGACAGGAGGCGCCGAGGGGGTGGGAAGGGCTACCACGGAGGCGGTGGTTCTGGCGTCCGTATCAATCCTTATAAGTGACTATTTCCTCACGGCGATTATGTTTTAGATTATGATTAAACTTGTTGATATTCATAAGTCGTTTGGGCGGCAAAAAGTTCTGGATGGTGTCAATCTTGAGATAGAGGATGGCAAGACCACTGTCATTATCGGCGGGAGCGGTGGAGGGAAGAGTGTCCTCCTTAAGCATATAATCGGTCTTTTAAAGCCTGACAGTGGGCAGGTGATTGTTGACGATGTTGACATTGTCTCGCTTAACGACAGAGATCTGAATGAAATAAGAAAGAAATTCGGGATGCTCTTTCAGGACGCAGCGCTCTTTGATTCCATGAACGTATTGGAGAATGTCGCTTTTCCCTTAAAAGAGCATACCAGAAAGAAAGAGAAGGAAATAAGAGAGATAGTGGAAGAAAGGCTGAGGGCGGTCGGCCTTACCGGCGTTGAAGATAAAATGCCTTCAGAATTGAGTGGTGGTATGAGGAAGAGAGTGGGCCTTGCCAGGGCGATCGCCATGCATCCACAAATCGTCCTGTTTGATGAACCCACTACCGGTCTGGACCCCGTGATGACGGAGGCGATAAACGAACTTATTATTGAAACGCAGAAAATTTTTGACCTGACCTGCGTGGTCATAAGCCATGATGTTCAGTCGATCTTTACGGTGGGCCACAAGATAGCCATGCTTTATGAGGGTAAAATCATAGAATATGGAACTCCCGAGAAGATAAAAATGTCCTCAAATCCTGTACTCAGACAGTTTCTTTCCGGGAGTCTTGAAGGCCCGATAAATGTGATTTAAGGGAAATGACAAAACGGTGAAAATTCAAAAGTCAAGACCCCAATGACTAAGAATGGAGAAGAAGATGTCTTCAATCAGCACGGAAGCAAAGGTAGGTCTGTTCGTTTTGGCAGCATTGATCATATTGGCATACATGTCCTTCAGGGTTGGAGAATACGGGTTCGGCCTCAAGAAGGGATACCTGGTGAACGTGGTATTTGATGACGCGACGGGTCTTGAGAAAGATGCCTCCGTGCAGATAGCAGGCGTGGAGGTGGGAAGGGTCGAAGATATATCCCTCAAAGACGGCAAGGCACTGGTTACGTTGAGAATACTTCCGTCGGTAGAACTGGAAAAGGATGTGGAAGCCAAGATAAAGTCATATGGCATATTAGGTGATAAATATGTGGATATTGTGCCTGGAACAAAGGATGGGACGTATATCACGGCAGGCGGGGATATTACCAGAACGGGACAGCAGGCGGATATAGACAAGCTGTTGAGTGAGCTCGGTATCATAGCCGGCGACGTGATGAAGATAACCTCCTCACTGAAAAATGTTTTAGGGAGCGCGGAAGGAGAAGCAAATCTCAAGGCAATAGTAGAAAACACCCGGTCCATTACTGAAAATCTGAACAGGGTCGTAACACAGAACGACGAAAAGCTCAATCTGATGATAACTAATCTCGGCGAGGCATCGGCAGAGATGAGAAATGCTTTTGCAGCGCTGAACAATATCGTGGAAAGGATCGACAGTGGAGAAGGCACGATAGGCCAGCTGGTTGAGAACAGGGATGTTTTCGATAATCTGAATCAGACGCTTGCTTCGATCAGGGACATAACCGACAAGATTAACAAGGGGGAGGGTACAATAGGGAAACTGGTCAATGACGAAGATACCGTCGATAATCTGAATGCGAGCCTGAAAAGCCTCGAAAAAAGCATGGATGGGATAGAGCGGTACGTGTCAAAGTCCGAGCAGTTTAAGACCTTTCTCAGCTACCGGGGGGAATACCTGTTCGACGGCGGTGACGGCAAGGGATATTTTGACTTGACGATACGTCCGAAGGAAGACAAGTTCTATGTCCTCGGCCTGGTTGCCGATCCCAGGGGCAGCCGGACGGTGACCGATACCACGGTGGGAGCAACACCCACGACGCGAACCGAGACGTGGGAGCGGGACGAACTCCTGTTCACCGCGCAGATAGGAAAGAGATTCAAAGACATAGCCCTCAGGGGAGGTATCTTTGAATCAACGGGCGGCGTCGGGATAGACTACTTTGCCTTTGACGACAGGCTGCAGGTTACCTTCGAGGCCTTTGACTTTGACAGCGACCGGAACGCGCACCTCAAGACATACGCCGAGTACCGGCTCTTAAAGCATATCTACCTGTCGGCCGGATGGGATGACTTTATCAGCAATGAGGGCCGTGAGTCGCCCTTCATAGGATTCTCGATAAAATTCGAGGACGAGGATCTCAAATACCTCCTCGGGAGTGTACCGATACCGAAATGATAGATCAGTCAATAAGGATGCACTTGTAAAAAGTCGATTTTCTACCTTTTTTGTCATTCCCGCGAAGGCGGGAATCCAGGTCTTTCAAGCACTTATAGACTCCCGCCTTTGCGGAAGTGACCTGTTTTCAGACTTTTTACAAAGCCATCAATGAGGGAGGATCGATATGAAAAAGAGAATATTTATTTTTTTCGTTTTTTTACCGCTTCTGTTCCTTATATCTGCAGGCATTGTCTGCGCGGCCGATCCTCAGGCTGAAGCAATGGCCCCTGATCTTGAGACGCGATCAGTTATTCAGTCAGTGGATGTTTACGCATATCCCGGTGAAGGGGAGAAGGCAAAACAGATTCGCGGGAAGATGCTCTCAAGGGCGAGGGGACGCATTCTTGAGAGAGCAAAAAAGTACCTTGATTCCAGAACAAAGATTGCCGGTGTCAACCTTGAATACCAAATCATCGAAAACAAGGCAGGTCGCTTTGTTGACATTCTGAAAGTGGAGGATCGTGGAGCTGATAATAAGGGTCGTTACCACGCACGGATACAGGGGGAGGTAAAATACCGGTTGAAGGGCCTGACATATGGGGATGACAAACTGCGGGCTGTGCTGATGAAGCACGCGGCGCCTCTTACCGTGGATGTATGGACGGATAAAAGAGAATATGGCGAAGGAGAACGCGTAAAGATATTCTTCAGGGGAAACAGAGATTTCTACGGTAAAATAGTGAGAGTAGGTGCAAAGGGTAAGGTCTTCCAGCTGTTGCCCAACAATTACAGGCAGATTTCTTTCTTTAAGAGGGGTAAAACTTACACTATCCCGGATGAGGGAGACAGGTTTGATCTTGAGGTTCATCCTCCCTTCGGTGTAGAGCGGATTATTATATATGCATCCGATTTGCCGCTCAGCCTGAGAAACATGAAAACCGTGGCGAAGGGAATCTATGCTTACAGAGGTAAAGAGAGTTCCCTCGGCAAAAGTGTAAGAAAGAGCATTTCAATTCCCGGAGATGGGGCTGCAGAGTTCTGCGAGTCCGTCCGGAAAATAAAGAAGGTTTTTAAATAGAGACATCCATTAATTCCGGGGAAATACTAAATTATTGATGGACTCGTAAAAAGTCGAAATATACACAACTTTGTCATTCCCGTGAAGCTTGTCCTCGACTCCGATCGGGGAACGGGAATCCAGTGTTTTTAAGTAGTTATGCGCTTCTGGATTCCCGCCTACGCGGGAATGACAGACTTTTTACGAAAGCATCAATTATTGATGGACTCGTAAAAAGTTCCAAAAACGTCATGCCGGACTTGATCCGGCATCCAGAACATATTGAAATTACTGGATTCCGGCTTCCGCCGGAATGACAAAAAATGATGTTTTCTGACTTTTTACGACTTTGTCAATTATTGACAATTTGAAAAATTTTGGGACAGGGGGTTGCAAGGGTTTCATATTGACATTTGCCGGTTTATGGATATATTAGCCGCAGATTTGCGGGAGTGGATTTGAAAAATGTATTTCAATCCATCAGAAATATCCCTTGTAGGGGAAATGTTTCGCCATGCCGAGGAGCTGGCCGAAGGGTATTTTCATCTTGGCAGGGGCGGATTAAAGGTTCACAGGTATGAGGTGGAAACTCTTGCCCGTCTCAGGGATCATGAGATGGACAGCAAGGCCTTCGCTCATCTCTGCAGGTATCTTTATCAAAAAGAGGACGACGCCGATCATCCTGACAACTTCTATTTCTTCAAGATCTGTCTCCAGGATAACCGGATTCTTGACGCGGTGAAAAGGAGCAGGCCGTTCGTTAAACTGGAGCCTCTTATGCTGTACATAGCCGCGCATGAGCTTGTTCATGTTATCCGGTTTAACGGCAGGGAAATCGAATTTGATGCGCCATTGGAAGAAAAGATTGTGGAAGAAGATAAGGTGCATTCAATTACCAGAAACATGCTCCAGCCTGTGGCTGACACAGAGATTAATCTTGTGCTCGATTGTTTCAGCAGCCGTTACGACATAGGAGATATATTTAATTAAGACAGACTCGTAAAAAGTTGAAAAATGCACAATTTTGTCATTCCCGTGGAAACGGGAATCCAGTTTTTCAAGTACTTAGCCCTCTATGGATTCCCGCCTACGCGGGAATGACAGACTTTTTACGAGTGCATCAATTAATGTCTGTCCGGAAATGGACTTTTCAAAAAGATGGACATTGATTAGTTGTTAATTGAGGAAGATTCTTTATGCCAATTTACGAATATAAATGCAGAAAATGTGACAGGAAATTTGAAGTATTTCAAGGTATCGCAGATAATGAGATTAAAACCTGCGAGCTCTGCAATGGGCAGGTTGACAAGCTGATATCCCTTTCCTCCTTTCACCTCAAAGGATCGGGCTGGTATGTGACGGATTACGGCGGAAAGAAACCATCCTCCGGTGAAACGTCCAATAGCGAAACACATTCTACCGCAAGTGAAACAACAACTGACGCGTCGGATTCCAAACCCTCCCCTAAAAAGGATGAATGACGGAGACGCCAGCCTTTGCCTGAGATATGGCCGGGTATCCCGTTATCAGGATGGGACCCGGCCTGATTGTATGACAGCCCCCTGGTGCTCATCTCTCAGCAGATCCTCCGCAGTCTTTGCCGGATTGAAGGTCGCTAAGGGCACTTCCACGAAGACGGTGTTCCATCTCGCCATGGACCCATTCCACAGCCCCGGGAGCTCCAGAACCTTCAAAAATTTCCCTTCATAGGATTTATCTGAAACAATGTGAGTGTCTTTGTCAACGTATCTTTCCAAATCGAACTTTTCACCCCGGTAGTCTCTGATACCACATACCAGGTCGACGGGGTTGAAATATGTGGATGATTTCCAGATGGCCTTCTGCTCTTCCGATTTCGCGTCGATCTGTGCCTCTTCCACAATCTGCAGCGATTGTGCCCCGTCTTTCCCCTTTACCCAGAAGGGGCCTCCTCCGGGTTCTCCCTCGGCTCTAACCATACCGCACACACGCAGTGGCCGGTTCAGCATATCGAAAACAAACCCTTTTTTTCGTGTGTCCGGGAATTCCTCAAAATCTGAAGGCAAAACCGCGCAGAGCTTTTCACGGCAGAAATCGGCTATCCCGGAAAATTGTTTTTCGTTCAGTTCATTCTCGTTCAGAAAACGCAGATAATGGAATATTTCTTCCTGCAGCTTTACAAGATATCCCCCAAGGATTTTCTTATAAAGTACCGTTTCCGGCTTCAACCGGTCGGGAACAATATTGTCGATGTTCTTCACGAAGATGATATCTTCCTCGATGGCGTTTAGATTCTTCAGAAGCGCTCCGTGTCCTCCGGGTCTGAACACAAGCCCGCCTTTTTCATCCCGGAAGGGTTTGTCTTCCATGTCAACCGCTATGGTATCTGTGGACGAAAGCTGAACGGAAAGAGAAATCTCAAGCTTTATATTATATCCGGTCTCATAATACTCCCTTATGCTCAAGATATAATCTTCGACGGCAGACCTGTGCTCCCCGGAGACGGTGATATATATCCGGCAGATGTGCCTGTAATCCTGCACATACATTGTGGCCTCAACCAGGTGTTCTTCTAAAGATGTGCGATTATGGTCGGGATATGCGTGAAACTTGAGGAGTGCCTTGGGCAGATGCGCGTAGTTTAATCCCTTCGGAGTGAGGATATATTCCAGTATTACGCGGGTATCTTCGCCCAGGATGTTACGGATGTCGTGGCCGTCGCGTGAGACCACGCGTGTCAGATCGTCGTAAAAGGCAAAGAGGGGGATCTGTTTTTTAAGAAATTCGGCTTCTTCCGTATCATTAAAATCTTTCGTTTCATAATAGTTGAACCAACTGCGAAACATGCGACTGGCAGCCCCGGAAGCGGGCACGAACTTTGTCATCCTTCCCTTTGCGGCAGCCTGGTTATGTATGGATATCAGGACCTCTCTGTCTGAGTCGGGGATAACAACTATCCCGTCACCGATTGAGCAGGGCCTGTCGAGTTTAAGGGGAGTCATTCCATCGCAGAGGATCTCAAGCTGAGATGATGCCTCTTCCGCCGTTAATCCTTCCTTTTCGATTATCTTCAAGTCGCTTTCTGTAAACAGATTTTCCGGCATTTGTGACTCCGTGGGAGAGCGTTCTTTAATGATATGACCGCTTGATTATATCTGATGTGAGAAAGAAAAACAAACAAAGCGGCCGTGACAGGTCCATGTATGATAAATTGCGCAGTGTTCTTATTTCTTGACAACGATCACCCTTTTTCTATATCTTAGACACCTGTACTACAACAATACTTGCGGGGAGGGAGTATATATGGCGAAGATAGACGCTTTCTTTAAATTAATGAGTGAGCAGGGCGCATCAGACCTGCATCTCGTCGTCGGGCAGCAACCCGCTCTGAGGATCAGGGGTGAGATAGAACGGGTAAAATACCCCGTTCTGGAGGGCGATGAACTGAAGGCTATGCTGTATGAAATAGCACCGGAGCATAAGGTCAAGCAGTTTGAAGAAACGGGCGATGTAGATTTTGCGTATGAGATACCAGCCCTTGCGCGGTATCGTGCCAACTTCTTCCAGCAGAAGATGGGAGTGGCGGCTGTGTTCAGGGAGATTCCCAGCACGATTCTTACGACAGCGCAACTGGCCCTTCCTCCGGTTACCGCCAAGCTTGCGTCGCTTCCGAGGGGGCTTGTCCTTGTTACCGGACCAACCGGGAGTGGTAAATCCACGACACTGGCCGCCATTATTGATGAGGCGAATCGCACGCGCAAGGACCACATCATTACCATCGAGGACCCTATTGAATTTGTCCATGAGAGCAAAGAGTGCATCGTTAATCATAGAGAGGTGGGGCTGCACACAGAATCCTTCTCCGCCGCCCTTCGTGGCGCCCTGAGGGAGGACCCCGATATCATCCTGGTGGGAGAGCTGAGAGACCTTGAAACAATCTCCCTTGCCGTTGAAGCGGCATCAACCGGACATCTCGTATTCGGAACAGTTCATACGTCGAGTGCGGCCAAGACGATAGACCGCCTTATAGAGGTATTTCCCGCCAGCGAACAGATGCAGATACGGTCAACCCTGTCGGATGGAATACGCGCTGTCCTGGCCCAGGTTCTCTTCAAGCGCGTGGATAAACAGGGGCGCTGCGCTGCGCTTGAAATAATGATTGCCACTCCGGCTGTGCGGAACCTTATACGGGAAGGCAAGACCTTTCAGATTCCCTCCATGATACAGACGGGAAAGAAATACGGTATGCAGCTCCTTGACGATTCCATCATGGAGCTCCTGCAGAAGGGATGGATAAGTGCCGAAGAGGCCTATAACAAGGCCAACGACAAGGCAAAATTCAAAGGCTTTTTAAAGACATCCCCTGCTGACTTTACGGAGGTGTAAGTGTAAGTCTGGAGACAGGGGCTGCGTGCCTGAAGAGTTGCCTTTGAACGTATCCGGTAAAAATAAGGAAGGACTGCCATGAGAAAACAGGAAATTGACTACATACTTAACCGTATGCTTGATTCCCACGGGGATATCTCCGATCTGAATATCACGGTGGGAAAACCTTTCCAGGTGGAGACCTCCGGGGCGTTGACGACCATTGAAATGGATTTTTCCCCTTCCGAGATCACCCCCTTTCAGGCGGAGATGCTCGCGCTGAATCTTATAAACCGGGATCGTAATCTCATGCGAACCCTGGTTGAAGATGGTTCCTGTGATGCCTCCTATGAACTGCACGGCAAGGCGCGATTCAGGGTCAATATATTCTCCCGGGGCGATACCTATTCCACCGTTCTGAGAAAACTGGAGGACAAGGTTCCCACCTGTGAGGGATTAAATCTCCCGAAGGTGCTGTACGAAATACCGGAGGAGAAAAACGGACTTGTCCTGTTCGCCGGCGCGACCGGAACGGGAAAAACCACATCGCTGGCAGCCGTCTTGAACGAGATAAACGAGAAGCGGCCCGTTCACGTCATAACCCTCGAAGACCCTGTTGAATACAAACACCCGCACAAAAAAGCGACCTTCAATCAGCGGGAGCTTGGAGCTGATTTTCCAAGTTTTGCGAGCGGACTCCGCGCCGCGCTGAGACAGGCGCCCAAGGTTATCCTTGTGGGAGAGATGCGTGACCGGGAGACGATGGAGATAGGTCTCGGTGCCGCGGAGACCGGACATCTTGTCTTCAGCTCCCTCCACACGGTGAATGCGGGACAGACGATCAACCGCATTATAGGAATGTTTCCCCAGGAAGAGGAGACTCAGATCAGGGCGCGCCTGGCCGATACGATTCGCTGGGTCATATGCCAGAGGCTTCTTCCCCGGGTAGGCGGTGGGAGGGTTGCCGCCTTTGAGATCCTTAAAACCAATCTGCGGATCAAGGATACCATTCTTAACGGGGAAAAAGAGGGGAAAACCTTTCCGGAGATCATAGAGGCGGGACACGCCTTTGGCATGGTGACCTTTGATCAGTATATCATTGGCCTGTACCAGGACGGGGCCATTACGGAAGAGACGGCCCTGTCGTACGCTACGACAAAGGGGGTTGTTGGCCGCGGGATCGATTCGATCAAGAGCGAAAAGGGTGAGACCACAACGGAGATAGAAAATCTTGAGGTGGAGTGGTAGGGGAGGGGTGCATGGACGAGAAAAAAAAGGTCTCTGATACGACAGGGCCCGAGTTATACGACGCGTCTGACAGGCCGTTCGATTTTGTCGAGGAGGGGGGAAAGACGGCCCTTGTCTGTGAGTCTGATTCCACTGTCCGGGACAATCTTGGCACTGTCCTGGAAAAGATGGGATATCACGTTACGAAATCCGCCGCCGTCCCTGATGCCCTGAAGAGTATGCGGTTTCATGTATATGACCTGATCGTGGTGGGCGAGAGCTTCGATGAGAAAGGGTCGGATGAGGGAGGTGTCCTGGACCATATCCGGCATCTGTCCATGGGTATCCGGAGGAATATCTTCGTGGTGCTGCTCAGTGCAACCGTTCGTACGATGGATAACATGGCCGCCTTTGGAAGGAGCGTCAACCTTATTATCAATCTGGAGAATATCGGCGAGGCGGACGTTATCATAAAACGGGGCATTGTCGACAACGAGACCTTTTACGGGGCCTTTAAAGATGCTCTGAAGCAGGCCGGGCGCCTGTAGCCTCCAGGTATCCCTTTGCCAGAGAGGTGTTCACATGGACGACGCCTCTGTTCATATCTTTCATCGGGTAGTCTTCTGTAATTTCCGGGAGGTTATCCGCGTCCTCCTGGGTCTTTACGATCGAACCGGCCGGTATGGTGCGGCGATCCGGTATGGTTACACCCATAAGGATGCAGCCGGGTTCTATAACGCACCCATTTCCCACCAGGGATTTAAAGACCAGGCTTTTCATGCCGACGAAGGTATCATCATGTACCACGACCGGGCCATGTATCTGAACCTGATGGGCGAGTGAGACCCTTTTTCCCACATAGACGGCATATTTCTCTTCGTTGACTGTGTACAGGTTTTTTTCAACCGATTTTCCGTTTACCTCTGTTTCAAGCGCGTGTATAACAACACCATCCTGAACATTTGAATCATCACCTATGAACAGTGGTTGCCCTTCGTCACCGCGAATGGACGCCATTGGGGATACCAGTATGTTTTTGCCTAAAATGACCCTGCCTATGACGGATGCCAGTGGATGGACATAGGTTGAAGGATCGATTTCCGGTTGCGATATGCTTGAACTGAAATCCGTAAGCACATTTTTTTCTATCATATTTCCATCTCCTCATTCCGTGCGTTTCTTTTTTTAGTATTGCCAACACACCTTTCGCTCGACCCCTTGAACCCTTCTGGTAACTACAGCTAATCGGGAGGGGCTCCCTTTTTTAAGAGTTCCTTCCATATCTTTTCAACGGCCGCCTCCGTTTCTTCCGGAGTGCCTTCGTTATTTATAACAAAGTCGGCAAATGGAATCTTCTTATCCAGAGGCATCTGCGAGTTGAGGCGATCCTGAGCCTCTTTGTGACTGTAGCCGTTTCTTTTCATAATCCTTTCTGCCTGAACGCCGGGTGATGTATAGACAAGGATCACGATATCCACCGTTTTGTGCCAGCCCACCTCTATAAGCAGGGGGATGTCTGATATTATTATGGCCTCTTTATCATTATTTGCGATATCGTCAAACCTGCGCCACCATTCGTCAAATATGGCGGGATGTACGATGCTGTTCAGCTTTTCCAGTTTTTCGCTGTCCCGGAACACGATCCCGCCCAGCGCTTCCCTGTTTATCCGGTCGTCTTTGTCCAGGATTTCCCTTCCGAAGTGTTCGACAATCCTGTTCCAGACAGCACTGCCCGGTTCTTCCACCATGTGCGCAAGAACATCAACATCGATAATATGCGCGCCTCTTTTCTGGAACAGTCTCGCGACGGTTGATTTTCCGCTGCCTATTCCGCCTGTCAGTCCTATGTTTATCATGGGAAGCTTCTAACACAGGGCAGGCATTCCATCAAGAAATTTGATCTTTCCCTGTTCCGGGTGTGTAGCGCGAACAATCGGCGACTCCTTTTCGGCAGCTATTCCTATGCTCGTGTTATCATTGATGTAATTGGGAATTTTGAAAAAGTCGAAAAAATAGATTGACATATCAATCAATATGTTTTAGTGGTTTTACGGGATGAAGAATAACAAGCAGGAAATAATCGTAGAGGCGGCTCTCGAGGTATTTAGAGACAAGGGTTATGCCAATACGCGCATGGCTGATATCGCGAGAAGGGCGGGTGTGTCCTACGGCCTTGTATATCACTATTTCGCAGGCAAAGAGGTGCTTTTCGATGTGATTGTGGAGGGATGGTGGGGCCAGCTCTATCAGATGCTGAAGGACGAGGGGGCGTCCGATACGGAATGCCGGGAAAAGCTTGAAAATATAATAAAGTTTTTTCTTGACACGTACGCCGAGGAGCCTAATCTCGTGTCCATCTTTGTAACAGAAGTTTCCAGGAGTTCCGTTTATCATACGGCAGGAGGTTTGGCTAAATTCAGGACCTTTTTCAGCCTGACTGAGGAGATCATGAGGGAAGGCCAGAAGAAAGGCTTTCTGCGTAGCGACATAGGTCCACATTACCTGACCTATATATTTCTTGGTGCAATTGAGGCTTTTATCTCCATTATGGTGCTTGGGAAAGAAGAGGTAACAAGGGAGAGAAGGGATCGTACCATCAACGGTATCATCAAGGTATTTCTTTTTGGTGCCGGGGCTGACTGAGGTTAAGGACAAGTATGCGGAATCGTCATGTTATTGTGATAAAAAATTGATAAATCAATCAGTGTTCCGCACTGAAACACCATTGTGGTAAAGTTACAGGCGACTCTGTTTGCGTGTCGTATTGGTGATAGCAAATGCACTTGAAGGGCCAGCTTCATATTCATACCACATATTCGGACGGGAGGCTTACCCCGCAACAGGCGGCGGATGTATATGCCGGTATGGGGTTTGACTTTATCGCATTTACAGAGCACGACCACCTGCTGAAATCCAGCTACAGAAAGGCCATTGAAGAGATACGGACGGATCTTCTCGTCTTTTTCGGGATTGAACTGACCCTGAGTACGAAGCTCGGATACGTGCATGTGGGCAGGATTGAGGGCGACCATGAGGTTCTTCATACATTTAATCATCCGGGTGACTACGGTTTTACCCTCAAACAGACCATAAAGTGCATCGATGAAGTCGCTCAGGATATTCAAATCGATGCGGTCGAAATTACTCATCATGGGTTCCATACACCGGAATACGATATAGAAGATATAGCCTATCCGAAAGTGGCATCAGATGACTCTCATACACGGCTGGGCTGCGGGAGGGCATGGATAGAAATGGACTGCGCGAGAAACAGGGATTCCATTCTGCGTGCAATAAAAGAAGGAGCTTATTCAAACTGTTACGCCAGAGGCCAGGCGAAGGCAGCGGCAATGGTTCTTGCTTAATAACGGAATAAATAAAGGAAAAAGGAGGATAGGTATTGAGATGAAGAGAGTTGCTGTATGTGCTGTAGCTCAGTACAAGTGTGATTCGAATATCTGGCAAAAGCGCTTTCAGGGCATGCTCCTGGATGTACTTGAAGATATTCAGAAGCAGACGGGTATGCACTTCTCCGAAGAGGGGGGTGTTCGAAGCATCGTTTCTGCCTCTGACGATGTCTTTGATGCCAGAACGATATCCGACAACGGTATGACGGACGTACTGGGTGCACACTACCGCGAAGAGGAAAAAATGGCGCAAGAGAGTCTGAACGCTCTCGGGTATGCCATGTCCATTATCCTCTCCGGGCACGAGGACGTCGTATATGTCGCGGGTCACTGTAAGGAATCACAGGGTGAAAGCCGGAATGTGTGCACGAACCTTTCATATGATCCCTTTTACGGAAGGGCAATGGGTCTCGATTACACCAATGTCGCCGCCCTCCAGGCAAGGGCGTACATGGAGAAATCGGGCCTTACTGAAGAACAGATGGCAAAGGTTGTTGTCAGGGCGCGGCAGTGGGCGGAAAAGAATCCCTACGCGAATGCCACCGAACAGGTGGAACTCGGAGATGTGATGTATTCTCCCATGCTCTGTGATCCGATCAGGACCATGCACGCCTACCCGGTGTCGGATGGCGCCGTTGTAATGCTGCTCGCATCGGAAGAGAGGGCGCATGAATTTACAGACAACCCGGTATGGTTGACCGGTTTCGGCAGTTGTATGGACAGCTACTTCCTGGGCGACAGGGATCTGGCAAGCAACTTTGCCCTCAAAAATGCTGCCGAGCGGGCTTATAAAATGGCGGGAGTCAAAGATGCAAAAAAAGAGATTGACCTTGTGGAAGTTATGGATTGTTACGCATATCAACAGCCCATGTGGCTCGAAGGTCTCGGTTTATGTGGCGACGGTGAGGGGGCAAAGTTCATCGATGAAGAAGGCCCCGCGAAATACAATGTAAACCTGTCGGGCGGCATGCTTGCCGGAAATCCAATAATGACAAGCGGTCTCTACAGGATGGCAGAGGCAGTACTCCAGCTCAAAGGAGATGCCGGCGAGCGTCAGGCCGCTGATGTCAACCGTGCCATTGCCCAGAGCACAACAGGTGGGGCGGGTCAATTTCACACGGTCGTCGTGTTGGAGAAATGAGGAGGAATAGTTATGGCAAAGAAAAATAGAAACGTAGGAATAATCGGTATAGGTCAGACCGAATATTCCAGTCACAAGGAGCACCAGAATCAGGCAGAAATGGTAAATGAGGCGGTAAGATATGCACTGGAAGACGCCAATATTACCCTTGATGATATAGATTGTGTCGTGCATGGCAACATGGAACTCTTCGAGATGGTCTTTCAGCCCGATATGTGGCACAGCCTGGGTTCGGGAGCCTATGGAAAAGACCAGTTCAGGATCACTACAGGCGGGACAACAGGAGCAAGTCTTGTATGTGCCGCAGATAATCTGGTGGCATCCGGTATGTACGACGTCGTGATGGCAATCGGTATGGAAAAACTGCAGGAGGGACATACCACGGGGGGAATCACAAACATGGCAGACCCCCTCTGGTTTCGACATCTGCAGACAGGGGCGCTCACGGCAACGACGGCCACGATGATGATGGAGGAATTCGGTGAGGAGAGGGCGAAAAAGGCCGCCATGAAATATCGGATTCTGATGGACAAACATGCCTGTCTTAATCCCCGGGCGCACAGACGTTTCGGCCTCGAATATGACCAGGCCGATGATCTGATGAATACATCCCCCCAGCTTGTTGGGGAATTACGGCTGATTCATATGTGTTCGCAGAGTGACGGGGCCTGCGTCATGATATTAGCCTCCGAGAAAAAGGCAAAGAAGATGTGTAAAACTCCGGTATGGATCCGCGACCATATCACGGTACACCGCGAAGAGACCTTTAATAATTTCGGCATTGAAATGCCGGAGATGACGCACCATTACGCGGCGAGAAAACTCTTTGAGCGAAATGGAATCAAAGATCCGGTGGAATATTTTGACGTCTTCGAAATGTATGATCCTTCCGCATGGTGGGGACTGGACTGGGCTCGCGAATTTTTGCTTTTGAAGGATGATGAACATATCAAGTTGCTTGAAGATGGCGAGTTCGATCTGGATGGAAAACTTCCGATAAACCCGTCTGGCGGCGTAACGGCAAGCAATCCAATCGGCGCGACGGCAATGCTGAGACCGGCGGAAGCGGCGATGCAGTTGCGTGGAGATGCGGGTCCGCAGCAGATCAAGAAAAAAGTAAAACACGCGCTTGCCTCCGGATTTGGCGGCACCTTATGGTCTGTCCTGATGATGCTTGAGAAAGACTTAGACTGGCAGGAGGTTGAAAATGGCTGAATACTTTGGAACAGCAGTTGAAGACATATTCAATACAATGGAGGAACGCTTTCTCTCCGAGGGTACGTTGGATGTGGATGTAACGATCGGGTATAATATCTCAGGGGAGGGTGGCGGTAATTGGAAAGTTACCATAAAAGAAGGGACTCTTAAGGTCGAAGATGTTGATGGTGAAGTCACTGACTGTACGGCGATTTTAAACGCGAACGCGGAAACATTTGTCGGCGTAACCCTGGGCAAGTTAGACGCGGGAGAGGCTTTCTCATCGGGGAATATCAAGGTTGACGGTGATCTTACCGTTCTCGTTGCTGTTCTCCCGAAGGCATTCAAGCCTTTTAAACCGGTGATCAAAGCCAGCGCTATTGTGGAATCGGTGGAAGAGCGTTTTCGCCCCGAGAAGGCCGAAGGAGTTGATATTAAAATCGGTTACGATCTTTCAGGTGATGGCGGTGGGCAGTGGACGGTAGTTGTAAAAGACCAGACCTGTACCTTGAAAGAAGTTCTGGATGATGACTGTACAGTGATTATGCGGATGGAGGCACAGGTGTTTGTTGACCTCAATCAGGGCAAGCTGGACGGTGGAACCGCATTCTCTTCGGGTCAGGTTAAGGTTGACGGTGATATCGGTGCGGCCGGTCAGTCCGCGTCGCTCTTTGAAAAGTATGTGGCCGAAGGCGCTGCTGAAGAGGAGGGTGAGGAACTCATATCTCTCAAATGCGTACCGTCCATTAATCAACGTTACGCGACAGGACCGACCATGGGCAAGTGGTTTGACGGTCTCAAGGAAAAGAAGTTCTTTGCGTCGAAATGCCCCCAATGCGGGAGGACCCTGGTGCCACCCCGTGAAATCTGCGCGCAGTGCAGGGTTCGCTGTAATGAGTTTGTCGAGATTGGTCCAGATGCGACGGTCACACTGATCGATGTCGTCTATTATGCGAGTCCGGATCCGCTGACGGGAAAGATCCGCGAGACGCCCTATACGGCACTTTTTATGGTCCTGGACGGGGTCTCTCGGGATGAGAGTTTTGCCCATGATCTGAATCCTAAGGATATAGACCGCATAAAACCGGGGATGAAGGTACGCCCTGTTTGGGCTGAGAAGAGGACTGGGAGTTACAAGGATCTCCTGTATTTCGAGATTGCCGACTGAAGGAGGAAAAGTATCAATGGAAATATCTTATGAAGATAAAAAAGATTGTAAGGTCATGACAGGTAAAATGGCCCTTCCCAACCACTATTTTGCCGGGAGGCTGGGTTCAAAATTCATCATTGCACTCAGGGACGAAAATAAGATTCTCGGTGTCAAATGCGAGAAATGCGATAAGGTCTTCGTGCCTCCGAGGGAGTACTGTGAAAGGTGCATGTCGAAGCTGGACGAATGCTGGGTTGAGCTTTCAAATGAAGGGGTGATTACCAACTACACGGTGGTGAACTACAATGACAAGCATCTGCCGAGGAGGGCGCCATATATCCTCGCGCTGATAAAGGTTGACGGCGCCGATACTCCCTTTCCCCACATAGTGGAGGGGATTGATGTTGAAGATGTAGAGGTCGGAATGAAGGTGAAGGCGGTCTTTGCCGAAGAGACGACAAATACCATACGGGATCTTGATCACTTTGAACCGGTATAGATCCACAAAGTACGGAAAAAATTTGGAAAAGAGGAGGAATTATTATGTCAAAAAAGAAAGTCATCATTTGTGCCGCGTTAGCCGGGGCGGGAACGTTCAGGAATCAAAATCCCGCCGTGCCTCATACTCCTGAGGAATTCGCTGAGGAGTCGGCAAGGTGCTACGAGGCGGGCGCCGCCATGGTTCATGTTCATGCCAGGGGTGACGACGGCATGCCGACATACGATATTGACAGAATACAGGCGACACATGACGCGATTAAAGACAAGACACCCGGATTGATTGTAAATCTCAGTTCTGCCGTGGGAATGGGTGCAACGACAGAACAGAGGATCGCGCAGATTGCAGCGGTCAAGCCGGCCATGGCATCACTCAATACCAACACCATGAATTTCGGTATCGTGGACAGGAATTCGGGACAGATTCTGATCGACTATGTCTTCGAGAACACCTTCACGATGCTCCAGGACTTTGGTAAGACCATGGAGGAAAACGGAGTCAAGCCTGAGATCGAATGTTATGATATGGGTGGACTTGACAATGCCCTGTTGATAGGGAAGCAGGGCATGTTTTCCGATCCCATAAACTTCAATTTCGTCTGGGGGGTCGCAGGGGGGCAGAGATTCAGACCGGAGGCTTTTGTCGCCATGAGGAATGCTATTCCGGAGAATGCAAACTTTACCACCTGTGCCGTTGGCCCTGAGCAGATTCCCGCTATCACATTGTCGTGCATGATGGGTGGACATATGAGAGTCGGCCTTGAGGACAGCATCCGAGTGCCGAATGGCGAGCTGGCAAAGGGAAGTTACGAGCAGGTCGAGTGGGCCGTTAAGATAGCTTCCACCTTCGGAAGGGTGCCCGCCACGCCGGATGAGGCGAGAGAGATAATGGGGATAAAGCAAAAGTAGGTATAAGAAGAGGCGCCTTCCGGCAACGGGAGGCGCCGATATTGCAAAAGGGGGGAATAAAAATGAAAGCCAATCTGTCCGCAATACTTCGAGAACAGGCACGAAAATATGGCGACAGGCTTGCCGTGGAGAAACGATCCGGCGGAGTCTGGCAGGGTATTTCTTGGAGGGAATACTATGAGTCGGCCCGTGCCGTGGGCCTCGGTCTTTACAGTCTGGGTGTCAGAAAGGGTGACAGAGTGTCACTTCTTGCCCAGAACAGGCTTGAATGGATCGAATCTGATATGGGTATTATAGGGATCGGAGCCGTTACGATACCTATATACACAACTCTTCCCGCCCACGAAATCGGATACATTATAAATAACTCCGAATCCAGAGTTTATATTGTCGAAGACAAGGCGGCTCTTCAAAAGGCCCTTGGTATTCTTGGCGAGTGTCCTTCCCTTGAAAAGATCGTCATCATAGATACCGATGATTGCGACATGTCGGCGGATATTGCCATGAGCTTTGACGATCTGAAGGATCTGGGCAGGGGCATGGAGGCGAAAGAACCGGGATTGTTTGATCGACTGACCGATGAAATAATGCCCGAGGACCTGGCAACAATCGTGTACACCTCAGGAACTACGGGACCTCCAAAGGGGGCCATGGTATCTCACAGCAATGTGTTTGCCGTTATGGACGCGCTTAATGAAATGAAGTGGGCAGACGACGCGGATGTGCTGGTGGCATTTCTGCCTCTGAGTCATGTGTTTCAGAGGGTGGCAGGTCATTTTTTCGGCATGTATGTCGGCATTTACGTGTACTATACTGAGAGCTTTGATACGATTGTTGAGGATATCCAGACAAAAAAACCGACAATATTACTTGCCGTTCCAAGGGTCTGCGAAAAGATTTACGCAAAGATTCTCGGTCAGGCGAAGGAGCAGCCGCAGTGGAAACAGTCCGTATTCAACTGGGCGGTGGGTATCGGTGCAGATGTCAGTAAATTGATGGAGCAAAAAAAGTCCATTCCACTGATTCTTAACCTGAAGTACAAGATTGCCTATAAGATGGTGTTTGAAAAATTGAGATCGGCCCTTGGTGGTCGTACCCGGTGGATGGTTGCATCGGGAGCGCCACTGTCCAGGGAGATTGCCGATTTCTTCAATGCCGCTGGTGTTTTCCTTATCGAGGGCTACGGTATGACAGAGTGCAGCGCTCCTGCCACGCTCAATAAGCTCGATAATTACAAGTTTGGAACGGCGGGAACGCCCCTTTCGTGTAATGAAATAAAGATTGCCGAAGACGGAGAGGTGCTGATCAAGGGCGGCAATATTATAAAAGGTTACTGGCGTATGCCGGAGCAGACGAAGGATGCCTTCAACGAGGACGGATGGCTCATGTCGGGCGATATCGGCGAAATCGACGAGGACGGTTTTCTGAAAATCACAGATCGCAAAAAGGATCTGATTATTACGGCGGGTGGAAAAAATATCGCGCCACAGAATATAGAAAATCGCTTCAAACAGGACCCGCTATTCGAACAGTTTGTGGTTATAGGTGACAGGAAAAAATATCTCGTGGCACTGATTAATGTCAATCTCGAAGAGGCGGCGCGGCTTGCAAGGAAAGATGGTATCCAGTTCAGCGGTCCCGAAGAACTCCTCGAAAGGGATGATTTCAGGGCGATTGTGGACAGGCACGTTGAAGAGAGGAACAGTGAACTCGCCAAATATGAGACGATAAAGTACTATCGTATAATCAAGCATGCCTTCTCTGAAGAGACCGGAGAATTGACACCGTCTCTCAAGGTGAAGCGGAAGGTTGTGATGGAAGTACACAGGGATATCGTTGACAGCATGTATCCACAGTGATAAGTTTCGTGTTAAATTTATAGAAGAAGGAGTGTAGAGATGGTTGTACTCGAAGAAGGGAAAGGGCGTCTTTTCACGGATCCTGATCCGGACAAGGCAAGGGCGTTCTTCCGCAAGAAATCGCGGAAGATGGAGAACAAGCTGATGAGTCTGAAGAAGGCCGTTGAAAAATTTGTCCATGATGGTGATTATCTGGCGATAGGTGGTTTTGGAGCGAACAGGACTCCCGTGGCCGCCTGCCATGAGATTGTCCGCCAGGGAAGAAAGAAGATGGGATTTGCGGGACATACGTCGACCCATGATTTTCAGATTCTCTCGGCCGGCGAGGTATTTGACAGACTGGACATTGCGTACATTATAGGTCTTGAGGCGCGG
>JAFDAS010000019.1 GCA_019313695.1 Deltaproteobacteria bacterium
CCTTGCGGATAGATGAAGATGTTTTGACATGGTTCAAAAAACAGGGAACAGGCTATCAAACACGAATTAACTCCTTGCTTAAGGCTTACAAAGAAGCACATCAAAATAAATCTGACAGAACAACCGTTTGAATGGAGAAATTGGGGTCAAATCGTTATTCTTGACAGTTCATGCTGTGCGTATAACAGATTGTAAAGAATAAGGGGAAAATAGGCGACATCACTATTTTAGGTCAGAAAAGAGCGCGGATCAGCCCTGCTTTTTCAGGGAGTTGGAGAATATTTTTATGAATGAGAAGACAGGCATATTGGAGGGCATAAACAGTCCTGAAGATATCAGGTGTCTGAGTATTGAAGAATTGAACATTCTCGCCGGGGAAATCAGGAAAGAGATGATCGAAGTGGTTTCCAGAAACGGCGGTCACCTTGCGCCCTCTCTGGGGACGGTGGAGCTTACCCTCGCTATCCATTACGTGTTTAACACGCCCGTGGACAAGGTCGTCTGGGATGTGGGACACCAAGCGTATGCGCACAAGATCATTACCGGCAGGAGAGATGCTTTTCATACCCTCAGAAAGATGGGCGGTATCAGCGGGTTTCCCAAGAGGGGAGAAAGCGTGTATGACGTCTTCGATGTGGGACACAGCAGCACCTCCATATCCGCCGCTTCCGGCATTGCCGAGGCAAGGTGTCTTAAGGATGGCGATTCCAAGGTAATTGCGATCATTGGAGATGGCTCCATGACTGCCGGAATGGCATTTGAGGGACTCAACTGGTCTGGAGAAAGGAACAAGGATCTCATCGTTATACTGAATGATAATGAGATGTCTATCTCGCCCAACGTGGGCGCCATGTCGTCGTATCTGAATCGCATTATGGCCGGTCAGCAGATTACAAAACTGAGAGCGAAAATCCGTGATTTTCTGAAGACTGTGCCCGGCGTAGGAGAACATATAATCAAGTTTGCAAGGCAGACTGAAGAGTCGTTGAAGGCCTTTATCGTTCCAGGCATGTTGTTTGAAGAATTGGGATTCAAATATATCGGGCCCCTTGAAGGTCACAGACTGGATCACCTGATAAAGAACCTCCAGAATGTGAAGGCCTTGGAAAGGCCCGTTCTGGTTCATGTTATTACCAAAAAGGGAAAGGGTTACAGCTTTGCCGAAGAGGAACCATCCAGATTCCATGGCGTAGGACCTTTTGATATCGCCACTGGGAAATCTGTCGCCGCAGATAATTCCATACCGTCTTACATGGAGGTGTTCGGTCGCACGATGGTACAACTGGCGCGCGAAAATCCTTCAATTGTCGCGATAACAGCTGCCATGACAGGGGGTACCGGACTTGACCGGTTTGCGCGGGAGATCCCTGAACGGTTCTATGATGTGGGCATCGCCGAGCAGCATGGTGTTACATTTGCCGCGGGTCTGGCCACAGAGGGGTTTATACCTGTTGTTGCCATATATTCCACCTTTCTGCAGCGGGCGTATGACCAGGTGCTCCATGACGTTTGCCTTCAGAACCTGCCCGTTGTTTTCGCTCTTGACAGGGGAGGTGTCGTGGGAGACGATGGTCCCACTCACCATGGACTTTTTGATTATTCTTACCTTCGAATGATTCCGAACATCGTTGTTATGGCCCCTAAGGACGAGAATGAACTCCGGCACATGCTAAAGACGGCTGTGGAATGCAAGGGTCCCGCTTCAATAAGATATCCCCGGGGTGAGGGAATGGATGTTGCTCTTGATCAAACACCGGAGAGTATTGAGATAGGAAAAGCCCAGATCGTCCGCGAGGGCGGGGATGTGGCTGTAATAGCCATAGGCTCCACGGTATATCCTTCCCTTGAGGCCGCCCGGATACTCGCAGATGAAAATATCCAGGCGACAGTCGTTAACAGCCGCTTTGTAAAACCCCTTGATAAGGCTCTTTTGGGTGAGATAGCATCCTCGTTCAAAAAGATTGTCACAGTTGAGGAAAATGTCCTTATGGGTGGTTTCGGCAGCGCGGTCCTTGAATTATTTGAAGAAGCGGGAATCTCCGGGGTCGCTGTGAAGAGACTTGGCATCGGGGACGAGTTTGTGGAGCACGCGACCCAGGCCCAGTTGAGGAAAAAACATGGCATCGACGCGGAGGGCATCGCAAAGGCTGTCCGGGAGATTATGGAATCCTGATCGGTATTACAGTGAGAAGTAACGAATCTGCTTAGATGCTTGGAAACCCGGGGCCTTAAAACTTTTTGACAAACCCGGAAATCGAAAATTGAAAATTGAAACTCAAAAATCCAAAATCAGGTTAGACAGGCTTCTGGTTGACAGGGGCATCGCGGTGACTCGCGAGAAGGCCAAAGCGCTCATTATGTCGGGTCTGGTTGTGGTTGGGGAGGAGAGGATTGACAAGGCGGGGACCCTTGTGCACCATGATGCAGGCATAAGGATAAAGGGCGGAGAGAACCCCTATGTCAGCAGAGGAGGATTGAAGCTGAAAGGTGCCCTGCTGTCCTTCGGTGTTGATGTAAAGGATATGGTGGCCCTGGATATCGGCGCTTCCACGGGTGGATTTACGGATTGTCTCCTTCAGGAGGGGGCAAAAAAGGTATACGCGATAGATGTAGGGTATGGCCAGCTTGACTGGAAGCTCAGGACAGACAGTAGAGTAATACTTTTTGAGAAGACCAATATCAGATACTTTTCAGGTGAAGGGATAGATGACGAGATAGACTTGGCGGTTATAGACGTCTCCTTCATTTCCCTGAGACTGGTATTGCCCGTCGCGGTCAGGCTGACAGGCAAAAATGCCGTCATCCTTGCCCTGATCAAGCCTCAATTTGAAGCGGGCAGAGATGAAGTAGGCAAGGGGGTTATAAGAGATTCCAGGGTGCACAGAAGAGTTGTTGAGGAAATCGTAAGATTTTCGGAGGAACTGGGTCTCGAGGTGGCGGGCACATGTGAGTCACCGATTACCGGTCCGGCCGGAAACAGGGAATTTTTTCTGTACGCCGGAAAACATGCTGGGAATTGACACGGAAATAAACTATGGGAATTAAACTTGCCGAGACAGCAGGCTTCTGCATGGGTGTGAAGAGGGCGGTTGACATAGTCCTCGAGATAGCCCGTCATAAAGGGGATAAAGAGGTGTATACATACGGACCTCTTATACATAACCCTCAGACAGTCGAGCTTCTCAAGAAACGGGGCATTGTCCCTGTGGATAGTCTAGACCGAATTCGGGATGGGATCATCGTTATAAGGGCTCATGGAATATCACCCCGGGAAAAGGAAAAGATCAGAGAAAAAGGATTAGAGATTGTAGACGCCACATGTCCCAGAGTTGCGAGAGTCCAGGCGATAATCAAGAAGCATGCCGCACTCGGTTATTCGATTATCATAGTCGGAGATAAAGAGCATCCGGAGGTTGCCAGTCTCCTTGGATATTCTTCCGATAGAGGGGTTGTTGTTAATGACAAAAAGGATGTTGGCCATCTTCCGCGATACGATAAGGTATGTGTTGTTGCCCAGACCACGCAGGATTCTGTGGGATATAAAGAGATAGCTGAAGAAATTACACGAAAATTTCCCGGAGCCAGGGTCTTTGACACCATATGTGATTCAACCGAAAAGAGGCAGGCCGAGATCAAGGAGCTGGCTTCTGAAATGGACGGGATCATAATTGTGGGCGGGAGGAACAGCGCGAATACACAGAGACTTGCCACTATATCTAAAGAGTGCGGAACCCGAACGTGTCATATCGAGACGGCTGAGGAACTTGACGGCATGGATCTTGGTGAGTGTGAAAACATAGGCGTGTCTGCCGGGGCATCCACGCCAAACTGGATAACTGAAGGCGTGATAGATTTTCTTACTCATAATCGAAGAGGGGCGGTGCCGTGGAAGTTGAGAGGTCTTTACAACCTCTGGATATTTTTTGTCAGAACAGACATCTCTTCCGCCATTGGCGCCGGATGTCTCTCCCTTGTCAGTATGTTTCTTCAGGGACTCAGTGTGAGCTTGTCAAATATTCTGATCGCCGCTTTATGTGTATATGCGATACATACCATAAACAGGCTGCAGGGAAGAAGTTTCGGAAGGATAAAGGGAAGCTTCAGAGAAGGTTCCTATATAAAATACAGGGGCATCTATATAGCCGTTGCCATAGCCTCTCTTGTGCTTGCGGCTGTGCTTTCATTTGCAGGAGGGCTGGTGACCTTTATTCTGGTCGGTTTCATTTCACTCTCCGGCGTGCTTTATAATGTTACTATGTGGGGGAAAAGGCTGGAGGACGTGCCCGGGTCCAAGAACATTTTTACCGCCATGGGATGGGCTGTCGTGACTGCCGTGGTCCCGCAGGTGAGCGTCAACCTGGAGATAACCTGCTCAATGGTGGTGGCGTTTATATTTGTGTTTGTCCTTGTCTTCTCAAAATCCGTGCTCTCAGATACGATAGATATTCAGAGTGACCGCCTGATCGGCCGGGAAACGATACCTGTTATTATGGGGGAAGCACATGCCAGGACCCTGCTGAAGGGAGTATCGATTCTTGCAGGCATTGTGCTTGTTGCCGCAATGCCTGCCGGATGTGCTCCTTCCTTGAGCTTAGGCCTGGTACTGTTGGCGCCGGTGTTTTATATATGGATTTGTCTGGGACTTTGTGATAGAAAAACCCGGTTTTCCAGGATGGTGCTGGAGGGATTGTTAGGAATAAACTATATGATTGCCGGATTAAGCGCCTGCTTGTGGTTTATTGCAACGAAAATGTAACCACTTAGGGTGTTTAGACTGTAGGCTGAAGGCATTCAGGTTACAAATCACGACTTGTCGGGACAGCCTGACTATATGAGTAGTTACACAAAAATACAGTGAGATCTTTGAAAGAGGATTTGCCGATGTATATGAGATTGTTACGGAGAATGCTATTTTTCGCCTTGCTTTTTGCGGCGCTTTCAGCCTGTGGGGAATTGCGTTTTTCCCAGGTTGAGCCGGGTATTGGGGATTTCCATCCTGAAAAGATATGCGTATTTCCGGTTGATACAGGAGCTTATGCGGAAGTGGCTGAGTTGGCCGACAATCTTATCGCTGATGCCGTCAGCAAAAGGGGGTTCTTTTCCGGCGTTGTTTCCCCGGAGGATGCAAAAAAACTGATGGAGAACGATGCCAGGCTGAAAAGCGCAGTGTTCGATTACCTTGCAAAGTTGAAAAAGGTGAACTTTTCAGATCCTGATATAAGCAGCTATATAGGCAAGACGTGCGGTATTGATGCCATCCTTGTTGTGGATGTGGATTTCTGGAATTATACGACACAGGGGAATGATAAGATTGCCAAGGTCGGCTTCAGCATGGAACTGATAGAGGCGCAAACAGGAAAGATTATGTGGAGGGCAAAACACTACGATACAACGGGCTACAACTGGATCAAGCCGGACCTGGCTGATCTTGCGAAAGAAGTTGCGGAAGAGATGGTTTCTCATATGCCCCGTTAGGAAAAACAGGAAATAGAAATTTAAGGAGAAATGCCATGGAAGAAAAAGTGCGCGCAATGTTGAATGATGTCAGACCCTCTTTACAGGCAGATGGTGGAGATGTCGAGTTTGTGGATGTAACTGATGATGGCATCGTAAAGGTAAGGCTGAAGGGCGCCTGCAGCAGTTGTCCAATGGCCCAGATGACTTTGAAGATGGGTATCGAAAAATACCTTAAGGAGAAAATCCCCGAGGTCGTTGAGGTTGTAGGAGTTTAATCCCGATAAATCGGGATAAATCGGGATAAATATTTTTTGGAGGATGCGGTAGAATGGCATATGTGATTACTGATGAGTGTATTGGTTGTGGAAGCTGCGAGGATGAGTGTCCTGTAGACGCAATAAGTGAGGGGGAAGACAAGTATGCAATCGACCCTGAAGCTTGCACCGATTGTGGCGCCTGTGCTGATGTATGCCCGGTGGAAGCTATAGAACCCGGTGAGGAAAAGAAGTAAGTGAAAGCCCCGGTGAGCAGGGGCGTTTACTACTATTCTTGTAATGTAAGGCCGGATGGTATGAGTTTATTCGTTACATTTGAGGGGATCGAAGGTTCCGGGAAGACGACCCAGATCAAAAAGGCCGGGAATTACCTGAAAGGAAAGGAAATACCTTTTGTGGTGACCGGCGAGCCGGGTGGGACTCCTGTGGGGGACGAACTGAGAAAAATTCTGCTGGACAGGACGGCGCTTGCCCTGTCCGGGAGAACGGAATTATTGCTCTTTGCGGCGGACAGGGCCCAGCATATTAAAGAAGTCATAACACCCGCAATGCAAAGGGGGGAAATAGTCCTGTGCGATCGCTTTTCTGACGCTACTATTGCGTATCAGGGTTATGGCAGAAAACAGGACATAAAGTCCGTACGGGCAATATGCGATTTTGCGTCCCGATCCCTGGTTCCTGACATGACGCTTCTTTTTGATATCTCCGTCGATCAGGGACTTGGCAGGGTGATAGATCGCGCGCGCAGGGCGGGAAATGTCCCACTCGAGGACCGTTTTGAGAGAGAACATATGAAATTCCACGAGATGATCAGAAGCGGATATCTTGCACTGGCTGAAGAGGACCCTGATAGATTCAGGGTAATAGACGCCTCCGGAGATGCTGCTGCGGTACACCGTGAAGTGTGTATTCATCTGGAGGGGTTGATTAAGAGATAGGAGGCTTATGCCGTTCAGCGACATTTATGGTCAGGGCAAGCAGTTAAACGTACTGCAGGGAGCCATGAAGAGTGACCGTGTCCCGCATGCGTATCTTTTCCATGGCATAAAAGGTGTCGGTAAGAAAACTACGGCGAAAACTCTTGCAAAAGCACTGAATTGTGGAGAGGAAAATGCCGATTCCTGTGACAGATGCCATTCATGTTTGAAGATAGACCGCGGCATCCATCCCGATATTGTGTTCATAGAGCCCGAAGGCATCTTTATAAAAATCAATAAGATCAGGGAATTGCAGGATCAGATAAAGTTCCGACCGTTCGAGGGCAGGAAAAGAGTTTTCGTAATAACAGATGCGGACAGGATGAACGATGCTTCGGCAAACGCCCTCCTGAAGACTCTTGAGGAGCCGAAGCCCTCCAATATCCTGATATTGACAACGTCCCGTGTCCACAAGCTCCCTCAAACAATTATATCACGGTGTCAGAAGATAAGATTTAATCCTGTGCGGTCGGAGACAATAACCTCTTTTCTTACAGACAGGCTGTCGATGGATGAAAAACCGGCGCTGACAATCGCCTCGTCGTCGGGGGGCAGTATCGGCAGGGCGCTGGAGATAAAAAAAGAATCGTTTTTTGACTTCAAAAATGATGTGATCAAGACGTTTTCCGCCGCCGGACAGTCCCAACGTGTCGGGATCCAGTTGTTTTTCCTTGCCGACAGTTTCGGGAAGGACAGGGAGTCCGCCCTGCAGAAACTGGACATATTCAGGGGATGGCACAGAGATATGCTGGTGTACCGGGAAACGCGCGATGTCAACAAACTGATTCACCGGGATATTGCCGATGCCACGAAAAAACTTTCGGAAAAAATGGCGGGAACGGATATTCTGGAAAATATAAAAGCTATAAGTGACGCATATGACGCTATTGACCGGAATGCCAACAGGCAATTGATATTGGAATCCATGGCATTCCGGCTAAATGGCCTGTCATAATACGATTAGTTGTAGTTAATTAAGGCAGAATAAGCGCGTTATCTACAGTAGATTCAAGGGCTCAAGGATTCAAGGGTTCGAGTGAAAGGAAGAAAGATATAAGAGATTAAGGGATTACTCCTTAAACTAAAGGCAGAAGGATATGGAACACAACAATCAAGGTACTCTGAAAAATATTGCAGGCATCAGATTTAAAGACAAGGGGAAAGTGTATTCGTTTGACGCCACTGGCGTTGTTTTGAAAGAAGGAGACATGGCTATTGTCGATACCGAATCGGGATCGGCGATGGGTGTTGTCGTAAATGGTATTCGCGTTCTCCCTCATGACAAATTACCTCATAATCTCCGGAAGGTCGTGCGCAGGGCCACTGACGAAGACCTGAAAGTCCATGAAGAGAATCTGAAAACTGAGGAAGAGGCGCTGGAATTTTGCATGGAAAGGGTCAGAGAAAGAAATCTTTCCATGAGGCTGGTTGATGTCGAAGCCCTCTTCGATAAAAACAAACTGGTGTTTTACTTCACCGCTGAAAACAGGGTTGATTTCAGGGAACTGGTAAAAGACCTTGTGCAGAAGTACAAAATAAAGATTGAACTGAGGCAGATATGGGTCAGAAGTGAGGCTCGTATATGTGGCGGTATGGGCATGTGTGGCAGGGAACTCTGCTGTTCCAGCTTTCTCAATAATTTCGCACCGGTATCGATTAAGATGGCCAAGGAGCAGAACATGCTGCTTAATCCGGAGAAAATATCCGGTCTTTGCGGCAGGCTCATGTGCTGTCTTGCGTTTGAGCATGAAAATTACGCGAGGGCGAAAAAAAATATGCCTAAGTGTGGAAGGAGTGTGATCACTCCGGAAGGAAAAGGCAAAGTGGTGAGACAGAACATACTTGAAGAAATGGTCGTTGTGGATCTCGGTGATGGAAAAGAAGTAGAAATATCCGTGCATGAGCTCCCGAGGAAAGACAGAGACCGAAAACCAGCGACATGAAATCATAAATCTCCGGAGAGAAACATGAAGAATTTTTACGTCACGACACCCATATATTACGTAAATGCGTCCCCGCATATAGGACACGCATATACCACCATAGTAGCCGATGTTATGACACGGTTTTACCGGATGGCCGGATACAGATCCTATTTTTTGACCGGCACTGATGAACATGGAGACAAGGTCGCGGAAGCGGCCGGAGATGCCGGTGAAACTCCTCAGGATTACGCGGACAGAATAAGCGGGCAGTTCAGGAAACTTTGGCCGAAGCTTGCGATAACCAATGATTATTTTGTCAGAACAACGGACCCGGACCATAAAGAAGTGGTCAGGTCAATCCTGCAGAAGGTATATGACGGGGGGGATATCTATTTCGGTGAGTACGAGGGATATTATTGCGTGGGATGTGAGCGGTTCTACCGGGAGAGCGAGCTGGTAGACGGTATGTGTCCGGATCACCTCACCGTTCCCGAAACCAGGAAGGAAAGCAATTATTTCTTCAGGATGAGCAAGTATCAGGACTGGCTGATCGGTCATATTCGGAATAACCCTGACTTTATCAGGCCTGAAAGATACAAAAATGAGGCCCTTGCCTTTCTGAAAGAACCGCTTGAAGACCTCTGTATATCAAGGCCCAAGACAAGGCTTACATGGGGCATAACCCTCCCCTTTGATGAAAATTATGTGACCTATGTTTGGTTTGACGCGCTGATAAATTATCTGACGGGTATAGGCTATCCCGACAGTGAGGAATACAGGACCTTCTGGCCTGTCTCGCAGCACCTGATAGCCAAGGATATTCTCAAGCCGCACGGCATCTACTGGCCTACCATGCTAAAGGGGGCGGGGATAGAGACTTATCAGCATCTGAACGTGCATGGGTACTGGAATATCGACCGCAGCAAGATGTCGAAAAGCCGCGGGACGGTGGTGAAACCACTCGACCTGAAAGACACGTACGGACTGGACGCGTTTCGGTACTACCTTATGAGGGATATGGTTTTCGGTCTTGACTCGAACTTCAGCGAGGATGCCTTTGTCCAGCGAATAAACGCCGATCTGGCGAATGACCTGGGGAACCTGGTCAGCCGGTCCCTCTCCATGACCGTGAAATATTGTGATGGCAGGGTGCCTGAGGCAGTCGACCATCCTGATGATGGCTCCCTTATCGAAAGGGCCGCAAAACTCCTTCCCGAGGTGGAGGCCGCTTTCCGGTCCCTGCAGTTTCATAAGGCCCTTATCTCCATCTGGGAGTTCATCAACCTGACAAACCGATACATCGTGGAGCGGGAGCCCTGGGTCCTCGCCAAGGATCCGTCCGCCCGGGCGCGGCTGGACACCGTCATCTACAATATACTTGAGGCCATTCGTGTTATAGCCGTTCTGGTCTTTCCCTTTATGCCCGATTCCGCCGGAGATATCTTGAACAGGCTTGGCATAGAAGATATCAAATCCCAGGACTTTGACGGCATACGCGCGTGGGGTGGCCTTCCGGCGGGCAATGTCATCACTCGCGGCACATCCCTCTTCCCCCGTGTGGAACATGAAAAGCCTGAGGGTGCACCCGCGGCAAAGCTTGCAGATATAAAAGAAGAGATATCCTTCCAGGATTTTGAGAAGATCGACATGCGGGTGGCACAGGTTGTTGAAGCCGAAAGAGTGAAAAAATCAGACAAGCTGGTAAAGCTGAAGATTGATGTCGGCGAGGAGCGGACCATCGTCGCCGGGATCGGCAAAGACTACAGTCCGGAAGACCTTGTAGGAAAGAAGATAGTCGTCATACTGAATCTGAAACCGGTGAAACTGATGGGGGTGGAGTCACGCGGTATGCTTCTGGCGACGGATACCGGGGACAGGGTTTCTTTGGTGTCCTTTGATGGTGATGCCGATGTCGGCGCAAAGATAAGCTGATACGCCTGCCAGCTGCGCAGGAGTGTCATGTTAACGCTACTCTGTCATTTCGAAGGAGTATTCACGACTGAGAAATCCTGGATTTCTTCCTGCGGTCGAAATGACATTTTTGATTGACGCGGCAGTAAACATATTACACTAATCTCTTGCCGCACCTTTTCTGTTCGGGAACTATGAAACCACACAGATTGCCAGGCATTTTTGCCATCGTTTTTTTTCTTGCCCTGTTTCTTATGGCGGGATGCGGTTCACGGCAGATCCCTTCCCACGACTATCATCCTGTTATAAAAGAAAAGAAGTTGAACCGGATGGGCTATAGCATCCAGGTCGGCGCCTTTTCAAGGGTTGAAAATGCCGCCCGGCTTGTCAATTGTCTGAACAGCGATAATCTGGATGCATACTATTTTCTTTACAAAGAAGGACTGTACAAGGTTCGTTTCGGTAGTTTTGAATCCAGAGAACTTGCCGGCAGGGAGGCGGAGATCCTGAAGGCAATGGGAGTGATAGATGAATTTTACATTGTCCGTCCGGATGATTATTCCATAACAAAGAGCCTGCAATATGGTGAGATATATTTCAGAGATGAAGTGGTGAGGACGGCGAGAAGCTTTATCGGCGTCCCCTACCAATGGGGCGGTTCTTCCGTCGAGAAGGGATTTGACTGCAGCGGCCTTGCAATGGCCATCTACAGGCTGAATGGTTTGAAACTTCCCCGCACATCCGGGGAGCAGTACAAGGCGGGTACCTGGGTCAGCCGTGAAAGACTGACAAAGGGCGATCTGGTCTTCTTTGATACCCGCGGCAGCGGAGGAATTTCCCATGTGGGGATATATATCGGTCGGGATAAATTTATCCATGCCCCACGAACGGGTAAAACGGTGAGAACAAGTTCACTCTCAAATAAATACTATAAAAAGCGATATGCCGGCGCCAGATCTTATGTCTAAAGACCGGGTAACCACTCAGGTTGTTTAGACTGTAGGCTGAAGGCATTTAGGTTACAAATTCCGACTCGTCGGGACAGCCTGACTACGTGAGTAGTTCATTTTCTCAATGACAAAGGAACCTCCAGAGGAACATCAACAGGCTTTACAAATCTATCCACGATATCTTTTGTTCCGGACAGATTGAGCTTGTCGAACAGAAATGAAAACTGGTCTTCCAGCTCCGTGCCGATCGACTTCAGTACGTTGGGTGAAAAATCCCACATATCCTTCTTGAAACGGCCGAACCCCTTCTTCCTGGCCTTGTAGATAAACTGTTCTTCAGTATCGCCTTCCTTCTTTTCACTTTGCAGCTCTGTGTTGATGTACGCGTATATTCTGTCTCGCAAATCCGCGGGGAAATTTTTGCTGTCATATATGATGTTCTGAAATCCTGTTGCCAGATGTATCTCTGATGTCCTGGTTTCTGGAAACTTATCAAATGCCTCATTCGGAAGAGTTGATGCCCCATGTTGAACAGCGCCTGACAGACCATATCCGGTTCTTGCCACATCAGAGATTCTTTCCAGTGTGTCAAAGTCTATCTGGACCTCTGCTATTGAACCATCCGGCAGAGGAACGCCCCCATGGGTGGTTCCTGTCTGGATGCTGATCTTGCTGATTCCCTTCAGGTTGCCCCCCTTCTTCAGGAGCTCTTTGAGGTAGCTGTCCATAAAGACGGTAAATTCCTCCACAGTGGTGTTCTTGTCACCTATCTCCCCTATCTCTCCCCCCACCGACACGGTGACGCCTTCCGGTTCTATTTCTCGTATCATGGCGGTCATGTCCGCCGTTATCGAATAATTGCCCTCCTGCTGTTCCCGGATGGTGGGCCCGCCCAGGTCCACCACAGTGGAGGCATCTATGTCGATGTTATAAAATCCCGCCTCAATGGCCTCCCTTATCAATGATTTGATTGCCCGGATCTCCGTATCCGGGTCGTCGGTATATTTTTTTGCGTTGATTTGGAAGTGGTCGCCCTGCAGGAAAAGGGGCCCCCTGTAGCCGATCTTTATGGCGGCGGCGGTTATCGCCGCGACGTATTCCGAGGGGCGCTGGTCGGTGTAACCGATCTCCGAACGGGCGATTTCAAAGATAAATGCCCCCACTTTATCTTTCAGGGCCGCGCGAAATACTGCCTGGGCGCTGTAATACGTGATTCCACGAATATTGATTGCGGGTACCGTGAATCCCGAGACCTTGTCGCTCCCCATTGCGTCATACAGGGACTGGATTGAGAAAGCCATACAGCCCAGCCTTGCGCCGGCCCTCCGGATCAACCATCGCGCGGTTGATCTGACTTCACTGTCAGGGCTGAATATGGCGGAATAAACCAGGTCATCGATAATAACATCCCGCAGGCGATTCTCATCCGATATGACGATGTCCCCTGTGTCAATCGTCAGCACATCGATAATATTTTGCTTCAACTGGTCAATGGTTTGATAAATCATGGCAGGTTCCTCTGCGAATGTGTTCAGTGGTTACATCGTTGTCGTATTGCCGTCTAAAAATGTCTTTGCCTTTTTCACCTCGTATTTGCTTCCTATGTATATGGGGCACCTTTGATCGAGCGATTCCGGTTTTATTGAAAGGATGCCTTGTCTTCCGTCTGTGGCCATCCCCCCGGCCTGCTCCATAAGAAATGCCATGGGCTGGAGCTCAAAGATAAGACGCAGCTTGCCGTTCGGACTTTTCTTCAATGCCGGATAGGTGAAGACCCCCCCTCTCTTTATCAGGATATGGTTGATATCGGAGATAAAGGCGCCGCTGTATCTCAACTTGTACCCTTTATCTTCCAGATGTTGTATATATTCGAGGTGCGCGGGCGTCCAGTCTCTCCTGAGTCCTCCGGCGCCCAGTATGTTCCCCCGCTCCTGGAGCGTGATGTTCTCCCCGGAGAGCACATATTCCCCCTCCCTGTTAAGGACGAATTCATGGGTTCCGTTCCCCGCTGAGTAGATCATTGTGATCAGAGGCCCATAGACTATGGACATCGCGGCGACGAGGCTCTTGCCCCCTCCCTCCAGGATGGAGCTCCTGTGGATGCCGATAATGGTCCCGATTGAGAGATTGGCGTCCACCAGGGAGGAGCCGTCCAGGGGGTCCGCGGTCACAATGTACTTTTCTCCTCCCTTGCCCACCTGGACTATGGAATCCCTCTCTTCGGAAGCATAATGGCTGACGAAGCCAGAGAATTCGAGCTGGCGTTTGATGATTTCGTCGGAACTCATGTCCAGGGCGAGCTGTTCCTCCCCGTAGATATTCTCATGGCCGGCAAGCTTCCGGTTGGATTCCTGGATCTTGGAGTAGATATATTTCCCTGTTACGGCTATCTGCCAGATAAGTCTGCGCAGGTCCAAATCAATACTGGCCATCCACATGTGCCGTCTCAGATCAATGAACTGCTTGGTGGCATCAGATATGTTTTCCATGGCGATCCTTTCCGAGAGATTCCTCCGGAATTTCTAACAGGGAGATTGATTTTATACAAGTAAATTTTTGTTTTTCGAGATGCTTATTGCAATATGTGGCTGTAAATGGGAAATGAACCAAAAGAAAAGGGGTTAGCTTTATTTGAGCCAACCCCTTTATTGTTCATGGTGCCGAAGCCCGGACTTGAACCGGGACGGCCGTGAGCCACTACCCCCTCAAGATAGCGTGTCTACCATATTCCACCACTTCGGCATTTTGCAGGAACCTATTTTTTTTCTATGCGTTTGTCAATACAAAAATCAATCGGCCTTTTCTTTAACCGGCTCAGACAAAGGGGCTGTACCACCGGATGCGGGGTTGTCTCCTTCGTCTGTCGGTATGGTTCTTTCGACTCCGGGTACAGAGGCGCCTTCCATTATGGAGCTGGTCTTATGTATCGAGGAATAAGCAAGCCACAGGGATGTCAGCATAAAAAATATTGCTATAAAGGTGGTCATTTTCCCGAGGAATGTTCCAGGGCCGCTGCTTCCGAAGACTGTCTGGCTGGAGCCGCCAAACGCCGCCCCCATGTCCGCTCCCTTTCCGGTTTGCAAAAGTACGGTTAAAATCATCGCTATACATATTATGATGTGAAAACTCACTATGGCTGCATGCAATTTTGTCGGTCTCCTTATCTCTTTGAAATCTTTATGATGCCAGCGAATGACTCAAAATCCAGACCCGCTCCTCCCACCAGCGCGCCATTTATATCGGGCTGGTCCATCAGGCTGCCTGTGTTTTCAGGATTAACGCTGCCCCCATAAATAATCACTGTTTTCGAGGCATGAGCATACCCAAGGTCGGTAGCTATTGTTTCCCTGATAAACCTGTGTGCTTCCTGTGCCTGGAGGGGAGTTGCTGTTTTTCCCGTACCGATTGCCCAGACTGGTTCATACGCAAAAGCGATCTGCTTTATATCATCAGAAGTTATATTATTCAATCCCTCTTTTATCTGTTTTTGAATAACCTCGAATGCTGTCCCCGATTCCCGGTCCTCCAGGGTTTCTCCTATGCAGAATATGGGCTTAAGGCCGGATTTCAGGGCCGCGCGTATCTTTCTGTTCAGCATCCCGTCGGTTTCGCCGAACAGGGTGCGTCGTTCCGAATGGCCTATTATTACGAATTCGCAGCCCGCGTCAACAAGCATGGCGGTGGAGATCTCCCCGGTGTAGGCGCCCTTTTCTTCCCAGTGCATATTCTGCGCCGATATGTGTATGGGGGAATCCTTCAGCACTTCCATGACGGGACGCAGCGCCGTAAAGGGGGGCGCGACAACTATATCCACGTCGCCGGGTTCGGGAAATTCTTTTTTCAACTGTTTCGCGAACTTGACCGCCTCGGGGATGGTTTTGTGCATCTTCCAGTTTGCGGCTATAATGGGGTTTATCATGATATCTGTCCTCAGGGGTTTGATTTGGCTATAACTTCTTCCCGATATAGATGGCAAGGTCTCTCATCCTGCACGCGTAACCGCTTTCATTATCATACCACGAGAAAACCTTGACGAGGTTCCTGTCGATAACCTTCGTCAGGGGCGCGTCCACTATGGATGAATGGGAATCACTGGTAAAATCCACAGAGACTAGCTCTTCCTCGCAGAATGCCATGATTCCCTTGAGTTTCCCCTCAGATGCGGATTTCAGGGCGGAGTTCACTTCGTCCGCGGTCACCTCTTTTTCTACCTCTATCGTCAGATCCACGAGGGAAACATTCGGTGTCGGAACCCGCAGCGCCAGGCCGTCTAATTTCCCCTGAAGAGAGGGGATTACCTCGGCCACGGCCTTTGCCGCTCCAGTAGATGTCGGAACTATGGACATGGCGGCGGCCCTTCCCCTTCTCAGATCCTTGTGCGAGCCGTCGAGGAGCCTCTGATCCATCGTGTATGAATGAATGGTTGTCATGAGCCCTTTTACAATGGAGAAGTTGTCCTGAATTACCATGGCAACCGGGGCGAGGCAGTTGGTGGTACAGGATGCGTTGGATATGACGTCATGCTTCCCCGGATCATATGTCTCTTCGTTTACACCCATGACAAATGTGCCGTCAATGTCCTTTCCGGGGGCCGCAAGGATGACTTTTTTCGCGCCGGCCCTGATGTGCGCGCTAGCTTCGTCCTTTGTCCGAATTTTTCCCGTAGATTCCATGACTACATCAACGCCCAGTTCCTTCCATGGAAGATCTTCCATGTTGCCGGTTACGTTTGTCACTTTTATCTTTTTGCCCCCAACGACGAGAAAATCTCCATCCGCCGCAACATCCGCTTTGATCTTTCCATGAACGGAATCATACTTCAGGAGATGCAGAAGAGTTTGCGCGTCCGCCCTCGTGTTAACGGCGACAATCTCAATGTCGTCTCTTTCGAGGCAGGCCCTTACGAGGAATCTGCCTATCCGTCCAAAACCGTTTATAGCGACCTTAACCGACATGATGAACCTCCAATCAGCAAATAAACTTTTCTCAACCCCGCCCTTCTCCGGGCAGGGCAGGCGGATTCTATATGGACACAGAGAGATAGTCAATATTTTTTGTGTGGTGCCTGTGTTACTGGCCAGGTGCAAGTCGGGCTGGTGCAAGTCGGGCTTGACATGGGAAATAGTCGTTTATAGAATGAGTCAATCTGAAAGTGATCGTCAGGAACAATGAATAAGTTTGTCAAAACAATATCTTGTATAAAAAAATGATGGGGTCAAAAATGATGGGGTCAGGTCTGCTCTTGACTCTTGTTGCTGATTGTCAATTACAATCTATGATGAACAAACCAATTCAAGCCTCATTTGTTACAGAAAGAAACAAACCGGTATTAGAATTCAGGCGGCAGTATATATATTATTGCCTCTTTTCTCCGGAAAATAGATATACGGTCCCCTGAATTGCAAAGAATTTCCCCGATCATAAAAGAACAGATAAAATACCGATATGGAACAGTTGAAAATAGACAATATTACCGTTGATGTGGTGCAAAAAAACATCAAGAACATCCACCTGCGAGTTTATCCTCCGGCAGGCAGGGTCAGAATTTCTGCACCCAGCAGAATGGATCTGACCACTATTCGTACGTTTGTCATTTCAAAACTGGGGTGGATAAAAAAACAACAGACCAGACTGAGAAATCAGGAAAGGGAAGCACAAAGGGAGTTCATAAACAGGGAAACCCATTACTTCAACGGCAAGCGCTATCTGCTGAAGGTGACTGAGCTAAATGCCGCCCCAAAAGTGGTTTTAAAACATAGTACTATTGAACTCTACGTAAGACCCGAAACGGATGTACTGAAAAAGAAATCCGTTCTCGATGAATGGTACAGACGGAAACTGAAAGAGACAGTGCCGGCACTTATAGAGAAGTGGGAAAAGAGGATGAATGTTCAGATCAATGAGTTCGGGATTAAAAAAATGAAAACCAGATGGGGCACCTGTAACCGGCAGGCAAAACGAATCTGGCTGAATCTGGAATTGGCCAAGAAGCCGGCAGAATGTCTGGAATATATCGTTGTGCATGAAATGGCTCACCTGTTGGAAAGAAAACACAACGACAGATTCATCGCGTTAATGACCGGGTTCATCCCAAAATGGCGATTTTATAAAGATGAATTGAATCGTTTGCCGATAACTCATGTGGATTGGAATTACTGACTCGAAGAAAAAAGTTTGCCTTTGTACGCCCTGAGAGAAAACAGGGTCAGAGAAAACAGGGTCAGACTCGAATTAATTTCTTAGACCGAAGGATTTTCCTCATCGTACTCTTCGTACTCTTTCAGACGGTCTCTCCTCCGCTTCAGCAGCTTTACGGATCCCACTGCCGCGAGCAGAAGGGCTGTAAGAAAAAAGAGGATCTGATAGAAGTAGGCATTTAGGAGTAAAATCCAGGAAATCTGTTGTTTCAGGTGTTTGTGCCACTGAGCTTCCAGTTCGTGCAGAGAAATGTAAAGTCTGTTTGAAATGGCGGCATTGAGACCCTGACCGTCTTCCAAATCATACAGAATCCGGAGCATTCTCCTGGTTCCGTATTCTCTGATTATGTACTCGACAATGCTCTTGCTTTCCTCATACGCGAGCAGAAGCGCGTTTTTGTCTCGGGGAAAGTAATGGCGTAAATCTTCCAGGCGAATATAGCGGCGCGTCAGGACGGCCCTGTTGAGAATGAACCGGTCGCTCTTCATAATTATTTCCGCCATTCCGTCGCTTGACCATTGCGCAACGCCCTCGTCAAGCCACCGGGGCAGGTCGCCATCTTTAATGTGGTGATGGAGAATCAGGTGACACAGCTCATGCTTTAATGTTGTCCGCAGGGTAAAGGGATGGATCATCCGGGAGTAATCGATGATGACAAGTTTTTTCTGTGGTACGGCCATGGCGACAAAAAGGTTGCTGCCTGTCATCTTTTCAAATCTGTCTCGATCTTTGATCAGAAGGACATTGGGCCTGTATCCCAACTGCCAGCCTAACATCTCTTCGAGTTCCTCTTTAACTTCGGGATAGATCGATAGGACTTCCCGGGCTGGAGCTTCAAGCGGCTTTGCGAAATACACCGTAACCCCTTGCGCTTCGAGCATTCCAATGTTTTGTTCGGGAAAACAACAGCGCGGGCATAAACAATGAAAAGCAAGGAGAATCAATGTGATAAAGCATACCGCACGCCTCATATATTATCCCCTCCTGTAATCGCATTCACTTTCGCAAAAACGACAGGGTGTTTTATGGGGTATCACGTGCGCTCCGATGATAGCGGCTGAAATTGATTTTTTCGGAATCATCAAGCCCGATGAGTCAATTCTCAGTCCAATCGAATCAGGTTTCAAGAATCCAAAGATGTTAGTCTGCCCATCTTTCAGTTCCCAGTCGCAATACCCCGGGCTGAATCTTTTCGTGCTTTGATACCCATAGCCATCGAGTATTCCCGAAATGTGTTGTTCGGCCTGGTCGGCAAAATGCTCCGCCAGAACCGATCCGGCAACGTCCAGCAGATATGCATGCAGCATAAAGAGGTCCTGGTTCACGGCAATTTCTCTGTCGATGTCTTTCCCGAGAGTAACGGCAAACGAACATATTATCTCCGGACTCTCCATACAAGATAACAACGCCGACCAATTCCCGCTTCGAATCGTGATGCCCTCACCATAAATTGTTCCGTCTTCCCAGGAATCAAGAGATGTTTTGTCAAACACATATTCGGGATGAATAATACGAAAAACGTCCTCACAGACCGTTATCACTTCGTCCATGACGTCGGTGCCGGCATGGTCTACGGAACGATATCCTGCTTGGCGCGCGATATCATGGGCCAGTGCATCCGGATCAGGCATTGAAAACTTTAATCTGTTTTCTTTCATATCGGTGAACCCCATATTGGCCGGATATCTAAAAAAATATTTGCATACCCGCATTAAAAACTGTAGTTCTACAGCACAGCAGCTGTTAATTTCTTGAAATTAATATAGCCGGTTGTTATAGTCATATCAATCAATTTATCAATTCCGGGATCAAAGCAGAGGAAACATTATCCTCCCTATTGATTCGTTATTATAATTTTTTTCAAATCATACGTTCCAAAATCGGTTTTTGGTTTATGCGGTGTGAAACAGGCAGTCGTGCCGTACTTTTCAATTGATGCTTTTTTGTTTGAACTGAGAATCAAATTCATAAAAGTCTAAATAATCAGAGGTACGGTCATGGAAATTCTGGATCAAATTTCTGACTTCATCCAACAGGGAAACATGGATGAAGTCGCCCGGCTGACTAATTCAACGATTGAACAAAATATCAGTCCTCAGGATATTATTGATAAAGGGTTGGTTTCAGGTATGGGCATTATCGGGGAAAAGTTCAAGAACAACGAGGTGTTTGTTCCGGAAATGCTGATAGCTGCCAGGGCAATGAATAAGGCGTTGGAAATCCTGGAACCTGAAATGATCAACGCGGATATCAAATCCGCCGGCACACTGGTGATTGGATCGGTTGAGGGAGACTTGCATGATATTGGAAAGAATCTGGTGGGTATTATGTTCAAAGGCGCCGGGTTCAAGATTATTGACTTGGGAGTGGACGTTTCAGCAGACCGATTCATTAAGACGGCAAAGGAAAACACTGCGGACTTTATCGGGCTTTCGGCCTTGTTAACAACAACCATGACTAATATGGAAGATACCATTAAAGGATTGAAGGCAGAAAACCTGTCGATCAAAGTCCTGGTAGGCGGCGCGCCTTTAACAGAAAAATTCGCCAGGGAAATCGAGGCCGATGGTTATGCCCCTGATGCTGCTTCAGCCGTTGGTGTAGCAAGATCATTGCTGACTTCGTAGATACAACAACGCATTCTGATTTATTAGCAATGGGCCAGTGAAGCTATGGAGGTTACAGTGAACGGAAAAGAAAGGATTATGACAGCATTGGAGATCCGGGAGGCTGATCGGGTCCCGCTTTATATTCACGGGATAAATGAGGAACCTATTATCGGTATTGGCAGACATCTGACAGACGGATTACCGGAACCAAAGAAGTTTTACCAAATGAATGACCAGGAAAAAATGAAACTCCTGGACACCCTTTTTCTTATTCATGACGAATTCGATGTGGACGGAATAACATCGTTTGAAATTGCCCATGAAAAAGAACTTGATGAAAAACATGTTACGGACGACTGGAATGTTATGTACACTCGAAGTCCCCACGGATTACCGGTGGCGACAGGCCATCCTCTTAAAAACGCTGAAGATTTAAAAACATATACCCCTCCCGAACCAAAAGCAGAACACTTATTGTTATTGAATCTGGCCAGGGACCGTTTTAAAGACAACAAGGCTTGTTTCTGGTTAATGAGAGGGGCCTATGTGTTGAGCTGGCGATTGGTTGGAATGGAAAACCTGATGCTGAAAATGTTTGATGATCCGGAATTCGTTCATCAGGTGGCAAACATGACAATGGAATTCAACCTGAAACAGCTGGAATTGCTGGTCCAGGCCGGTCTGGATGTGCTGGTGATTGAAGATGATATTGCTGATAAAAACTCGACCATTATCAGTCCGCTCCAGTTCCAGGAGTTTGTGAACCCTTACAACCGTAAACTGGTTGATCGTGCCCATGATCTGGGCCTGAAAGTAGTCCGTCACAGCGATGGAAATCTCTGGCCTATTTTAGACCTCTTGATCGAAACGGGCTATGACGGACTGAATCCCCTGGAACCTCAGGCTGATATGGGCATGAAGAAAGTCAAGGAGTATTGTGGTGATAAACTCTGCCTGCTTGGAAACATTGATTGTGTAAACCTTCTTCCTTATGGTACCGAGGAGGAGGTAGACCTTGCTGTGAAAAAAACCATAGAAGACGGGGGCAAGGGCGGCGGTTTGATTATCTGTTCTTCAAATTCTCTTCATCCCGGGGTGAAACCGGAAAACTGCATTGCCATGTTTGAGGCGACCAGGAAATACGGGCAGTATGAATTAAGGTAAACAGGGCCAGTAATTTTAGAACGGTCTTATTGAGCCATTTGAAGCTTGAATCACAGTTTGGCTGATTTTTCTAAAATAAAATATCTATCGGAAACCTTATGACACAAGACCGGAATAAATCAAAAAGTTATTCGTATTATGTATTCGCCTTGCTGTTTCTGCTGTATATGTTTGATTACATAGACCGTTTGGTTGTTGTTTCTCTTTTTCCATATATCAAACAAGACTGGGGCCTGACAGACGCCCAGTGTGGGATGCTGGTTTCTACAGTATACTGGTCTATTCTGATTTTTTCTCTTCCCGCTTCCATTCTGGTTGATAGGTGGAGTCGAAAGAAAAGCATCGGTATCATGTCCGTTCTATGGAGCATGGCTACAATGGCCTGCGCATTTTCCCTGAACTTTAAACACCTTTTTGCGGCCAGAACAGCAATAGGGATTGGAGAGGCGGGGTACGCGGCCGGCGGGACCGCCATGATATCTACTCTCTTCCCTAAGGAAAACAGGGCTAGAATGCTGGGATTGTGGAACGCGTCAATTCCACTGGGAAGCGCCTTGGGGATCGGCCTGGGTGGATTTATCGCCGCCCATTTTGGATGGAGAAACGCTTTTGGGATTGTCGCCGCTCCCGGACTTCTGGTGGCAATTCTTTTTTTCTTTGTAAAAGATTACAAGACCGTTGACCTTGTCTATAAGCAGGATAAAAAGGACAAAAGCACGGCTGTCAAAATGAGATTTAAAGATATTGTAAAACATTTTGCGGGTAACAATACGCTTATATTCAACAATATTGCATTTGGAGCCAGTGTGTTTTTAACCACCGGATTGATGACCTGGTTACCGACTTATTTTCACCGGACACATGGGATGTCCATGACCGAAGCAGGTACAAAGACCGGGATTATAATGGTGCTGGCTATCGTTGGAGCGCCGCTGGGCGGGTATTTAGCTGATAAATGGCAGAAGAAAAGAGAAAATGGAAGACCCTTGTTTGCGGCATTAACATCTTTTTTGACAGCCATAGTACTCTTTTTCAGCTTTTTGTTTTTAAAAGGAAATGTTCAGTTTGCTGTGCTGGTTTTGAGTGGGATCATCATCGTCGGGTTTGTTCCAGCTTCGGTTGCAGTCACCCAGGATGTTGTCCATCCGGGATTGAGGGCCATCTCACTGAGTCTGTGCGTAATTATCCAACATGTTCTTGGAAGTTCAACCGCGCCGATTGTCATTGGGGCCTTATCTGACAGTATGGGGATTGAGAGTGCAATGAAATTCCTGCCGCTGGCGCCTGTTATTGCCGGGGTGTTGTTTATCATAACATCTGTGTTCTATGAGGACGACTTAAGAAGGGTTGAAAAAAGCATCGGGTTTGAGAGTTCTTGATAAACACCGGTTGTCATAGTCATATCAATCAATTTATCAATTTCGGAATCAAAGCAGAGGAGATACTATGCACGCATTAATAAGCACTCTGATTGCAAAAGGGCCTGTTGTGACGGACGGCGCCTGGGGGACAGAGATTCAAAAGAGGGGGCTGAAAACGGGAGAAAACCCCGAATCATGGAACCTCAGTCATCCCGAGTTGGTGGAAGAGGTGCCAAAATTGTATGTTGATGCCGGGAGTCAGATAATTCTGACCAACACATTCGGCGCGAATAAGTTCATTCAGGAAAAATATGGTCTTGGTGACCAGATTGCAGCATTGAACAAGGCTGGTGTGGAAATTTCCAAAAGGGCGGCCGGTGATAAAACCTGTGTGTTCGCATCAATAGGACCCAGCGGCAAGATGCTGCTATTAGAGGAGGTAAGCGAAGCAGACCTGCAGAGGGCTTTTGAGGAACAGGCCGGTGCGATCTCAGAGGCGGGCGTCGACGGGATCGTCATAGAAACAATGACCGACATTAATGAGGCCCTGATAGCGATCAATGTCGCAAAGCAGACGGGGCTTCCAGTCGTCGCGTCCATGGTCTTTGGCGCCGGAAAAGATAAAGACCGGACCATGATGGGCGCTACACCTGAAGAAGTGGTAGAGAAATTCACGGAAGCGGGCGTCGACATCATCGGAGCTAACTGCGGGCAGGGAATCGAAGATTTTATCCCCGTGTGCCGGCGGATGAAAAGCATTACGAATCTTCCACTATGGATGAAACCGAATGCCGGTCTGCCCGAAGTTGTCGATGGAAAAACGGTTTACAACACAACGGCGCAGGATTTTGCCGAGGCAGTGCCGAAACTTGTTGAAGCGGGGGCCTGTTTCATCGGTGGCTGCTGCGGCACAGGGCCCGAATTTATCAAAAAAATAGCCGAGACAGTCGGAAAACTCTGATCATAAGAAATAGCTTACGCCACCAGAGGTCAAGACGAGGAACGAAAGGTATCACATCAACCATCTCTCCGCGCTCCGCGCATCGTTTTAAGTATTCTTTCTCTGTGCGTCATCATATTGTCTCCTTGTGTGCGGGTAATATTTAAACCGATTAATCCTTACATGATAATTCAATTATTTGGAAATAAATTTGTCCGATTCTGGAAATTTGCGGGCGGGCGGATTTTGTCCAAGTTCGTTCATGAGTATCGGAGCTCCATACCATCGGGTATGGCCCGTTGACTCACAGGGCCGTTTTTGTTATACATCCTTCACCGAAAAGAAAGTTTCTTGTCAAAAAGAACAATATACAGGGACAGGGACGGGAAAATATCAAACTCTGGAAAGGAACTGGATATGAGTGTAGAAAAAGACAGGGAAGAAAGAGTACAGTGGATTTACTCCTCCAGCGATAACAAAGAACTGGAAGAGCGGTACGACCAGTGGGCCAAAGATTATGACACCGACCTTGATGAGGGATTCGGCTACCTGGGACCGCAACGGGCCGTTGAGTTCTTCACTCGCCTCGTTTCAAAGACAGCGAGGATTTTAGACGCTGGAGCCGGCACAGGGATGGTTGGTGAATTGTTGATCAGGCAGGGCTACAACAACCTGACAGCTATGGACCTGTCGTCGGGTATGCTGGAGGAAGCACGAAAGAAAAATGCCTATCAGGAATTTCATCAGATGATGATGGGAGGGCCCTTGGGTTTCGCAACCGATTTCTTCGACGCCGTAATTAGTGTCGGTGTGCTTACTGTAGGACATGCTCCAGCGAGTTCATTTGATGAACTTATTCGGATAACCAGACCAGATGGATACATTGTATTTTCGCTGCGACCCGACGTATACCGGGACAGTGGCTTTAAGGAAAAGCAAGCTGCCCTGGAATCAGAAGGAAGGTGGAAACTTGTGGAAGTAAGCGAGGAATTTAAGCCTATGCCCAAAGGGGAACCTGATGTATATCATCAGATCTGGGCATATCAGGTAGTCTCCTCCTGACGAATTGTCACAAATGGATGCCCCCGGAACTGCCTGCTGTCTGATTAAATGATAGAACCATCTCGATACATGGGGGAATAAAAACAGGAAGGGCGAACAAGAATGGAAAAACATGTATCAATGATACGGGTTCGCATATCGAGCCATGATGCTCATTATGGCGGCAACCTCGTCGATGGGGCAAAAATTCTTTCTCTCTTCGGTGACGTGGCAACGGAGCTGTCAATCCGTCTCGACGGTGATGAGGGTTTGTTCCTGAGGTATGACGAAGTCCAATTCCTGGTTCCGGTTTACGCCGGCGATTATATCGAGGCGTCAGGATGGATTACGAAGGTAGGTAAAACCTCCAGAATCATGGAGTTTGAAGCTAAAAAGGTAATCCAGGCAACGAAAGATCCCGAACAACCGTCGGCGGCAGAGATTATCGATCCGCCGATTGTGACGACACGGGCAAAGGGAGTATGTGTTACGCCGAAGAAGTGTCAGCGTAAACAGAATAAACGGCAGTAATTATTAGTCGCGTATAGCTTCCTTTTTGGATGCTGAAACCGGACAGAAGTCTCAATATAGATTGATTATCGATATGATCCGGAATGCCATCGTGTTCAAAAGTAATTTCGAAGAGATACAGATTAAGATTGAAAAGTTAATAAAGGGTTTTGTTGAGACAGTGGAGCGAGGACAATAAAACTCATCATTCATTATTTATCGGCCTATTGCCTGAAATCGGTTTTCAATACACAACTGTTCGATCACAAAAACACAGGGGCAGTGAATAATCAAGCATCATGTTTGAATGCATAAGTAAAAAAGATTGAAGGAAACCTCCAAGCGGTTCACAATGTTTACATGTAAACTGCCGGGTCGAGATGAACTCGCCCAGAAATAAACCACAAGGAG
>JAFDAS010000109.1 GCA_019313695.1 Deltaproteobacteria bacterium
CCAATACAGATAATCCTTGACGGGGGAACGAAACTGTGAAATCATAAACATAACGTAACATACTATTATCAATAGATAAAACAGATTATGTTACGTATAGGTAGGTGAAGACAACGAGTCTGACAACTGGGTGATCCTGAAAAGTCTACAGATAGAATTTCTATTGATGCCTTTCTGTACTGCTGATTTTTTTCTGTAAAATAAAAAAGGCTTGATTTATTCGGAGAATTGCTTTAGGAACAAGACATCTTTAGTATATAAGTGGAAAAGATGAAAGAACTCAACAGATTTTCAACAGCTTGGTGGTGGTGGCAGGAAATACCAGGGGGAGGTCTGTTCAGCGCGTAAAAGCAGGGAAACATGGAAAAACTGTAAAGGTCGTGAACAGATAATGTTCACGACCTTTTTTTTGGAATAAATTGAGCGTCTTGGCAGAAGGAGGTTAAATGGGAAAAGGCATGGAACAGAAAATTTTAATGGGGAATGAAGCGATTGGGCGAGGTCTGGTTGAATCGGGCTGTTCGCTGGCTTCCTCCTATCCGGGGACGCCTGCTTCAGAAATACTGGAGTCGGTTGTCACCTTCGCCGGGGAAACGGAAACCCCGATGCATATCGAGTGGTCCATAAACGAAAAGGTGGCCTATGAGGTTGCCCTGGGACACAGTTACACGGGAAAGCGTTCCGCCGTTGCCATGAAACAGGTGGGGCTGAATGTCGCTTCCGATCCATTTATGCGGTCTGCCTACCTGGGTGTTACCGGCGGGCTCGTGGTTGTTGTCGCCGATGATCCCGGTCCCCACAGTTCGCAGACGGAGCAGGACAGCCGGTTTTTCGCGCAGTTTGCCAGGGTTCCCGTTTTTGATCCCTCAAACCCCGCCGAAGCAAAAGATATGGTGGGCAGAGCCTTTGAGCTTTCGGAGAAGTATGAAGTTCCTGTCATGTTACGGCCCACTACACGGGTCTGTCATGCCCGACAGAATGTGAGCTGCCTGCCTCCGGAAGTCCTTTCCCGGAAGGCGCATTTCGAAAAGAATCCGGGCCGCTGGGTTGCCACACCGAAGTTTCTCACCGATCTTCACCGCCAGCTTAATGATAAGATCGATGAAATAGCCGGACTTGAAGAATTATACCCTCCCTGTGTCAAGGGTGATGGCTCAATGGGTGCATACTGCATCATATCGTCGGGAGTCGCCTACGCCAACACCTGTGAACTTCTGGAAGGTCTGGGATTCTTGGGGAAAGTCGATCTGTTCAAGGTCGATGTCCCCTATCCCTTGAACAGGGATTTTATCAAGAGGGTCAATGCCGATTATGAAAAGATACTCGTTATAGAGGAAACCTATCCCACCATTGAAATGCAGCTGACGAATCCCGCAATCACGGGACGGATCTCGAAGGATGTTCCCGATTACGGAGAATTAACGCCTGAGGTTATCGAAAAAATTCTGGAGGCATTTTTGAATGTTTCCGGAGGGGCCGAAGATAATCTGAAAGAGGCGCCGGGAACCCGACCTACGCTGTGTCCAGGGTGTCCACACAGGGCGGCGTTCTACGCGATCAGAAAAACCTTTCCGAAGGGTATCTTTCCCAGCGATATCGGTTGCTATACCCTGGGGATGAACCTCGGCGCCGTCGATACGTGTCACTGTATGGGTGCGGGTATCAGTCAGGGGGCGGGTCTTTATCATGCCTACGCAGCGGATAGCTCTGAGTACCCCACCATTGTCGCCACCATCGGCGACTCGACCTTTTTTCACGCGGGGATTCCGGGACTTATCAATGCCGTTTTCACGGGAGCGAGATTCATTATCGTGATTCTCGATAATTCTACTACTGCCATGACGGGAAATCAGCCTACACCGCAAGTGGGTATCATGGCCGATGGAAGCGCGGGGAATACCGTTTACATACCCGATCTTGTGAAGGCGAGCGGGGTCAGGTTTTTGCGGGAATGCGATCCCTACGATCTTGAAACGTTCATTTCTCACCTCAAGGAAGCAGACCGGTTCTGCCGGGGTGATGAAGGCGGTGTGGCGGTTATCATTTCAAAACATCCTTGTGTCATGGATCGGGAAGCGCTGAAGAAACAGACCCGGTACCGGGTGACAGTGACCGAAGAATGCACGGGATGCAAGGTGTGCATTAAACAATTCGAATGCCCCTCCCTCATCTTTGATGAAGAATCGGAAAAAGTCTTTGTTGATCAAAACAGCTGTATCGGCTGCGGTGTCTGTGATGTGGTATGCCCTGTGGGGGCGATTGTTGTTGAGGAAGCCGGAGGTGAAAAGTGAAACAGCAGATCATTGTCAGTGGAAAGGGCGGGCAGGGCGTTCTCTTTGTGACGCGTCTTCTTGCCGAGGCGGGGTTGGAAATGGGTCTCGACGTCTTGACAGCGGAAACGCACGGAATGGCCATGCGCGGTGGAACCGTGATTTCCCATGTAAAGGTCGGTTCTTTTAAGAGCCCTCTTATACGAAAGGGGCGGGCGGATACCGGCCTGTTTCTTGTACATTCCAATGTTGCCATTCACGGCAACTATGTCAAACCGGATGGTTCCTGTGTGGTGAATACGGATCGCGGCGGCGCGTACGCGGCGATCGACGCCACTAAACACGCCGGGGAAATCGGTTCCCTGCTTGTGACGAACCTTGTTCTCTTGGGGTATGCCGTTTCGCAGGAGGTTCTTTTTTGCAATGAGGCGGTAATGAAAAAAGTTATCAAAAAAGCTTCTCATCCCCGGCACGTTGATCTTAATCTCCGGGGATTTGATAGGGGACTACAACTATAAAAAGGAGGTTTTCCATGAGAAAAGAAGAGAGTTTACTGAAGAAGACGGGTTTTTTTATGGCCGCGATAGTGCTGTGCGCGATATTTGCCGTGCCACCGGTTTCGGCAAAATCCACGACACTGTCCTACGCGAACTTTCCCCCGGCGTCCACCTTTCCCTGCGTGCAGATGGAACGATGGAAAAAAGAGGTTGAGCGCCGTACGGGGGGAGACATTATGATCAACACCTTTCCGGGCGGCACGCTTCTGGGGGCAAAAAACATGTTCGACGGCGTTGTGGCTGGACAGGCCGATATCGGCTGTTTTGCCATGTCCTATCACCCCGGGCGTTTCCCCGTGGTCGAAGCAATCGACTTGCCGCTGGGATGGCCGAACGCTACTGTGGCAAGCATGTCGCTTCTTGATCTTTATGAGAAATACCGGCCCGAGTCCTTTAAGAAGGTAAAGGTTCTTACCATGTTTACCTGCCCTCCGGCTAATATCATGTCGATAAAACCCGTGCGGACACTGGAGGACCTGAAAGGAATGGAAATACGGGCGGCGGGGACAGGCGTCAAGGTTTTCGAACTCCTTGGCGCCAGCCCTATCGGAATGCCCCAGTCAGACGTTCCCGACGCACTCCATAAAAAAGTTATTCAGGGCATGGCTTCTTCTCTCGAGGTGATGAAGGATTTTAACTATGCCGAGTACTGCCGGTATATTACCATGACCAACCTCCAGATAGTGACCTTTGGCGTGGTGATGAATCTCGACCGCTGGAACTCCCTGCCCGCTGATGTGCAGAAAATTCTCGATGATTTGTGCCGCGAACAGGCAGAGTGGACGGGACGCTATGTTGACGAACACGTGAATGAAGCTGTTCGCTGGTCAAAAGACAAGTACAATGTTGAGGTGATCGAGTTCGCGCCCGAAGACAAGGCCGGAGTGAACAAACGCCTTGAGCCCCTCGTTGACGGATATATTAAACGGGCAGGATCAAAGGTGCCTGCTGCGAAGATCATTGATGATATTATGACGTTCAAAAACACCAATACAGGAAAATATAAGTAGATATCGGAGAGCATTGCCATGACAAATCTTATTGGATATCTGGAGAGGATGAGCCGTATCCTGAATAGCCTTATGATCGCGATTGCCGGCTTTTTTCTCGTGGCGATGATGACCCTGGCCTGCGCGAATGTGGCGCTACGGAATTTTGGAATTCCCATAAAGGGTACCTTCGAGCTTATGGGGCTCTTCGGCGCCGTCGTAGCCGCTTTCGCCCTGGCTAAAACACAGATAAACCGGCAACATATAGCCGTAGATGTGCTGGTCAGGGTCTTCCCGGCCAGGGTAAAACGTGTCCTCGGCGCCATTAATTATCTGATCGGCACTATCTTTTTCGTGCTGGCTGCCTGGCAGACCGGGCGATTGGGGACAAATCTCTGGGAGGTCCACGAGTTGTCCGAGACTCTCCGAATTGTGTATTTCCCCTTTGTGTATGCTGTCTCTCTTGGTTGCGTGGTGATCGCGCTGGTGCTGATGATCGAACTGCTGAAGGTCTTTAATGGGGAAGGGGAGAAGGATTCATGAGTATTACAGTCATCGGCTTGCTGGGTATTGTAATCTTTCTTTTCATGCTGCTCTTCCTGGGGATGCCTGTCGGTTTTACCATGGCGGTGGTCGGCTTTGGCGGGATCTGGTACGTTATTTCTTTCAAGGCATCTCTGGGCATGGTGGGGTCGGAGCTGTGGAACACCTTTTCCTCTTACGGGCTCACCATGGTTCCCCTCTTTGTCTTTATGGGACAGATCTGTTTTTATTCGGGTCTCAATAAGAGGCTCTTCAAGGCGACCCATACTGTGACGGGCCATGTCCGGGGGGGGCTTGCGATGGCCACAATCTTTGCCTGTTCGGGATTTGCCGCCATTTGCGGTTCCAATACGGCCACGGCGGCAACAATGACGGCAGTTGCCCTCCCGGAGATGAAAAAATATAATTATAACCCTGCCCTTTCCGTCGGCTCAATTGCCTGCGGATCCACGCTCGGAGTGGTAATACCTCCCAGTTTGGTGCTCATCCTTGTGGGGCTTTATACGGGACAATCTATCAGCAAGCTCTTTTACGGGGGAATACTGGCCGGGCTCTTGCTTGCCGCCTCATTCATGGTGACCATTGCCATTCTTTGCTGGTTTAATCCCGATTGGAGCCCCCTGGGGCAGAAAAGATCATTGAAGGAAAAAATAAAGGCACTCCCCGGGTTTTTCGAGGCCCTTCTCCTTTTTGCCCTTGTCATGGGCGGTCTCTACGCGGGCGTTTTTACCCCGACGGAAGCCGGCGCCGTGGGTACCCTTATAGCCCTTGTTATAGGTGTTCTGAGGCGGAAATTGACCTGGCAGGGGTTCACCGCGGCCGTAATCGACACGCTCCAGGTATCCTGCATGGTTTTTGTCATTATAGCTGGCGCGGTCATGTTCAGTCGCTTTCTGGCCATCACCCGGATCCCCTTCGATATCGCCGACTGGGTTGCCGCGCTACCCTTTTCACCGGTTATCATTTTGAGCGTTATATTCATTATTTATATTATCGGCGGCGCCTTGATGGACGCCCTCGCTTTGCTCCTGATTACCATCCCCATCTTTTTCCCAGTTGCCATGAAGCTCGGGTATGACCCGATCTGGTTCGGAGTGATGATAACCATTATTACCACTCTCGGCGCCGTGACGCCTCCCGTAGGCGCCTCGACCTATGTGGTAGCCGGAATAGCCAAAGATATCGGACTTGGCAGCGTTTTCAGGGGAGTGCTTTATTTTCTGCCCGCATATATCCTCTGTATCATCTTGTTTATGGCCGTGCCGCAGATTATTACCTACCTGCCGAGCCTGATTCGATAGAAGACGGAGCAGGATTTTCTGTTATCAGTCCTGGTTGAACAGAACTGCAAGGTCTACATCTATTACGCATTTAACTGGATTGCTTCGTAATTCACCGCATTTTTCTTATCACCCATGGGTTATTCATTGACAGGTAACGTATTTCTTATTACAGTCCCGCGCGATCAATAAACTTTTTTAAGGAATTAAAAATAAATAACCTTTACACATGGTGATAGTTCTGTTATATTAGCGGCATGCTGAAATTATCTGAGAATGCCAAGGCTATCCAGGAAGAGTTCGATGACATTGC
>JAFDAS010000110.1 GCA_019313695.1 Deltaproteobacteria bacterium
TACCGGTAACGCTGCGAGGTATTAAAGCATGTTTACAACACAAAATATCACACCAGGAGGGTGACATTTTCTCATTGCAAAAAAGGTGACACTTTCACATTGCAGGAACAGAAATATTACAGTGAAAATTTCTTTCAATAATATTCATGGCTGCTTTTATCCCATCCGATCCGCTGGATATTATGCCGCCGGAATAACCGCTGCCGTTCCGGGTCGAAAAGGGATCTGACCCCTTTTCTCCTTTTGTTGGGTTTCGTTTCTCAACCCAACCTACAACTGATTCAAGAATAAAGATTTGGCCCCAAGCCCGCGCGCGCAACGGCTACATCTTTTTTTGTTTCCCTCTGATCGTCAATTTTCCCTGCCAGGAGTTTCTCCGTTCCATCTCTCTGTCGATTGAGTTGAGAACCGACATCTTGTTTCTTCCCCAGTCGGGGGCCAGATAGATATCCCTGTATCCGTCAGCGGTCAGCCGCTGTATCACCATTTCCGGGGGCAATATCTCGAGGATATCGCAGACGGTGGAGACATATTCTTCTTTTGTTATCATACTGATCGCGCCCTTTTCGTAGAGGGCGCCGAGGGGGGTTCCTGAGAGCGCCAGCAGCAGGTGTATCTTTACGCCCTGAACCGGCAGCGATGCTACTGCCTTTGCCGTTTGAATGATATCTTCCACTGTTTCACCCGGGAGTCCGACAATAATATGGACGCAGATATTGATATTTCTGTTCGCGGTTCGTTTTACGGCATCCAGAAACGTTTCTGAGTCATGACCCCTGTTGATAAGTTTGAGAGTCCTGTCATGGATGGACTGAAGCCCGTATTCCAGCCATATATGGTGATCTTTCGCGTATTCTTCAAACAGGTAGAGTATCTCATCCGGCACGCAGTCGGGCCTCGTGCCGACAGACATGCCCACTATATCGTTCTGTGACAGGGCTTCATCATAAAGGGCCTTGAGTCTGTCGAAAGGCGCATAGGTGTTTGTGGCGGTCTGAAAGTAGGCAATGAACTTTTGCGCTCCCCTTTTTCCCCTGTAGAATTCTTTGCCTCTTTCTATCTGTTCCGTCACGGATGGCAGCGGACCCATTTGCCGGAGTTTTGAAAAACGGCCGTCACAGTAAATGCACCCACCTTTCGCTACCTTTCCATCGCGGTTGGGGCAGGTAAATCCGGCATCTATCTGGAGCTTGTAGACCTTGCAGCCGAACGTGTTGATAAAGAAGCTTTTCAGATCGTAATATCTCTTTGAATTGTTCCAGAATTCCGGTTTCGGCATGGTTGTCTCTGCGGCGCGCGGGTTGCGTTCCTCATTTTTTTATTGTCTTTTTCCGGCCAATGCTATTAGACTGTTGTCGTTAATTCAAGCAATTATATGCGGGTGTGTGTATGAGTTTTCCGGAAAAATTTGATGTTATAGTCGTCGGAGCCGGGCATGCCGGCTGTGAAGCGGCGCTTGCGGCCGCGAGAATGGGATGCCGGACGCTCCTCTTTAACATCAATCTTGATTCAATCGCGCTGATGCCGTGCAATCCCGCCATAGGAGGACTCGCCAAGGGACAACTCGTAAAAGAGATAGATGCCCTTGGAGGTGAGATGGGGAAGATAGCCGACAGAACGGCCTGCCATTTCAGACTCCTGAACAGATCCAAGGGGCCCGCCGTCCAGTCTTCACGCGTGCAGTGCGACAAGCAGCTTTACCGACTTGCCATGAAGGAGGTTGTGGAAAAAGAGAAGAATCTCCATGTCAGACAGGCGCTTGTGGATGGAATCGTTGCCGAAGGGGGAAAAATCACTGGGGTGGTCGATAATACCGGCTTTTTCTACGGCGGTGAAACGGTGGTGATAACCACGGGAACATTCCTCAATGGTCTTGTCCATATAGGCACATCCAGCCAGTCCGCCGGAAGGGCGGGAGAGATTGCCTCCATAGGGCTGGCCGATTCCCTCAGACAACTGGGTTTTGAGATGGGGCGCATGAAGACCGGCACTCCGCCGAGATTGCGCGCCTCTTCCATCGACTTCTCTGTCCTTGAAAGGCAGGACAGTGATCCGGACCCACAGCCATTTTCCTTCACAACTAACAAACTGCGGGAGGAACGGCTCCCCTCGTATTTTTCCAGCACCACCGGTGAGACGCACAGAATCATACGGGACAACATCAACAAATCATCCCTTTACTCCGGCGCCATAAAAGGGGTCAGCGCGCGTTACTGCCCCTCACTCGAGGACAAGGTGGTGCGATTTGCCGATAAGGAGAGCCATCCGGTTGTGCTGGAGTTTGAGGGTCTTGAAACGGAAGAGATCTACTCCAAAGGCCTGGGCAACAGCCTTCCCCTGGAACTTCAGGAAAAACTGGTTCATTCCGTCCCGGGCCTCGAGAACGCGGAGATAATGCGCAGCGCCTATGCCATAGAATACGATTTCGTTCAGCCTACCCAGCTCGCGCAGACCCTTGAGACGAAACTTGTAAAAGGGTTATATCTGGCCGGACAGATAAACGGAACATCCGGTTATGAAGAGGCCGCCGCTCAGGGGATGTGGGCCGGCATCAACGCCGCGCTGGCGGTGCAGAAAAGGCCGCCATTTATACTTGACCGGTGTGATGCCTATATGGGAGTGCTTGTTGATGACCTGATTACGCTGGGGGTTGATGAACCCTACCGGATGTTCACGTCAAGAGCGGAATACCGGCTGATCCTGAGGGAGGACAACGCGACCATCCGTCTTATGGGAAAGGGCTGCGACCTGGGTCTGATCTCCCATGATTACTACAATGACCTGAAGGAGAGGGTTCGCGAGATCGATCTGCGCATAAAGGATCTTTCAGACAGGAAGATCTATCCCTCTGCCGGAATAAATCAGACGTTGAGTGAATTAAATACCGCTCCCATCAGAAATCCGGTCACACTTCATCATTTATTGAAAAGGCCTGAACTTGGGTACGATGATCTGAAGGTCCTGGACGGATGGGAAGATATTTCCGACAGGGAAGTGAAAAGGCAGGTGGAAATAGAGATCAAATATGAGGGATATATAAAGCGACAGCTTGAATCGGTCGAAAGATTCAAGGGTATGGAGAATAAAAAGATACCTCCCGAATTCGACTATTCGACTGTTCCGGGTCTTTCAAATGAACTGAGGAAAAAGCTGTCATCTATAATGCCTGTTTCCATAGGCCAGGCCCGGAGGATATCGGGCATGACACAGGCGGCGCTTACCGCCGTGCTTGTCTACCTGAAAAAGTTTGAAAAAAGTGATGACAAAAAGGCTCAGTACCAACAATGATGAAGTTGTAAAAAGTCGGAAAACACCATTTTTCGTCATTCCGGCGGAAGCCGGAATCCAGTCCCGACGAGTCGGGATTAAGTAGTTATGCGTTTCTGGATTCCCGCCGGAGTTTACCCTCGCTAAGGCGGGGCGGGAATGACAGACTTTTTACGAGCGCACCAACAATGAAAGGATGCATAATGAACAAGGAATATACATTGCCGGACAAGGTCATTAAACTGATGGAAAAGGGGGTCGGAATTCCCAATCCATATTCCGTGGAGATTGGCGGGGACGTCGAGATAGAAAGGATATCCGGCAGAGGGGTTGTCCTTTACAGTGGAACGAAGCTTTATGGAGGCAAGACGCTTATCTGTGCCGACACGAAGCTGGGTTATGAGGCGCCGGTTACCGTGGTTGACTGCCAGCTTGGCCGGGGGGTAAAGCTGGGTGGAGGATTTTTCAAGGGATCGGTCTTGCTGGACGGGGTGGAGATGGCGTACGGCGCGCATGTGAGAGATGGGTGCATCCTTGAAGAAGAGGCCAGAGCGGCGCATACAGTCGGCCTGAAACAGACCATTCTCTTTCCTTTTGTGACTCTGGGCAGCCTTATAAATTTCTGCGATTGTCTCATGTCTGGGGGCACGGATGGAAAAAACCACAGCGAGGTGGGAAGTTCCTATATTCATTTCAATTATACACCCAATCAGGACAAGGCAACCGCGTCACTGATTGGCGATGTCCCGACGGGCAGAATCGGGCACGGCACCGTGATAGCGGCCGGCACTATCTGCAGGAGAGATTGTCCCGAAGGGGGAAAACTCCTGGCAGGTGGAAGCGATGCCGCCGTTGAGAAAGAATTCTATCGGGGGCTCTACTGCGATGTCGGCAGAAAAGTCCGCAATAACATCTGTTACATTGCAAACCTGTTAGCGTTGAAACAGTGGTATCTGCATGTCCGTCCCTCTTTCTTCCACGCCGGGGAATTCGGCCGGGAATTACGCGAAGGGGCGATTGAAAAACTGGATATGGCCCTTAAAGAAAGACTGAAACGTTTCAAGTCGTTTTCCGAAAATATGGAGGAATCTGTAAGGATCGGCAGAGATATTTTAAACGGAAAGAAGAGAGGATTCACCCTTGATCTGGAAGAAGAATTATTGAATAACTGGCCGCGGCTTGAAGAATGTTTCACACAGAAGCTGGAGGAAACTACCGCCCTGGAGAAACGGGATCTGTTTCTCGACGCGCTTCATAGTGGGGGAGATGTGGAGGCGGGATATGTAAAGGCCATTCAGTCACTGGACGATAATACCCTGTCTCCCGGCACGGAGTGGCTTCAGGCCGTGGTTGACAGGATCACGCAAGAAGCCCTTGATGCTGTGCCTTTGTGTAAGTAGGGATTCCTCACCGGATGCCCTAAAACAGCCCCGGCTTCATCCGGAATCCAAACTCCGCGGCCCTATATTCGCCGGGTCCTGAAATGAATGACCTTTCAATGAATGTGACGTTGTTCTCCCTGTCGACGAAGATTATTGTAGAAGAGCGCGTGCCATATATCTCACTTTGTATGAAGGTTGACGAGAGAAGCCTTTCCCATTCGAGTCCTATTCCTGTATCCGGAAGGTGCCTGTCGTCAGGTCTGGAGGCGTCTGCGAGTATATGGAATATTTCATCGGGTGGAGGATTTTCGGTCTTTGATATCAGGCTGCTCAACAGTTTCCTGCCCTGTTTCACCTTCGGCCAGGGGGTGTCCAGCAGGTGGTTGCTGAGTCCGTGCACCCCCGGGGATATTTCGTGGAAGCCCTCACCCGCGTTTGAAAAACAGAAGAAGCCGTCCCTGTCACCCAGGATCAGGTTGAACCCGTTGTATTTGTCGGAGACTTGCCTCATGCTTTGAATGTATTCTACCGGAGCTTCATTACCGCAGAGAAATCCGCTGACCAAGTCTCCCCTTGACGGCGCGTCGCTCTTAATGTTGCGGATATCCCGGAAGTTTGTGATGGCGGCTACGCGCCCGGTCTTTGTTATGCCTAACCATGTTCCCCCATCCTTCAAATCCCTTCCCGCCAGCATATCGGGGAACTCTTCCCAGAAAGAGGCCTGCGCCGTGGGTCTTTCGTAAAATTCGTCCCGGTTTGCCGCAAGGATGAGCGGATATACCGGATGAGACCGGTATGAAAAAAGTATCAGGCACATGTCCTTCTCCGTTTACAGTTGATGCACTCGTGAAAGTCAAGATTGATGCTTTCGTAAAAGTCTGTCATTCCCGCGCAGGCGGGAATCCAGTCCCGATGAGTCGGGATTTACAAAGCCATCATGTTTTCTCCCTGACCTTTTCCACTATCTTCGACATCACATCACCGGCCTTTCCTTCGATGAGGATATCGGCCTGGGAGTCATAGGGGGTGTCGCCGATATTGACTATAATAAGCCTTGCGCCCGCTTCTTTGGCGTATGCCGGCATGAGGGCCGCCGGTTGCACTACAAGGGAAGATCCCACAACAAGGAACAGGTCGCAATGCATGGAATATGCTGTGGCGGCATCCAGCACTTCCGTAGGAAGCATCTCTCCGAAGAACACGACATCTGGCTTGAGAATACCGTGGCACATCTCACATTCGGGCACCTCTATCCCACTCTTCAACTTTTTCTTGATATACTCCACAGTGTATCGCTCATCACAGTCCAGGCATTTGACCCACTGCATATTCCCGTGCAGTTCGAAGATCCTGTCCGGGGAATTTCCGGCCTTCTGGTGGAGATTGTCGATATTTTGTGTGATGATACAATTAAGCTTGCCAATCTCTTCCAGTTCGGCGATGGCGAGATGAGCCCTGTTTGGTCTGACATTTGAGAACAGGCCCCCTTCTATCAGTATTTTCCATTGTTTTCTTCGAGTCTCCTCGCTCCTGAGGAACTTTTGTATGGTGAAGTCGTCGGGATCAAATCTTGTCCAGATTCCCCCCGGACCCCGGAAATCAGGAATTCCCGATTCGGTGCTGATGCCCGCGCCGGTGAACACCACAAGCCTTCTGGAGGCCAGAATCATCTCAGCCGCCGCAGCGATTTTTGCACCCAGATCATTGTCGGTCATTTTATTGTTCTCCATGTTTTCTACGGTGCTCTTCAGGGCTTCCCGCAATGTCCGTAATGCCGGTATGTGATCAGTGTTTGAAGCCGTACTTCTTCAGTTTGTACCTGAGCGTTCGCTCGGTGATTCCCAGAAGTTCCGCGGCCTTTGTCTGGTTATTCCCGGTCTCATTCAGGGCTTGTTCTATTCTCTTGCTTTCCAGGGATTCAATCTCGTCCCGGAGGGCTCCCCCCTCCTTGTAATCGGCAAAATGATGGGGGGAAATCTCCTCGAATGGCAGATCTCTTATGGATATAACCTGGTCTCTTGTTATAACTACCGCCCTCTCGATAATATTTTCCAGTTCCCTCACATTGCCCGGATAATCGTATTTCATCAGGATATCCATGGCCTCGCTGCTTAATCCCTTTATGTCTTTATCATTCTCTGCGGAAAATTGTTTTATGAAATATTCTGTTAATACGGAAATGTCCCCCCTTCTGTCCCTGAGAGGAGGAATGGTCATGGAAACCACGTTTAATCTGTAGTAGAGATCTTCCCTGAAAGTCCCATCTTTTACCTTTTCTTCAAGGTTCTGGTTTGTCGCGCTGATGATTCTGACATCCGCCCGTATGGTTTGATTTCCGCCCAGCCTCTGGAATTCGCGTTCCTGAAGAAACCTCAGAAGTTTCACCTGGACGGGGGGAGAAAGCTCTCCGATCTCATCGAGGAAAAGAGTTCCTCCATCCGCCTCTTCAAACCGCCCTGCCCTCCGCGCGATTGCCCCGGTAAACGCCCCCTTTTCATGACCGAAGAGTTCGCTTTCCAGCAGGGTTTCCGGAATGGCTCCGCAATTCACCACGATCATGGGTTTTTCTGAACGGGGACTTGTCGCGTGGACCAGGTTTGCGAATAGCTCTTTGCCTGTTCCGCTTTCCCCCATGATCAGCACGGTGGCCCGGCTTGACGCTACCCTCCCGACCATATTGATTATAGCTTCCATGCCGGCATCTTTGTAGATAATCTGCTCCTGCGCCAATCCTTTCTTCCACACCTTTTGACGAAGAATCTCATTTTCTCTGATGAGCGTCTGTCGCTCCGCGATTCTGTCGACAAGGGCAAGCAACTGCTCCAGATCAATGGGTTTGGCAATATAGTCCACGGCGCCGAGCTTCATGGCGTCAACCGCCGTCTCTATTGTGCCGTACGCTGTCATCATTATGACGCTGATTTCCGGGTTGATGTTCTTTGTTTTCTCCAGCACTTCTATTCCGTTCATTCCCGGCATTTTGAAATCAAGGAGGAGCAGATCGAAATGACCGCTCTGCACCTGTTGTATGGCGGTGTTTCCATCTTCGGCTTCCTCGACCCTGTGTCCTTCTCTGGCGAGAAAATCCTTAAGCATTTCTCTTTGCGACTGTCCGTCTTCAACGACCAGTATATTCAATTTGCCCATCACTCCCTGCCCTTTTCTCTGTTTTCCATGGGAAGCAGAATATCAAAGGTTGTTCCCGCACCCACCTTGCTTTCAACGTGAATCTCTCCGCCGTGACCTCGTATTATCTCATGTACCAGGGAAAGCCCGAGACCCAGACCCTTTTCTTTTGTTGTATATTCCGGGTCGAATATGCGGTCTATCTCGTCAGGCGTCAACCCGCAACCGGTATCCGATATCTTTATGCTTGTCATGCCTCTTCCATTCGGTTCGGCAGAGATAGTGATGGTGCCCTTGCCGGAGATAGCCTCCATCGCGTTCTTCAAAAGGTTGTAGAAGGCCTGTCTCACCTTATCCACATCCATGGGTATGATTAGAGGATCATTATTCCCCCACACAGTCTTGATGTCAATCCCCTTGAGATCGGCCTCTTCTCGTATGAGGCTGACGATCCTCTCCAATACATCGGTAATGGAATGATCGCTGAATTCCAGTCGCCTGTTTCGGGAAAAGATGACAAACTCCTCCACGATCCTGTTCAAGCGCTTTATCTCGTCGCGAATAATCCCGGTGATATGGTGAAAACCTCTTTTCTTTTCCTCTTCATCAGGGGGATATTCACGCCGGATTCTCTGGCTGGCCATACTGATCGCGTTCAGGGGGTTGCGAATTTCATGGGCTACTCCGGCTGCGAGCTGACCCAGCGCGGACAGCTTTTCAGCCTGCTGGAGACGGTTTCCCATTTCTTCCATTCTCAGCGAATATTTTTTCTGATTGAGGTAGAGAACAAACATTGACAGGATGCCTATTGCCATGATGAAAATCATGAAAATTATCATCCTGTTTCTGTTTTTCCTTAATATCTTATCGCTGCTCTCACGGCTAAGGCCAAGACGGGCGAATCCTGCAATCTTATTGTCGAGACGTACCGGAACTGTAATCTCGAGAAGTTCGCATCCGCCGGAAGCCACCTTGTGGCTTGTCTTTTTCAGTTTTTCGTTCATCACATCGAGGGCGATATTATCGATCTTGTCGGACCCTTCCCGGATATCGCCGGCCTGACCCAGCACCTTGCCGTTCCTGTTTATTACCGATAGATAGGTCAGCCCCTGACCAAGTCCGACTTCTTCAATAGCCTTCTTTATGGCAATCTTGGTACTCCAGTATCTTAACCCCGCACTGTCGAGGGCTATCAATATGGTACCGCTTTCGTCCTTGCGGCGAAGAGCGATATATCCTATTTCGTTGAGTTTCCCAAACCGGTTAAAGAGGTCTATAATCAGGCCTTCGTCTCCTGTCATATTCTGATTCGTTCCGGTCAGGAGATCTGCGAGAAACTCCCTGCTCTTGAAGACTATCCTGCCGCGCTCATCGAGAACGGCGATAAGCCACAGGTCCTCACGGTCGGCAATTTCCCTCAGGTCTTCCTCGTCCAGATGTTCAGCCTTCCATTTGGTGTCGATTTCACGGGCCAGGTCAACAAGACCGTTAGTGAGGGCCTTTTGAGGAGAAAATTCCTCATCTTTGAGGGGAACAAATGTTTTCTCGCTTTTCTCTTTATCCTTTTTGAATGTCTGATACATGTAGGCGAGATTTTCCTGGGCTACGTTTTCCACGGTTGTTATGATGTCAAGGCCCCTGTTTTCCATAAAGCCCACCAGTGTTTTGTCAAGACGTCTCATGTCCATGATTCCCATAACAAGTATGAGCGAGAGAAAAAGCAGCATGACAAGGGCCACTATCAAGGGTCGCAGGAAGGCTCCTTTATGCCTTGGAGACGAGCTCTGCCAGATTGTGTCTTTCGATAGTTTCTTTTCCATTCTTTCCGTATGGTTCTTCCTGATTCTGTTGATTTATGAACACTTGCACAGCTTAGGAATCAAGAATAAATAAGTTATACAGATTGCGCCGTAATTTTGTTTGTTTTCAAGGCGTGTTGAAGCGCGCATAACGAGTTATGTAAGCTTTGACACAACACAGAAAACATGCTGACTTAACATCTAAAAAGTTTTGAAAAACACTGTACCACAACTGATGCCGTTAGAATAGCTTGAAAAGTAACCATTGTGTTATTCCTGATGAACTCGCAAAAAGTCTGTCATTCCCGCCCCGCCTTAGCGAGGGTAAACTCCGGCGGGAATCCAGAAGCGCATAACTACTTAATCCCGACGAGCCGGGAGTGCATATTTCGACTTTCTACGAGTCCATCGTTCCTGGATCTGGCATAGTTCGACAATTTTGTCGGGGTTGCCTTATGGATATATTGGTAACCGGCTTATATTCCTTGCTTTTCAGGGTAATCACCATCACCGGTTTCGACATTTCCCCCGCATGAAATATCCTTATTCGGGAACGATTCTTCATGGATATTCTTCAATATCATATGGTTAGCAACAATGGCATGAAAAATGCTTATTTAGAATGGCAATTAGCTTGGAAATTCCCTCCTGTTTTTCCGGCTTAAACCCTGAAATAAGATAGAGTGAGCTTGCGGTTTTCATCTCCTGAAGACCGCAAGCTCATAGAATCAAGAGTTCCTGGATGTCCCAGCCTGAAGTACCCCTCTCCATTCTTTCATTGAAGCTCTCCGCCGCAAGCGGCGGGGAATGTCCCGACGAGTCGGGATTCAATTCAATTTCGACACGTTTACAGCGAGTTGACGTTGCGTGGATTTTCCATTCCAGTAAAAGTCTATGGTATGTTCCGGAATGTTTTCATGCTATAAAATTCCGGTTGACACAGATTCCCTGAACGTATAGTAACAGCTACTGTTTGATGTACTCGTAAAAAGTCCCAAAAACGTCATGCCGGACTTGATAAGCCTGCCCCGTACTTGATACGGGGGCATCCAGAACATATTGAAATTACTGGATTCCGGCTTCCGCCGGAATGAGACTTTTTACGACTTTGTCACTGTTTGGAAGGCAAAAAACGTGAGAAGGAGATCTTTATGAAGACACGGATGACTGAACTTTTTGGAATCAAGCACCCCATAATGCTTTCCGGTATGAGTTGGATCAGTACTCCTGAAATGGTCGCTGCCGTTTCCAATGCGGGGGGATTGGGAGTTCTGGCTACGGGAGTATTAAGAACCGATGAAACACGTGCAGCTATCAAAAAGATTCGCGAACTGACCGACAAACCCTTCGGCGCAAATGCAACGCTTCTCATCCCCGGTGCGAAAGAAAATGCAAAAGTCCTTCTTGAGGAAGAAGTTCCTGTTATCAATTTTGCCCTTGGCAAAGGGGACTGGTTAGCCGAGGGGGCGCATAAATACGGAGGAAAAGTTATCTCCACCGTCGTTAACGAACGGCATGCCATGATGGCCGAAAAACAGGGGGCAGATGGACTCGTTGTAACGGGTCACGAGGCGGCGGCCCATGGAGGTGACGCAACATCACTTGTTCTGGTGCCGACTATCGCCGATGTGGTCAGCATACCCGTTATCGCCGCCGGTGGTTTCGCCGACGGCAGAGGGCTTATGGCGGCTCTTGCCCTCGGAGCTTCGGGAATAGCCATGGGAACACGCCTCATGACCACGAAGGAAAGTCCTCTCCACGAAAACTTCAAGAAACTATCGATCGAGAAGGGCGCTACAGACACGATATACGGACCCTATTTCGACGGTCTCGGATGCCGTTCACTGAAAACCAAGACGGCCATCAAGGCATACAGAAAGGGGTTTCTCGGCCTCCCGAACTTCTTTACGGCGCTTCCGAATTCACGGCATATCGCAAAGATGCTCGGCATGCCTTACTTTAAAATAATGTTCGGAGTCCTCTTCGCAGGGCCCAAGATTAGCCTTCAGCTGGCCTACCTGGCAAACGCATTTAAGGCAATGGCTCTGGCCACCGAAGAAGGAGACACAAAGAGGGGAGTCCTGCCGGTGGGACAGTCCACAGGCCTGCTCCACGATACACCCACGGTGGCGGAACTGTTTGAACGAATCGTAGTGGAAGCGGAAGAAGTTAAGACCAGACTCTCCGGAGTCGTCGAATAAGAATGCCCTCAACCTTTCAGGGACGAATGGCTCTGTTGATTTATGAGGATTTTCGTTCAAGATCAAGGCATGCGAAAAAAATAACCGCAGGTGCCCCGCAGGAAATGCCCTTGGGGTGCATATAGTTGATATTAAAAAAGGGGTACGGAACAAAGTCCGTACCCCTTTCATTTTCATGGTGGAGCTGGACGGGATCGAACCGACGACCTCTTGAATGCCATTCAAGCGCTCTCCCAACTGAGCTACAGCCCCATTAACAGGGCAGGAACTAACATACGGTTCAGTAAAATGTCAATACAATTTTCTTGACAATTTGCGGTGCGAATATATAATCAGCCGCCAAGCCGGAGTGGTGAAACTGGTAGACGCAGGGGACTCAAAATCCCCCGACCTCGCGGTCATCTCGGTTCGATTCCGAGCTCCGGCACCATAAAAATCAAGGGGTTGCGACCTTATCAGTCGCAACCCCTTGATTTTTGTTTAAACGATGGGCTAAACAGTAATCGAGAAGTTGATTATGAGTAAAAAAACAGAAATTGACGAGTTTTATGACCTTGCGGATCAGCACATGCGAGAGGGTCGCTATGATGAGGCGATCTCGCTTTATCGTAAACTGGCGGAGATGAATCCTGAAGACGATTCGATAGTCATGTCTCTGGCCTGTGCCTACCGGGACAGCGGAAGATTGTCCGATGCCGTGCTCTGTCTGGAGCGACTTCTGGAAAAAGAGTTGAAAAGAAAAACTTTCACCGGCTTTGCCTTTGATGAACTGGTGAAGATATACAGGAATGAAGGCAATTATGAACGCCTTGTTGTAATCTGTGAAGCGGCGGTTGCCGTCCAGCCCGATGATGTTTCTCTCCTGATCACCCTTGGAAACTCGTATCTCAATGCGGGAAAACCAGACAGGGCTATTGAGGTTTTTAAGATGCTTACAGAGATGGACCCGGATGCCCCCTCTTTTTTCTGCAATCTCGGCAATGCCCATGTCGCGGCCGGAGATTTCGACAGCGCTGAAGATGCCTGTAACAGTGCGATTTCGATAGAACCATCCGACGCGCACAAGTTTTACAGTGAACTGGGCATTGCCTTTTTCCAGGCAGAACAGTATGAACGGGCGGAGACAGCCCTGAAGAGATCACTGGATTGCCGCCCCGATCAACCCCTTGTCCTCTGCGCCCTCGGTGATGTCTTTATCAAACAGGGAAAATCGGATGACGCGAGGATGTCTTATGAAAAGGCGGCAAAACTCGATCCTGTGTCCAGTGGAGGATATTATAACCGTATGGGGAATATGTTTGCCGGAGAGCATAACCATAAGATGGCGATAGAGGCCTTTGAAAAAGCTGTTTCAGCCGAGCCTCACAATCCCTTCTATTATCTCAGTCTTGTTAAATCATGTGAGATCGAAGGGCTTCACGACAAGGCCCGGAAGGCATACAAAAAGGCAAAGGCCCTGGGTGTCTTTCCCTGAAATCATCGGTACAGATTCCAACAATTGCTTGACATATCCTTATTATATAAGATATTGAAAGGCACTTAATGGTGTTTCAGTGGGGATGTAGCTCAGCTGGGAGAGCGCGGCGTTCGCAATGCCGAGGTCAGGGGTTCGAGCCCCCTCATCTCCACCATATCTTATGCCAGAGGGGAGTTTTCTGGTCACCTGCCCGGCACAGAGTTAAAAAGCCATTATATTCAAAAAGGAGGGTTATTTTATGGGTAGAAATATTTTCAGGGTTCTGATTTTGTTTATGGTCATCTCTTTTATTGGTGGGGCCGGCAACTGTCTCGCGAAGGAAAAGGTATATATAAATGGTATCGATGCCAACTTTCCACCCTTTGCATATGTTGACAAGAACGGCGTTCCGGACGGGTTTGATGTAAAGTCGATCGATTGGATCGCAAAGGAAATGGGTTTCAAGGTCACACATCAGCCGATGGACTGGGACGGAATTATTCCGAGCCTGCGCGCGAAGAAGATCGATATGGTGGCCTCCGGAATGAGTATAACCGACAAGAGAAGTGAACAGGTCAACTTTACCACTCCCTATTGGAAGATTGCC
>JAFDAS010000111.1 GCA_019313695.1 Deltaproteobacteria bacterium
AGAAAAAGATCGAGTTGAGGCAGATTAGCAAAATAACCGCCGGGAATCCATCAATCCGGAAGGTCAAGGGAAATCTCCGTTTTCCCCTTGACAAAACTTATCATGGATGTCCCCTGAATTACCCCATTTTCATCAGATTCTCTTTACTTGCGGATGTTACTTTATAGTCCACCCTCCATCAACCAGAAGAATGTGTCCGGTTATGATATTGGCCACATCCGTCGCCAGGAACAGCGTCGCATAGGCCACTTCTTCCGGCGTTGCCATTCGACCTGCAGGTATGCTGCCGATTACAAACGATCGGAATGCCTCGTCCTCCAGCATTCCCCTCGTCAATGGTGTCTCGACAAATGTGGGCGCCACGGCGTTTACCTGGACATTGTACTCTGCCCACTCATAGGCCAGGGTTCGTGTTATCTGGTCAACGGCTCCCTTGCTTGAGCAATAGGCCGCCCGCAGGGGCAGCGCTACACCGCCTGCTTGAGAAGACATGTTGATGATCTTTCCCTGCCTCTTTTCTATCATCAATCTACCGGCGGCCTGGCTCACAAAAAACAGTGCTCTCACATTGATATTGTAAATGTCGTCCCAGTTTTTTTCGGTCACGTCCTCCGATCTCTCAGGCCGGTTGATCCCCGCACAATTTACGAGAATATCAAGAGTTCCCATTTTGTCGATAACAGCATCGACGAGAGACTGGGGCGCACCGGGAGCGGTAATGTCGATCGCTTTGTACGAATGTTCAACACCCTTTACCGTCAGCCGATCCGACAATGCCTTCAGCTTTTCTTCTTGCGTACCGTTTATAAACAATCTGGCACCGGCGGCACCAAAGAGATTCACGATCGCTTCACCGATCCCTCCGGCTGCACCGGTGATGAGGGCTACTTTATTGTATAGAGAGAGTTCCGGCTTTTTCATGATGCATATTTGTCCTTTCTCACTTTGAAAAAATAGTGCTTATTTTTCGCGATTATTTTTCGATTGATTGCTTCCTGCTTTGTTGTGATATCTTGTCAACATGAATCAAATATTCTTCTACGCCTTATATCTCAGCTCAAGAAATTCCGAAACATCCGGCGGGGGTTTGGCGCCTTCCCGCTGAATGAGGCCAATGGCTCCGGTCGGACAGGTGGGAGTACACACACCGCATCCAATACAGAGATCCCCGTTTACCACCGCTATGTCGTCATCACTTACTTCTATCGCATCCACGGGGCACCTGTCCTCGCAGGTGCCGCAGCCGGCGCAGATATCATCATCTACCTGTGACACATAGCTCGATGACGAAAGCACATGGAGTCCCCTTTGCCTTTTCGTTTGAAGGAAAACGCAACAGCAACTGCAACAGTTACATAGTGTGGAAATAGGGCCCTCAAGATTGTCGCAGACATGAACAAGGCCTTCCTCATCAGCCTGGGTCAGTATCTCAAGGGCTTCTTCTCTGGTGATCTCCCGTGCCATGCCCTGTTCGACGATATAACGGCCCATACTTCCGAAATGGAGACAATTTTCAAGGGTATGATCGCATCCTTTGCCGGTGTACCGCATGATCTGACGGCATGGACAGTGCCCGACGGCCAGATATGAGACCTCGTCAAGTTTTGACTTGATTACATCGAAGGGAAGTATCTCGGATTCATCCTTGAGGGATTCAGAGACAGGAATTACTCTGACCGCCGGCATGCCCCGCGCCAGTTCCTCACCAAAGGCTTCCTCCCTGTACTTGAGCCAGAGTGGGGCAAGATTGCGGGTCGTTTCCGTATCTTTGCCCGCCCAGTATGGGGTCTCCGCGAATCCTACCAAAACGGGGAGAAGACTGTATACCCTCTCCCTTCCAGGCTTCTGCATGGTAAAGACTGTCCCCCGTTTGGCCATTCGGTCCAGAATTTCGCCCAGAGAGCCTGCCTCATCAGGGAGCAGTCCCTTCAGTTCCGCAAGTGTTTTCTGCTCCATCGGGAGCCGGAGCGCAATTTTCGCCTCTTCGTCAGGGAAGAGTTCCTTGAGTATCTCGATACCCGACGGTGATATGGGGACTCCGATTATCACTCCCCTGTCCAGGCGCTCCGCCAATTCTTCGTACACGGTTTTTCCGTTCATAAAAAACCCCTTTACATATCAATATACTTGATCGTCGGTTGCCAGCCCTGTAAGGACTTTGGCAAGACTTGAAATCATTTCAAGATTAAACGCGTTGTATGTTTCAGGGCGATTGAGTACCACTTCCGCAATTTTCCCATGCCGCATTACATCGATGAACTTTTCCATCCCTTTCCTCCTGCTATTGATTGTATTATAAATTGGGAACGGGTTCTCATTTAATTGAATCTGCCCTCAAAGAAACAAAACCCTGTCTCTCATTACGAAAAACAGGATTTCCATAGTCATGCCTAAACTCCCTCGGTAGATTCAGGTCCGACAACTCAAAACTTCGATTATTTAAATCTGATGGACTCGTAAAAAGTCGAAATATACACAATTTTGTCATTCCCATGAAAATGGGAATCCAGTGTTTTTAAGTAGTTATGCGCTTCTGGATTCCTGCCTGCGCGGGAATGACAGACTTTTTACGAAGACATCAAATCTAAATGGCACTGCGAAGGAAGGTACAGCATCAGGATAATATGTCAAGCAATATCTTTTAATTATGAAAATTGCCGGTGATGGGTCTTGGTTTTTCGCTGATTGACATTGAAAAGATTTGCAGGCAAAATAATAAGGATCCTGTCCGATCCTTGATACCGGACGTATAGTGGCGCTTGATCTTCTTCACCTTATTTTATAAGCATGCTGGCTGCGTCCAGAACCAGTGGAGACAGGCCGGAGATCACTTTCGACGGTCCCTTCAGTGGCTTTACATGGATGTCTGTTCCCACGGGCTGGAGCTGCAACGCGATATCAAACAGGTCTTCTACGTCCAGAAGCGGGAGCGGAATGCTATCCGAAGAAGTTTCTTCATGGCGATGGGTATGCACGCTGAACCATGCGTGGAATGACTGCTCCTCGGCAAGCTTCTTCAAATCCGCGAGACATTCCCTTGCTGATTCGTTGAATTTGAGCCCGTCAATAATAACCATGTCAGGGTGAAATATATCCTGCCCGGTAAGATCCGCGAGCCTTTCTTTGAGCCTCGGCACGCTGAAACCCGCGACTCTGAAAGTCATGATAAATCTGTGGGGAAGCAGGGATTCCCAGAGCTGGCCTGCCTGTTCAAAGGCATAACGCTGCGCCAGATGGTTGAACAATTCCTTGTACCATAGTGTAATCTTGTCAACAGGATCACTCAGGCTTATATGCAGTACGTTTTTGTCTCTCAGCATGGCGTTAAGCGCAAGCTGGACAAGGAAAGCTGTCTTGCCTACTCCTGCTCGTGAAAGAACAGCGCCGAATTCACCGCTTGAGATAACATCTGTTTCATCTCCCTGTAGTCCGAGGGGATGCCTGGTGATGAGATCCTTTTTTAACATTATCATTCTCCTGTACCTTCCATTCGGTTTTCAGCCTTCAGCTTATTCTATCTATATACCCTTCTTTGCTTTCGCCGCTTTTTCAGCCAGCTCCTCCGCGATTGACTGGGGGACAAGTTTGTACAGCGCGAATTCCATAGTGAACTGGGCCTGCCCCTGTGTTGCCGATCTCAGGACAGTCGAGAATCCGAACATCTCCGCCAGTGGCGCCTGCGCTTCAATCACACACATGGGTCCATCATCCTGCGCGCCTACGATCATTCCGCGGCGCTGATTTAAAAGACCCATGACTGGACCCTGAAATTCAGTCGGTGTTTCGACGACAACCTTCATCACAGGCTCATGGATGACGGCTTTCGCTTTGGCGTAAGCCTCTCGAAATGCGCCGCGTGCCGCCGCCTGAAAGGCCATCTCTGAAGAATCCACACTGTGCGCCGCTCCATCATTGATAAGCACTCTTACCCCTGTTACCGGGAACTCCATCCGTGGGCCCTTTGCCATGCATGCATAAAATCCCTTCTCGCACGCAGGGATGAACTGTGTGGGAATAGCTCCTCCGGTAATTTTGTTGACGAACTCAAATTCTTCTTCTGTGATGGGTTCCATATACCCCGCGATCCGGCCGTATTGTCCCGATCCGCCGGTCTGTTTTTTATGCGTGTAGTTAAACTCCGCTTTTCTGGTAATCGTTTCACGGTATGCGACCCGGGGGTTGCCGGTTTCAACTTCGGCATCATACTCGCGCCGCATCCGCTCAACGTAGATTTCCAGGTGCAGTTCGCCCATACCTTCAATAATTGTTTCTTTTGTTTCTCCATCAACGTAGGTCTTGAAAGTAGGGTCTTCTTTTGTAAAGCGGTTCAGCGCCTTGGACATGTTTATCTGTGATTTGTTGTCTTTCGGGGTAATGGACAGAGAAATTACCGGGTCGGCGACAAACATGGAACTCATGGTCAGCGTGGTTCCCGGCGACGTAAAGGTGTCGCCCGATGCACAGTCAATGCCGAAAAGTGCTCCGATGTACCCCGCGGGGATGGCCTCCATGTCTTCCATCTGATCGGCATGCATGCGGACAACGCGCCCAACCTTGACCTTCTTCCCTGTGCGGGCATTTACTATGGTGGATCCCTTTGCGATGGAACCCTGATATACCCGGATGTAGGTAAGCTGACCATAGGCTCCGTCTTCCAGTTTGAATGCGAGAGCCACTGCCGGGTCCTCAGCGCTGGAAGAGAGGATGACCGGTTTTTCATTGTTGTCCGTATCAAGGGCTTCATTTTTCATATCAGAGGGGCAGGGAAGCAGTTGTGTTACAGCGTCTAACAGAGGCTGAACACCCTTGTTCTTGTAAGCCGATCCCATGAGAACCGGTGTTATTTTCCGGGTGAGCGTTCCACTGCGCAGGGCGTTTGTGAGAAGTTCTTCTGGAATCTCCCTCTCTTCGAGAATGGCTTCTGTGAGTTCATCTGAGAACATTGAGGCGGCATCGATCAGTTCTTCCCTCTTTGCGATGGCTTCCTGCGTGAGAGCGCCCGGAATCTCCTCGATGCGAACATTTTCTCCATTCTCTCCGTCAAAATAGACCGCTTTCATTGAAACCAGGTCTATAATTCCCTGAAAATTATTTTCGAGCCCAATAGGTATCTGTATGGCAACCGCGTTATGCCCCAGCTTCGCTCTGAGCTGGTCGATGACACGATAAGGATCCGCGCCGCTGCGGTCACACTTGTTTATAAAAGCAACGCACGGGACTTTATAACGTTTCATCTGCTGATCGACTGTGATCGACTGTGACTGCACCCCCCCCACTGAGCACAGGACAAGGACAGCTCCATCAAGTACCCTGAGAGAACGCTCAACTTCTACTGTGAAGTCAACGTGCCCTGGAGTGTCGATGATGTTGATCTCATGCCCCCCCCATTCGCAGAATGTCGCCGCCGAGGCTATTGTGATGCCGCGCTCCTTCTCAAGCTCCATGGAGTCCATGGTAGCTCCGACCCCATCCTTCCCCTTTACGTCATGAATCGCGTGAATGCGCTTTGTATAAAAGAGGATCCTTTCCGTCAGCGTTGTCTTACCCGAGTCGATGTGAGCGCTGACGCCTATGTTTCTTACTTTTCTATCGTCCATTCCTGCTTTCCCTGTGTATGGCAATAATTATGCACCCGTCTCCAGTAAATAACCCCCCTGGCGACGGTTCACCATATGGGGGGTCCGTAATTATCTTCTGATGTGGAAGGTCGCCGGATATAATACACTAAATTACACCTGTCAAGGATTATTTCGGATGTTGTTATTGCAATATGATTATGTCACCCCTAAGCTGCAATATGATTATGTCACCTATTGTTTGAATAAGGTAGAGAAAGAAGCATCTCAAGAGGAGAAGGAGGTGCTTCATG
>JAFDAS010000112.1 GCA_019313695.1 Deltaproteobacteria bacterium
GGTTGGAGAGATGGTCAATGTACTGAGTGCCTGCATCGCGCATAAAATGACAGCGGATGATATGGTAACGTTCGAGATGGGCACACACCCGGCGCTTACTTCATCGCCAATCGTGTATCCAATTGTGAACGCGGCGTGCTCGGCGGTTATTCCATTAAAAGGCAAATAGACTGAGTGATTCATTTGAATGTTGCGGGCGCGCAGAATTTAAATCCTTTGCGCGCCCGTGGCATCAACATTTACAGTCACCAGAATTATCCTCTCAATATTCCTTCATGTAGATCAACTCCAATCAGAAAAATTGTAATTCCGTGGATATTCATGATAAATGCAAAGAGAGAGCTTTATTGATGAAAAATCATGTTTCGATTCAGAGTGGATCAGGCAATTATCTGCCGGAATGCCAGATCACAGGTATTGGCGCCAGTCCGAGGAAAAACGGTAATTCAGATATCCTTATGAAACATATCCTGGACGGAGCTAAAGGAAGTGGCGTCCCTGTTGAAGATGTACGGTTACGCGACTATCAGTTTCAGCCATGTATAGGATGTGAGAAACGCAGAAAGGATAAGATCTGTACAGGCCTCAATGATGGAATGCATCTCTTATATCCGAAGATTATAGGCTCTCAGGGCCTGGTACTCATATCGCCCACGCACAACTATAATGTTACCGCGTGGATGAAGGCCTTCATAGACAGGCTTTATTGCTTTTATATCTTTGATAATAACTGCCCGAGAGGCTGGTCAAGCCGTCTGGCGGGCCAGGGACGAAAAGCTGTCCTAGTGGCGGTCTGTGAGCAGGAAACGAAGAAAGATATGGGTTTTGCCCGTTCCCGGTTCACCTTTGAGGAGAAGAGGCATCTTCAGGGCCATCGAGACATTAACAATCTCGGCAAGCTCATCATCCAGAACGTACTTATCGGCACCCTTGAATCTGTTGAAGCTATTTTGAACCATGATTTTCTAATCTTTTTGTTTGTATTCATTGTCGTGAACTGTGAGGTCCGGATATTGAACCTCATCCGTAGATTACCACGTCGCTTTGTCCCTCGCAATGGCAATCCTGAACCTTTTACTACACGTCTCTTGTCCACAGAGATGCCATGGCAGGTCCGCCTCCGACGCACAGAGATGCTCCGCCGATGGTTTTATCCATCTTTTCCAGTTCATAACAGAGAGACACGATGATGCGAAGCCCGGTGCACCCAACCGGATGCCCCAGCGCTATCCCGGAACCGTTGAGGTTGACATTGTCCAGACTGAGTTCTATGCCGAAATCATTCTTGAGCATCCTCCCCACGCCAAGGAATTGCGAGGCGAAGGCCTCATTGATTTCCCAGTAATCCACATCCTCATATTTCATTCCGGCCTGTTCGAGGCACTTTGGAATGGCGACTGCCGGCCCCAAGCCCATTACCTTGGGATCAACGCCCTCGCTGCAGATATTTATCAGCTTCATGAGAGGTTTTATCCCCATCTCACTGGCCTTGTCCCCGGATATGATAATCACCGCCGCGGCTGCGTCATTGATCCCGGAGGCGTTTGCGGCCGTAACTACTCCATCTTTTCTGAACGCGGGCGACAGCTTCGCCATGGTCTCAAGACTGGCATCGGGTATCATATGCTCGTCGGTGTCGAATATCTTAACGCCCTTCTTTGACTTGATTTCCACCGGGACTATCTCGCGCTTGAATGTGCCTTCCTTGACGGCCCTGGTGGCCCTCTGGTGACTGATCAGGGCCAATTTGTCGCATTCTTCACGGGTAATGCCGTATCTTTCGGCTATATTTTCCGCCGTTATTCCCATATGCCCCGGGACAAGTTCATCGATCAGGCCGTCATGAAGCATATGATCTTCTATCTTGCCGGGTCCCATTCTATAGCCCATCCTTCCCTTGGGAAGCAGATAGGGGGCGCCCGTCATACTTTCAGTCCCTACCACGAGGCCGATTTCGGTCTTGCCAAGCATGATATTATGACAGGCTATCTCCATTGCCCTCATTCCCGACGCACAGTTTTGATTGACGGACACAGCCGCGCTCCTGTGGGGAAGCCCTACTCTTATTCCCACCTGCCTGGCCGGAAGTGAACCCTGCATTCCGGGAAAACACTCTCCCATAACTATCTCATCAATAATTTCCGCGGGGATACCAGCCCTTCTAACGGCTTCATTGCCGGCGGTTATGGCAAGATCCCTTGCCGGCACATCCTTCAGGCTACCCATAAATTTTCCGATTGCAGTTCGACACGCAGATACAATGACAACATCTTTCATTACTATACAATTCCTCCTTTATTTTAAGACTCTCAAGAGTCTTTTTTCTCTTCGACTACGGCAAGTTATAAAAAGAGAAAAGATGTGACCCTCCTTACCCTTTTTACTTCAATTTGGAGTGCCGTTTGGTTTTATCCAGCTCCATCTTGCGCAGGCGGATGCTTTGTGGGGTCACTTCGATCAGCTCGTCTTCCGCGATGAATTCGATGACCTGATCCAGTGACATACGTCTCGGCGGTCGCAGGGTTACCGTAGCGTCCGATGTGGAACTACGCATGTTCGTCAGATGTTTTTCCTTGGTGATATTTACATTCAGGTCACCGGGCTTATTCCGTTCTCCGATAATCATACCGGCGTAGACTTCAGCTCCAATCTCGATCAGGAGCTCTCCCCGGTCTTCCATGGCAAGGCTCGCGTAAGGCGTGACCCTGCCGGATCTGTCGGCAACCAGTGCCCCGTTCACCCGTTGCGGGATCGGGCCGAACCACGGTTCGTATCCTTCAAAGATCGTATTCATAACGCCGGCGCCCTTTGTATCGGTTAGAAAGTGGTTCCGGAAGCCGATCAGCCCGCGTGACGGTATGATAAACTCAAGCTTGGTATGGCCACTGCCCTTGTTGATCAGGTTTGTCATGCGTCCCTTCCGTTTGGAAGTTGTTTCCGTGATGATACCGATGAACTCTTCCGGAATATCGATCAAAAGACGCTCTGTCGGTTCAAGAACCCGGCCTTTCTCCTCTTTTGTGATCACCTGAGGTTTGGATACCATAAATTCGTATCCTTCCCTGCGCATGGTTTCGATGAGAATGGCCATCTGCAGTTCCCCACGGCCACAGACCTCAAACATGTCGTTTCGTGAAAGGGTTTTGATCTTCAAGGCGACATTCTGCAGGGTTTCTTTTTCCAGACGGTCTTTCAGGTGTCGTGACGTCAGGTACTTGCCTTCCGTTCCGGCCTCGGGGCCGTTGTTGACATAAAAAGTCATTGAGACAGTAGGCTCATCAATATAGATGCGGGGAAGCGGTATCGGCTGTTCAAAAGAGGATATCGTGTCGCCGATTGCCAAATGATCGATACCGGCAACAGCAATGATATCGCCCGATTCCACTCTGTCAACCTGTAGTCTACTTAACCCTTCAAAGGTATAAAGGGCCGAAAATTTTATCCCCGGTGTAGTTTTCTCTGCTCCGCACAGGGAATAGCTTTTGTTCATCTCCAGGATACCGTTTGCCAATCGGCCGAGGGCAATCTGCCCGACGTAAGGATCGTAGTCGAGATTTGTTACCAGAAACTGCGGGATTTCGTCGTCGTTTGCCAGGGGCGCGGGGATATGGGAGATGATTGCCTCGAAGAGCGATCGCAGATCGGTGGAGTCGTCACCCGGTTTTGCATGGGCGACCCCGGTTTTGGCATTGGTGTAAAGTATGGGAAATTCTATCTGTTCTTCCGTGGCGTCAAGATCGATAAAAAGGTCGTACACTTCATTGACTACTTCTTCTATCCTGGAATCGCTGCGGTCGATTTTGTTGATGACTACGATAATGGGCAGATGTTTGGCAAGCGCCTTCTTGACGACAAAACGTGTCTGAGGCAGCGGACCTTCGCTGGCGTCAACGAGCAGGAGCACTCCGTCAACCAGGTTAAGGCTTCGTTCCACTTCCCCGCCGAAATCAGCGTGACCGGGCGTGTCAATGATGTTGATCTTGATATTGTCGTACCAGACAGCCGTGTTTTTCGCCATGATCGTGATGCCGCGCTCCCGTTCGAGATCCATCGAATCCATGACGCGTTCCACTACCTGCTGGTTTTTCCTGAAAGTACCACTCTGCTTGAGCATTCCGTCAACAAGTGTCGTTTTCCCGTGGTCGACGTGGGCAATGATTGCAATATTTCTGATATGGTGTTGTCGCATGCTTGTTGTTTAAGTCTCCATCCAAATAATATAAAATCCGGCTTGATCTGATCAAAAACCGGACGATGCTTTTTAGCAGAAAGTGCAATGGAAAGCCATTTATTTTTGTGTGGAAGAAATAAATAAAAATCGAAATAGCGCTTGACGATCGGTCTTTGTCTGATATATTCTACCCTTGTTTATCCCGGTTTGTCTGGATAAAGGATCCGTAAGTTTGGTCCATGGCAAACCTGACCATGAACCGATAGCAGAAGGCCACTGCGAGACAGCCTGTGGGGCCAGTGTCATGGTCAATCAAAAACTGTCATTTCGACCGCAGCGAGAAATCTAAGATTTCTCAGTTGTGAAAACTCCTTCGAAATGACAAAGTATCGTTGATACGACCTTAGAAATCAAGGATAAATAAGTTATACAGATTGCGCCGTAATTTTGTTTGTTTTCAAGGCGTGTTGAAGCGGGTATAACGGGTTATGTAAGCTTTGACACAACACAGAAAACAAGCAAAAGGACAAGATAGATGGCTTTCCGTAGACGATATTGCTGCTTATCTCGGCATAAAGCGGGATACCGTTTACAGATGGATAAGTGAAAGGAATATGCCCGGGCACAAGATCGGCCGCTTGTGGAAGTTTCGGAAAGAAGAGGTCGACGAGTGGATGCGAAGCGGCAGTGGCACAGAAAAGCGCAAAGGCAGTGCCAGGGAATGATGGGGGAAAGAATATCAGTGAGATGGATTTTTTCCGTATAAAGGTCGATACCGTTTAGAAGCTTGATGGCGGCCAAAATCGCGAAAGATCAGGAGTGATTGGGCACCAGAATCAGAGGAGAACGATGACTGATCTCAAAGCGCTGATAAAACAGGGTGAAGGCATTTCCGTCGAATTCAAGGAATGTCGGCGCACCCTCAGCCGGGATATTTATGAGACCGTCTGCGCGTTCCTCAACCGTCATGGCGGAACCTTGCTGCTTGGGGTTAATGATGCTGGTGAAATAACCGGTGTTGATTCCGACTGCGTGGAGCAGATTAAGAAAGACTTTGTAACGGCCATCAATAATCCTCAGAAGATCAATCCGGCGTGTTATCTGTCAGTCGATGAAGTACAGATTGACGGGAAAGCAGTGCTTCACGTTTTTGTTCCGGAGAGCTCTCAGGTACACCGTTGTAACGAGCGCATCTTCGACCGGAATGAAGACGGCGATCTGGATATTACCGATCATACGCGCATGGTGGGCGACATGTACCACCGGAAGCAGACCACCTACTCGGAAAATAAAGTTTATCCGCATGCCACTCCGGAACATCTCAGGAAAGACCTGATCGCCAAGTGCCGCACGATTGCCACGCTCCGGCGTGAAGATCATCCCTGGGGTCACATGGATGATCTGGACCTCCTCAAAAGTGCTCAGATCTATCAAACCGATCCCGAAACCGGGAAAAGCGGTGTGACCCTTGCAGGCATTCTGCTGTTGGGCAAAGATGATGTCATTCTTACTTCCGTTCCCCACCACCGGACTGACCTGATTTTGCGCAAGGTCAACCTCGACCGTTATGATGATCGGGACTTCGTCACCACCAACCTGATCGAGAGCTACGAGCGGATCATGGCGTTCATTGCCAAGCACCTGTCTGACCCATTTTATCTTGAGGGAGATATGCGAATCAGTATTCGCGACGCCATCTTTCGAGAAGTGGCCTCCAATATTCTGATCCATCGGGAATACATCAATCCTTTTCCCGCAAAGCTGATTATCGAGCGAGGACAGGTACGCACAGAAAACAGCAACAATCCACACGGTTTTGGCTTGATTGATCCGGCGAATTTCACACCCTTGCCCAAAAACCCGGTTATTGCCCGTTTTTTCCGGGAAATCCATCGGGCCGACGAGTTAGGTTCGGGAATGCGAAATATGATGAAATACGGCAAAGCTTATGGCGGTGAAGATCCTGAGATGATTGAGGGAGATGTGTTCCGGATTGTTGTTAAGGTGCCGGAATTTGGTGCGACAGCACCCCAACGCGTCCCCTTGAAGGCCCAGTCAGGGGCCCAGTCAGGGGCCCAGTCAGAAACCATTCTTCAGGCTCTTGGGGAAGGTTCCCTTTCAGCAAATGAACTGACTAAAACTCTGGAGTTGAAAAGCAAAACGGGAGCTTTTAAGCGCATGATCAAAGAGCTGTTGGACAGAAAGTTTATCGAATACACCATCCCCGACAAACCCAACAGCCGTTTGCAGAAATACCGGCTGACCGATGCGGGGAAACATGTGCAACAGACGGAAGAAGAATAGATTACATGACGAAGCAAAAAACAAAAATCGAGCTGACGTGGATCGGGAAGGAGAATCGGCCCAGGCTGGAGACGAAATTTCAGATGACGTTGTCCAGCCAAATGGGGATGCGGCCGCCGTCTGGTGCGAACATGCAACCGCCTACGCGAAGACTTATGGCGGTAAACCCTGGGTCTATCTTTTGATTCCTCATGATCAGATATCCGAACAAATGAGTCTGGCCGGCTTGGCGGCCAGGTGTACCTATGGATTACGGGCATAGGGGCTCGTCGGACGGAGAAAAACGAGGATACGACACAAAGCAACAACGCCTATGACCGGGGAAACGATGTCTTCCACAAACCATGAACTGCAATTAGCCAACGATTTTGTTCAGTACACCGGCTGCAATATTTTTCTGACGGGTAAAGCGGGCACAGGCAAAACAACCTTTCTCCATAATCTGCATAAGAACACGGCAAAGCGGATGATTATCACCGCTCCAACCGGTGTTGCGGCCATCAATGCCGGCGGGGTAACACTTCATTCATTTTTTCAGCTTCCCTTTGGCCCATTTGTGCCGGGCAGCGAGACGTATGAGCGCAATAAACAGCGCCAGTTCAGGTTCAGCAAAGAAAAAAAGCGGATTATACAAAGCCTTGATTTGTTGGTGATTGACGAAATAAGTATGGTGCGGGCAGATTTATTAGACGCGGTGGATGCTGCTCTGCGTCGCTATCGCCGTAATAATCAGCCCTTTGGCGGGGTACAACTGCTTGTGATCGGCGATCTGCATCAGCTCTCTCCGGTGGCAAAACAAGATGAATGGCGCCTTTTGCAGCAATATTATGAATCGCCTTATTTTTTCAGCAGTAAGGTGCTTGGTCTTACTGAACTGCTCACCATTGAACTAAAGCATATTTATCGCCAGTCAGACGCCAGTTTTATCAAGCTCCTGAATCGGGTACGTGACAACCGGCTTGATGAATCATCCATAGAGGATCTTAATCAGCGTTATATTAAGGATTTTAAACCGGGCAAAGATCAGGGCTATATTACACTAAGCACCCACAACCGCAGTGCCGAATCCATCAATCAGACCAGACTTCAGGCCCTGACCAAAAAGGAACACTGTTTCAAAGCTGAAATTTCCGGAGATTTTCCTGAACATATCTACCCGACCCTGGCCACTCTTCTGCTTAAAGAGGGGGCACAGGTGATGTTTGTTCGCAATGATCCATCTCCTGAAAAACTCTATTACAATGGTAAAATCGGCAAAATAACCAAACTCTCGAACAAAAGCATCCGTGTTACCTGCCCCGGAGACAAACAGGAAATTGTGGTTGAACCGATCACTTGGGAAAATATCAAATACACCCTGAACGAGGAAACAAAGGAAATTGAAGAGGATGTAATCGGCAGATTCGAGCAATACCCCTTGAAGCTCGCCTGGGCAATCACCATCCACAAGAGCCAGGGGCTGACCTTTGAAAAGGCCATTATCGATGCCAAAGCGGCTTTTGCCCATGGTCAGGTTTACGTGGCCTTAAGCCGTTGTAAAACCATGGAGGGGATGGTGCTGAGCTCTCCCATCTCATCCCGGGGAATAGAAATAGACAAGGCGATAATGTGCTTTGATGAAGAGACTCACCGAAACCCGCCCTCCGAAGACCGGCTTCTGGTAGCCAAGATCAGTTACCAGCAGCAGCTATTGCTTGATTGTTTCGATTTTTCATTATTGAACAACCAGCTCAATTATCTTGCCCGGCTTTTGTTGGGCAACGCCAGGGTAGTTCAGGTTTCAGGCGTTGAAGATATTCGCCAATTAGAGGAAAGGGCTGCGAAAGATATTTTTGTTGTCAGTGGAAAATTTAAGCGGCAATTACGCACATTTTTTGCGGATGGCGGCCTGCCCGAGTCGGATGCGGTTATTTTGGAACGGACCAGCAAGGCGTCGGCATGGTTTCAGGAAAAGCTTGCCGAAACTTTTGAGGATCCGATGCAGAAACTGCACATCGAAACGGACAATACCGAACTCCGCAAAAAAATCGGAAATGCCCTGATCAATCTTAAAAAAGAGATTGCCGTGAAGATATCCGGCGTGCAGTGCTGTGAAAAAGGGTTTTCACCGACAAATTACCTGCGCGCTGTTTCAGCCGCTGAAATGGATTTTACCCCTGAAAAAGAAAAAAAGCGCCGGACTCCGGCCTATACCGAATCGGACGTTGCCCATCCAGAGCTCTTCCAAACACTGAAGGACTGGCGTTCCCGCAAGGCCAGGGAGGAAGAGGTTGCCCATTTTCAGGTTTTACATCAACAGGTATTGCTCCAGATTGTGGTATGCCTGCCCGACAATACTGCCGATCTAAAGAAAATAAATGGAGTCGGCAAGAGAACCATTGAGAAATACGGCGAAGAACTTGTGAAACTGGTTTTGGCCTATCGCAAAAAACACGGGATAGATACGGTCGTACTGCCGGAGCCTGAAAAACTTCCTGAAGGAAGTGCCACGGCAAAAGATGCGGCTCCACCTTTCGGCACAAGAGATAGAAGTCTTGATATGTTCAATAAAGGATTAACTGTTGACCGGATTGCGCAGGAAAGAGGCCTGGTACAATCTACCATTGAAGGGCATCTGGCCTTTTTTGTGGAGAAGGGCGAATTGGATATCGACAAATTGCTTTCACCTGAAAAGCAACAGGCCATTGAAAAGGAACTTGCTGTAGATCACAATAATTCCCTCAGTGAAGTAAAAAATGTCCTTGGAGCTGACTACTCCTACGGGGAAATCAAAATGATGCTGGCCTATCGGAAACATAAAGGGTAAAAGGGTTTGGGGCTATAAGGGGGAATGAGAAATAAATTGTTGAAATATTTGCAGAGGTGAAAACATGAACGAGAGGCTTTATCTGCTGAAAATCAGACTTCTCGATATCGAACCGGAAATATGGCGCCGTTTTGTTGTGCCGGGCAGCATTACACTGGACCGTCTGCATGATGTTATCCAGATTGTGATGGGGTGGAAAGATTACCACCTGCATGAAATTACTATCGGTAAAAAACGCTATACGGAATGGCCGGAATATAAAGACGATGGTGCTGAAGACGGCAGATATCACCTGGGTGATCTGATTAAACAAAAAGGCCGTACATTCAATTATGTGTACGACTTCGGTGACTACTGGAAGCATGAGATCCTTCTTGAAGACAGCCGCTATTTCAACCCGGAGCTTCAATCTCACATTGAGTGTCTGGACGGAGCCAGGGCCTGCCCGCCTGAAGATGTCGGCAGTGTTCGGGGATACTATGAGTTCTGTGAAGCACTTAAAGACCCGAACCATGAAGAGCACGATAGCTACAAAGGATGGTTTGCCGGTTTTCCCTGGTATAACGGCATTTTTGACAGCGAGAAGTACGATATCGAAAAGGTGAATTATGAGCTGATGAAATATCTGCGGTGGTCACGGGAAAGGATCAGATTTTGGGAGACGGGGATGTGAACACGGATGGGAATGCAAGCCTTTAAATTGTCGCTATTTTCACGAAGAAAGAACACCAGGAATGTAAACCAATGCCGAAAAAGAAAAAACGACTGGATCGGTTTTCCGATCTGACTTGGAACGATATCGAAGAATGGGCCGGCGGGAAAATTGCCTCACGGGGTAAAAATTATCAGCGGCAGGGGCGTGTTTCCGGTCTGGCCGTGACAGACGACGGCAGCCGGATTGCCTGGATGGCCTTGACGGAGAACCGATCGTGAAAGAGAGGCGCTGACAATCATGCCTTCTAGTATAACGTTTCATAAAAACACTTACATTAGAAAGCATGGGCGAAGTCGAATTTCTTCCATCTATGCACAACAGGAGAATCATTGATTTCCTTAATACCCAGTAAAAT
>JAFDAS010000113.1 GCA_019313695.1 Deltaproteobacteria bacterium
TTCGAGCCGCGCACGGCCCACCACTTTACACTTTACGTCCCCATCGTCTAGCCTGGTCCAGGACACCGGCCTTTCACGCCGGCAACAGGGGTTCAAATCCCCTTGGGGACGCCAAGAATAAAAACAGGTACTTAGTATTTTCAAATCTATTCAAAACCCTCAAAAATTAATACCCAACGCTATACCCAACTGACAGCTCCATATTTTTAATTCCCCGTAGCTTGCCGAATTGAGCGTTTTTTGTATTTGACAAGATCAAACTGTTTTTGTAGAGTTTTTACTGGTGAGCGGTACAGCTTCAAGATTAAGTATCGGTTCCAGGTCTTCGTTCCGAAGCGTCAAATCTTGCCTCGCGCAGTAATGCGGATTATCCGTAGCGCTCTGACCTGCTTAAGCGTGCTGCTCACCACTTTTCCACACCAAGCCACCTGACAACAGCCTTCGATTTTCCAAGAGTTGCCCCCAAAATTTGACAAATGTTGTGATATCAATTACATAGTTACAATCAAATTAACTCTGATTATTTTGAAGAAAATTGATACACGTCTTTGCAAAATAAATCGGATACCCGAAAATCGATTTCGGAATGTAGATAAATGGCACAAAAATCAGAAATAATAATATACCAGACAGAAGATAATGAGACCCGGATAGAAACTCGTCTGCTGGATGAAACGGTCTGGCTGACCCAACAGCAAATGGCAGAGTTGTTTGCAAAGGATAAACGCACGATTTCAGAGCATATCGGTAATATTTATAAAGAAGGAGAACTTGTAAAAGAATCAACTGTCCGGAAATTCCGGACAGTTCAAAAGGAAGGATCTCGCACTGTAGAACGGGACAGAGATCATTTTAATCTGGATGTCATTATTTCGGTTGGCTACCGTGTTAAATCTCATCGTGGAACACAATTCCGTAAATGGGCAACCGAGCGCCTGAAAGAGTATATCATTAAAGGCTTTACCATGAATGATGAACTGCTGAAACAAGTAGGCGGTGGCAACTACTTTGATGAACTTTTACAGCGTATCAGAGATATCCGATCATCAGAAAAAGTTTTCTGGCGTAAAGTATTGGATATTTATGCCACCAGTATTGATTATGATCCATCAGTTGAAATATCAAAAGAGTTTTTTAAAAACATTCAAAACAAAATGCACTGGGCAGCTCATGGCAATACAGCCGCAGAAATTGTTTATCAAAGAGCAGATTCATCAGAACCTTTTATGGGGATTACCGCCTTTAAAGGGGAGAAGCCTACGAAACAGGAAGCCGGCATTGCCAAAAATTATCTGAATGAAAAAGAACTGGATATCCTCAACAGAATCGTAACAGCTTATCTGGAGGTAGCTGAGTTGCAGGCACAAAATAAGCAACCAATGTACATGCGTGACTGGCTTGAAAGAGTTGATGACTTTTTAAAAATGACCGGTAAAGAGATACTAAAAAATGCAGGCAAAATCAGTCACCGGATGGCTATTGAAAAAGCTGAAAAAGAATACGAAATTTATAAAGAAAAAACCAAAGATGAACTATCCGTAGTCGAAAAAGATTTTATTGAGCATATTGAAACATCTATAAAAAAGATAGATAAAAAGAATGATGAGTAACAAACATGAAGATGAGTAACAAATACCACAAATGAGTGGAGTGAACTTCAAAACGTCTGGCGAGATAACCTTCAAGGGGGTTATCCGGTTTTCTGTTTAATATCCAAATTGCTGAAATATACAGTTAGAAAAACTGTTTTTTTGCTAATTTTTGGTCGACAATCATGTAACCGTTGGGAATAGTCAGAAGCTATATAAGAACTGGTTTGGCGGTAGCAGAAAACACTATCCAAGCAAAATAAAAAGGAACGCAAAGATGAAAACCTCAAAATTGTTAGTAGTCATAGCAACCATTTCATTAATTCTAACTACTCCTTTTTTATTGCATGCCTCACGAGGAATAAGAGTTGAACCAATATCCCCAACTGGTGAACGAGTTACAGGGAATCAATGGCTCTTTGTAATCGGTATTGACACATACATTGAGTGGCCCCGACTAGAAACTGCTGTTAATGATGCAAAGTCAGTCAAAAATGTCCTTCTCTCGCGATATCATTTTAATAGCGATCATCTTATTGAACTTTATGACGAAGATGCTACACGAGCAAATATTTTATCTAAACTTCGTTATTTAGCGCGGAATATTGTTGAAGATGACTCGCTTTTTATTTTTTATGCAGGCCATGGGCATCTTGATCCAATAACAAAATCGGGAAGTTGGATACCAGTAGAAAGTGGTACAAAGGATGTTTCTGCCTGGATCTCGAATAACGATATTAAAAATTACCTTCGGATAGACGCCATAAAAGCTAAACACATTTTACTTGTTTCTGATTCATGTTTTTCTGGAGATTTTTTTCGCGGTCATAGAGGCAAACTGCCAGAAGTCACAAACGCAGTTATAAAAAAGGCCTACACCCTTTCTTCAAGACAAGCCATAACATCAGGCGGACTTGAACCGGTTACTGACGCGGGCTTTGGCAATAATAGTGTGTTCTCACATTTCCTGGTCAAAACACTTGAAGAAAACAAGGACCCCTTCTTGGTACCGTCTGCATTTTTTTCTTCTATTAGGGCTGGTGTCGCTGAAAACGCTGAACAGTTTCCACAATTCGGTTCCCTCAAGGACACAGGTGGTCAACAGGGCGGTGAATTGGTTCTATTTCTGAAACAGGATGCGCGGTTGCAGGATTTGTCGGATATAACAAACAAAAAGCTAAAAAAAATTGAGCGGCTTCAACAAATGGAACTTGAAGCAAAGAAAGCTAGGAGAAAAGAGGCTGAAGAAATTTCCAAAAGGGAAAAAGACTTAGCTGAATTAGATGCCAAAATCGAAGCTATGAAAAACCGCCTTGGCACCTCTGTGGTATCAACTGATGACAGCCTGGATAATATGCTGGCCATGGTAAAGCAGAAAGAGGTGCAAAAGAAGAGGCTTGATGAGCTCCGGCGTCAGAAGGAAGAGGATGAACGAAAAAGAAATGATGAGATTGCTAAACTAAGGAAAGAACGTGAGGATAAGATAATTACCGCTCTAATTCCAGAAGTGGAAAAATACAAAAAAATCATCTCGTCAGAATTCGGTAAGTCCATGAAGTCTGAATCTTGGCAGAGCCTTATTGCTAAATGCCCTCCTGGATGGGCAGATGGTGTGGATGAAGGCAATACTCAGTCATTATTGTGGACTCCGGTAGAACGGCGACTTCGTTTGAAAGAACTAAGAATCCAAAAAGAAAAGCAAAAAGCCCTGGAAGCTATCAGAGGTAAAGAAATAGATAGTGATGGTCGTTTCATTGCTTATGCTACCGGTGTGGTATATGACAAAAACACTAACCTTGAATGGCTGGCCGGGCCCGACACAAGGACAACATGGAAAGAGGCTAATAAGTGGGTTGCGAACCTTACGATAGCCGGCGGAGGCTGGCGCATGCCCACAATGGAGGAACTAAAGACAATTTATCAAAAAGGCGCTGGACGCCACAACATGACTCCGTTATTAAAAACTGAAGGAATGTACGTATATACGGACATAGAAAAAGGGTCACCGTTGGATCGGTTAGTATACTTCGGCGGCGTCGGGGAGAAATTTGCAGGCTTGATTTTAGACGAGCACTGGTGGGCACGGGGTTTTGCAGTGCGATCCCGAAGATGATAGATAATTTAGTCATTTGATTCAGGGGGTACAGGGGGATTTATTCCTGCTTGTGATTTCTGCTATTGACGACGACAATTTAATAGTCCGAAAATTTAAGGTTTCCAGTAGATATATTCAATAGAATTATTCGATCTTGGCGTTACGCAGTGGCAAGGTATCAAAGGTTTTGACAAGTCCGAATTTCGTTTGGTATTCTTAATGCATTTGTAGTGCGATGAGAAGTTGCGTATTTTGACGGATAACATTACAAAGGTCATGATATCCAAATCCGTATAATCACTTCGACAAAGTGAGAGAAAGGAAAGAAGAAATGCAATCAAGCGATAGTGGGGTCAAAGATATCACGCTTATGGCGTACGACCAGCCATTAAGAATTTCGATAGGTGACCCAGGTAAACGGATTAATGTTCAACCCAGGGACGTTCGCATAGGGTCTGTGGTCTGGATCCGTACACCAAAATGCGAAGAAAATGATATTGACCTTCAGGTCAAGATCGTAAGCGAAGACGGAAATAGTTTGGTGGGTGAGGTATTCGACGAGTCACATTACGTTAAAGACAACAAGCTTGTTTATCCAGGTGAGTATTTGGAGTTTGAGATTGAAGGTGTTAGGCTTGGGGATCGAATCCGCATGTATCGAGAGAACGTGAGAGTAATTTCCGACTGATCAGTCGCTGCGGATCATCAGCGATTAGCGATATAAACCAAATCACATTAAATAAAAAATCGCGGTAATGATACGCAATTAATTATAGGCTCATGAAGATCCAAAATATTCTTTACATATTATTTACAGCTCTAATCCTATCATATCCCTTGTATGAGGGGAAATTAGTTAATCAAGCCTATAGGCAGAATATCCTTCATTATGTTTATGCTCCTCTTGCACTTGCCTGTTTATTGCTAACAATATGGACATTATTTTCTTCAGACAAAGAAGGCTCTTTATTCACCCAACGACTTGCAAAACAAGAAGGAAAAACAAAAGCTTTAGTGGCCGGACGTCTCAAAATTTCATCATTTGAGATACGAGCACGTTATAAATTCATATATAAGAATGACTTAGATGCCAAGATCATGATGCAGAAAGCCAATCCAATAGCAGCATATATTGTGAATACTGAAGTGAAAAAAGACTCCATATCATTCACATCAGACAATCCCAAAATATATTATCCGAATAAACATACTATTGAATTTAAATTTTCGTTTGCCCCCGAGACCCCTTCTGATGTCTATGGAAAACCGCTTAGATTTTTGGAAAAATTCGATAGTTTGTACCTTCCTTGGCAAAGTTTCACTCACTTTCTGGCTTTATTAAAGTTAGGTGGCCCGGTAGAATTATCAGAAAATCCTCATTTAGATTTCCAAGTTCTTATCAATGGTGAGGTAGTTATTGACCAAAAAGAAATAATTAGGGACCTTGACCCAGATAGCGTAGTTTTAATTTTTAGAACCGAACCAAAACTATTTAAAGACATTGAAAAATATTTTCTAGATGAAATGGGAATTGGTAAAGAGTGAATAGAATTCGCTAACGACAGCTTTGAGAGGGAATATCAAATATCAATGTGGGTTACGCTGGCGCTGCACCCACACCCCTCAAGCTGAGCGTTAAAGATACCTGCTATCAAACATCTATCCTTATTCACAGACGGTTGCGATATTTATATGAAATCAAAACCTCAAGCAGCTCGAAATCAGTAAAAGAAAATAGAAAATGAAACAGAAGCCTCAAGACGACTGCAAAGAGCCGCAGGGAAAAGACTCAAACGAGAACTCATAAAAAGAATATTCCTAAGCCGCAAGTCTGCATGACAATGCACTTCAGGTTGCGTCTATATGCCGTTTTATCGATTGCGCTATCTTCTTCCCTAACAAAACACATGCCTCAATACCATCATTATCAGGCACATACTGGATCCTGACTCCAGGATCTATGATCTCGAATTTCATTTCTTCGAGCTTTTTGTTAATCAGCTTGATTGATTCACCGCTCCATCCATAAGATCCGAATGCGGCTCCAATCCTGTTTTTCGGCTTGAGACCTTTCATGTATGTTAAAAAATCGCTTACAGTTGG
>JAFDAS010000114.1 GCA_019313695.1 Deltaproteobacteria bacterium
TTCGATTCCCCTTACAATAATATGATGCAGGGCGCCAGGAGCGTCTATACGGGTTTTACGTGGCATATTATTTGGATATCATACATGAAATTGTTTGTAAACCAATAATCCAATGGACGTCCCCAATCGCCCCCCAATCGCCCCTGATCAGGAAAAATCAACAAAAAAACTTTTTGCGTCTTAGCGGTTCAACAAACTAACAAAACTACCAGCGTCCCCCATTACTAACGTCCCCCATTACTAACTGCCACTCTGTGGTCGAAATGACAAAAAAGAGGGGTTTTCGTTCAGGCACTATTTAGTTAAAAAAATGAGTGATGAGCGTCAAAACTCGCATTTAAGTTCTATTCCCATGAAGTGGTTTTTCTGTTTGTGGTCTTTTATGTTCTCGTAATTGCTGATTTCTTCATACGAATAACTAACCGAAAGATCTAACCATTCAGCGATATCATAGCCGGTTTCAAGGAAATACTGATATTTTTCCTGGGTATTGGACCGGCTAATGCCGTTTCTTTCTTTGTCAAAAGCAATCTTGTAACTAAATTTATTATCCAATGTTTGAGCTAATTCGATAAAGAGATCATCTGAGTCTGTGCCGGCGTGGTGACCGAATACCCTTCCACTGTACGTCATCGGATAAGAGCTGTGGCTGTACCAGGAGGTCGGTACGCTGCCGGGTGAGAGATCCGCATATTCTGCTCTCAGTTTCATGCCTTTCACCATGAAGGCATCGTTGAGGGCAATGCCTGCGAGATATGCCCTCCTGTCGGGCGGTTTGCCTGTATCTTCAGCGCCCAACTCCCCGTATAGTTTTATCGAATCGGCAAGAGAAATTAGCCTGGAAACGTCGGGTATGGTAAAGGCAAGGTCGACGGCAAACTGTTGGTTGCTATCGAGTTCTGTACCGTCTCTGTTCTTATTGCTGTATGCGATCTTGAAGAAATCGGTAAAGCTTATATCGCGCCCCTCGCCCCCGAAGAGAACGAGGTGGAAAAGCCCTATTTCGAAAAGCGGGTGGGGCTTGAAATCGAATCTCAGGCCATAGAGATATGGTTTTGAAAGGTCGTCGCCTGTGGCCTCATCAGTGATGTTGTGTTCATCGTCATCCAGTCGGGAAAATAGAAGATTAAATCTGAATGGCCCCAGATAGCTGAAAATCCAGGGAAGAAGCGTAGCCCTGGGATTGGATATCTTAATCATATCAAAAGGCTTTGCATTGTTCGACATGAGAAGGGAGCCGTGATACCCGGGCCCCCACCAGAGGGAATCTCTCCCCGCCTCGATCTCGAAATTATCCCGGGTAAACTTCAGATATCCTTTGTGTATCCTGAACTTGGTCTCATCGTTTCCATCAATACCTTTGTATCTTTGATTGTAGAGGAACAGAGGCTGGATATAAAAGGAGAAGACATTCCATAATCTGCCCCTTAATTGAAACTGCGCCATTGCGTTGTGGCCGTCGTAATAGTCAATTCCTTCATTGTTGAATATCGAAAATGGGCCATCCAGGAAGTTGTAGTTGATGGAAAATTCATCCACCGGTTTCAGGTAGGTTTTGGGTGCGCTCCCCGGAACTTTGATTTCAGATATTTCATCCACATATTCTTTTGACATTTTCTTAAGAAGATCTGCAGAGGATGGAGAGATTTCTTTTTTCTCAGCTTGTTCAATAGCCTCGGCCAGCAATCTGCCTGCTTCCGCCCTGGTGAAAGGTCTTGTTGATGAAAGGTCGCTCTTTATCAGACCCTGTGAAATGAGGATGTCCAGGTTCGTGTAAAAGGAAGAATCTATCAGAATGTTTACGGAGGCATGTGCCGTAGGTACGCATAGTAGAGCGATGAATATGATGAGTTGATATAGAGTTTTTTTCATGGGGTTGGACGGTACCCTTCTTTGTCTGCATGGACAAACGGAGTTTGTCCATGCCCACCCTTCTTCCGGTCTGTTTGGTTATGTCTGTTTCCAGGGTTTTTTGTCATGCAAGTAGCCCAATGCCTTTTTTATGCGCGTTTTTGCTTTCTGTGTTTTCTTTCTCTTTTTTCCTGCGTCCTGGTCTTGATCTCCATAGCTGTAGTAGTACTGATAATATCGGTAGTAATATTCACCTCTTTCAATGTTTACATTGTTCAGGACCAGGCCGAGTATCTTCTCGCCGGGAATGGTCTCCAGCGCCTGTTTGAGCGCGTTTTTTTCCGTTTCTTCGGCATTGACAGTGAAAATCACGCCATCGAGTCGATTTGTCAACACAGCAGAGTCACTGACCGACAGGATAGGGGGTCCGTCAAAAAGGACATAATCGTATCTCTCTGATACCATATCGATTATACTTTTCATCTTTTGTGAGCCGAGAAGTTCATTGGGGTTGTGCGGTATATCGCCGGAACAAATCATGTCCAGCCCCGATATCGGGAGTTTCCGTGTAACTTCACCTATAGCGCCCTCGATATCTTCCGCCATGATGATATTGGAAAGCCCCGGTGTCCGCTTCTGGCTGAATATCTTGTGGAGACGGGGACGTCGCATGTCGGCGTCTATAAGGAGCACCTTCCGGTCCGCCTGGGCAATAGAAACGGCAAGGTTGGCCATAAAGAGCGTTTTTCCTTCCCCGGGCAGGGCACTGGTTATGCCTATTATTCTTCTGGGTGTATCGAAGGAGGCAAAAAAGATATTAGTTCTTATCGTTCTGAATGCCTCGGATACGCCGGCCTTCGGCAGTGTATGCGTGATAAGCTCTTTACCGTTTCCATCTGCCTGAGCATCAAACTTTGCTATGGAACCCAGAAGAGGAAGGTCGGTAATCCGCTTCAGATCATCGGGGTCCTTGATGGTATTGTCAAGGTATTCCAGGAAAAAGGCAATGCCGACTCCCATGAACAGGCCGACAATAAGAGCAAGAAAAATGCTCCGCTTTACCTTGGGCTTGATCATTGTGGCCGAGGCGGCCGTATCGACCACCCAGACGTTCCCGATCTCACTTGCCTTTATTATCTCAAACTCCTGTTTCTTCTGTAGAAGAGAGGAATAGGCGATCTGCTGTACTCCGGCCTTCCTGGTCAGTTCGGCCAATCTCTTTTCGGCATCGGGAAGATCCTTGATCCGTTTTTCATAAAAGGAGATATCATCCTTAATAGATCTTTCATTTATCTTCATGGATGCGATTATGGATGAAAGTTCGACCTTTATCCCCTTCTTTGTTTCTTCGATCTGTTGAACAGTCTCCCCAACAAGAGGGTGCTTCTCTTTATAGTCGATCTTCAGGGTAATCATGCGCGACTGGAGTTCGGAGAGCCTCTGGGCAAGAGTATTCAGTCTCGGACTTCTTATGCTGGCGCCGAGAGCAACAATACTATTATCCGAAATATCGCTGGCCTTCATAATATTTTCCGCGACAAACTCCGCCTGCTTTCTCAAACCCTCGCTCTGTCTAAGCTCCATGTCAAACGTCATCAGCTGCTGCAGGGTTGCACTGGCATCATCACTCAGGGAGACCAGCTTTTCCTTTTCCTTGAACGACATCAGCCTGCCCTCGGAAAACCTGAGGCTTTTTTCCAGTGTCCCGATCTGCTCATCAATAAAACGAAGGGCCCTCGCGGCATCTTCGGTATTCTTCAAAACAGTGAGATTCTTATATTCCGAGACAATGGCGTTTACCTTTGCCATGGCCATTGATGGACGCAGGGCGGTGGCCGACACTGTAATCAGCTCGGTATTCCTGATGGGTGAGGCACCCAGACTCGACTGTAAGCCGCTCGCGGCGGAAGACAGAGGAAGGACGCTGAATCTTATTTTCCTGCCCTTCCGGGCACGGTCACCCTCGACCAGGATGGAGAAGTTCGGCCCGAAAAATGGTTTGTTCAGTTCCCCTTTTTCTGCAAGCGCCCCATTCTTATCTTCCACGATCTTATATGAATCGGGGCCGTCAAACTTAAGAACATATCTGCGCCCTTCGACAACCGACCCGACGCTGAGGGGTTTGATGGAAACCGGCTTGATGGGCCTTTTCTTCACCAGACTCTCTTTGGAAGAGAAGATATTTGTAAACTTTGTTTTCCATCGATTGATGAGAATGCCGAACATTTTGTGCTCCGGCTCTACCTGGAGCTGGTAGTTGATCACCGTCGCCGCCCTTTCAGAAACTGTGCGGCTTTTCAGTATTTCCACCTGTGTCCGGATCATGGACGTAGACAAGCTCCCACCGGTGACAAAACTCTCCTCCAGGAGATTCTTTATATTGGTTGAACCACCCCCTTTTTTGTAGATCTGGATAGTCGATTTTGACTCGTAGACAGGAGCTGTTGTAAGCGTTTTTACAATAACACCCAGCAATACCACACTGATAACAATGCCGATCAGCCACTTTCTCCGGAGCATAACGCTCAGGTAGCTGCGAAGATCGATTTCCTCATCAATATATCTTGTGTCGTCATATCTTGTGTCGTCCATATGTAAGTAACCTTGTGTATAGGGTTCAGGGTTCAGGGTTCAGGGTTCAGCCTACCCACCGTAGTTACGAAATTAATCTTTTACTGATCCCTGATCCCTGATAACTTTGCGGCTTTGCCGCGTCAGGGGTTCCACCTGTCGTTAAGAATGGTCTGTATGACCCTCGTTGATGTCAATGTCGGGAGCAGCTGGCTCAGGAAGACGTTCCAGTTCGCGATGGCCGTCCTCGCGATATAGACGGTATCACCCCTTTCGAGATAGAATCTTTCCGAACTTCCCCCCTTCATCATCTCAAGAACATTTACTGCGTAAACCTCCGGCTTTTGGGGATCCCCCCGAACCACGACAACCTGAGACCGGTTGGCGGTTGTCCGAAATCCTCCACAGGAGCTTATCGCCTCCATCAGATCCATAGGATCGGTAAAATACCTGACCCCCGACACATTAACCTCACCAACGACAAAAACCTTGTTTTCATTGTTGTTCGGTATGTAGATAACATCGCCGTCGTTCAAAAGTATATTCTGGGTCATGTTGCCATAGTCGAGAAGTCTCTTGAAGTTTATCGGAAGTATGTCATTATCTCTGGCCAGGTAAGCCATATAAAGATTTGCGGTTTTCGAGTTGATCCCGCCCGCCCTCGACAGTGCATCGAGAACAGTCGATTTTCTGTTTGTCTTATACCTTCCCGGGCTTTTAACCTCTCCAAGAAGAACAATCTCTTTGAGGGGTTCCGATATTACCAGGGTGTCTTGCGGCTGGAGTGTCACGTTCTGGCTTGTATCGCCATCCTTGAGGAGGGCCTTCAGGTTTACAGGGATTATCTTATCACCTCGAATAATGTAAGATTCCTCAAGGTCGGCATCGGGCTTTATCGACACTACTGACAGGATAGACAGAAGGGTGCGGTCACCCCGGAGTGTATAGGTCATCGTGGCAGGCCCGACGTAAGTTTCAGGTTTTTCGACAGCGCCCACTACAGATACCTGCAGGCTGTTAGGCATCTTGCATGTTACCGTGATTTGAGGGTCCGTTATGTATTCATCGTACTTTTTCGCTATAATGGCCTTGAATTCCGGGATTTCCAGCCCCGCTGCATGGATATCGCCGATTAAGGGAAGAGATACATTCCCGTCCGATCGAACGGGGACATCTCTTGAGAGGTCTTCGTGTTTCCATATGTAGATATTGAGAATATCGTCGATACCGATTTTATATT
>JAFDAS010000020.1 GCA_019313695.1 Deltaproteobacteria bacterium
GAGTGACTTCGGGAGGATGATGGAGGACATCGACCACTGTGGCGACTGCCCCCTACTTGATGAATGTATAGTGACGCCACTTGACGAGGTGCATTTCCGAAATACCCAGCTCGACTACTTCTATGAGAAGCACTTCAGGCCGCTGCACAAGTGTATTGGGAGGGCACTGGCATGAAGGAGGGAACACTTCCTTGTATACCGGATAGATGCCGGGTCTACATGAAATACATCGACGGAAGACAAGTAAATGTATTGGTTCAGCACATGGATGATGGGCCAGATTTGATCATTGACTGGTGCGAAGGAATGCCTGGATGTACTAGCCGGAGTTCTAACCATGATGGAAACGTAGTTAGGCTTAGTAAAGGCAGAGAACGAGATACCACAAAAACGGGACGATAGTACCGGAAAAGGAGGGGATGATGGGTGAATACGTGTTTTCTGACTACACAATCGAACTCATGCAGGAAGATGACGGTTCCTGGTTTGCAGAGGTCATCGAGTGTCTCGGCTGTATGGCAGCAGGTGATTCTCCGACTGATACCGTAGATCGTCTACGCAGGTCATTTGACGTATGGTGTGAGGATGTAATCGCTAATGGTGGCTCGATTCCCAAGCCCATACCGAGATGCGCTTCAGCAAGTCGAGTATGTGCCGTATGCGGTGGGAGCGTGGAGGAGCCGAAAACCAAGCGACACGGTATTGGTGACGGCTGGGTCACGTTTGAATGTGATTCCAAGTACCACGACAGGAGGGGATGATGGACGAGCGAATGAGTGACGCGCGACTTACAGAGCTATTCCCATTTGGTCTGTGGTGGGGCGACTCTATGGTTACTCGTCCAGCACACGTTGGCGTAAAACGAGGGCCACGCCTTACTTGTGACGATATGACCGATGAACAGGCCGAAGCGATAGCGCATCTACCAGATGCGCTCAAGGCCGAACGCGCTTACGTCAAGAAGCTAGAGCGCGTGGTGGAGGAGGTTACACACCGTTCGAGAAATGGATGTACTCGTTTGGGCGGCAGAAGGTGCTCTCACTGGTACTCCTTTCCATTCAACATGTGTCTGTCATGCTCCTTGTATGATCACTATGAGCCACTAACCGAACAGCAAGCCGAGGTGAAATGATGGATAAGCTTGCGGCAACGCGTAGCGGGAAGGTGTGGGCGGTGACGCACCATGCTGGGTCGGTGAGTCTATACCGCGCAAGAACCGAGGCAAGTGCATACCGAAAGGCACTACTTGATTATGGTAGGAATGGCTGTCCGTACAGGGCAACGACTGACCTGGATGAGGTCGAGTTTGCGTATAGCGTGGGTGCCATTATCAACGAATAGGAGGCGATGATGGACGAGCGAATGAGTGACGATAAGGTGGAGTATTTCCGACGCCAACTAGCTCTGGAACGGTTTAAGAACGAGCGGCCCTATCTGTTTCACAACCAACGAACGCTATGGTTGTTGGACGCTCTTGATGCCGAACGCGCATACGTCAAGAAGCTAGAGCGCATGGTGGATGCGTTGTGTGGGGCGTGTGAACGTGAGCAATCATGGCCCACGACTAACACAAAAGTATATTGGCGTGAGTGGGCCGAACAGCAAGCCGAGGAGGGATGATGGACGAGCGAATGAGTGACGATGGGGCTAGGACGGCACTAGACGCGATGGAACTCGTGGGAGACAAACCGTGCGCTACCGCTAATCGTAAGGTGGTGCTGGCATACATCGAGAAGCTAGTGGTCTGTTATACACACGAAGAGCGAGTAGCCTTTGCCCGCAAGTGGCTCGAACAGAAAGCCGAGGAGGAATGATGAAAGTCTACGACCTTACATTTCTTATCGAGAAGGCCAAGGGAACCGACCCCGGATTCATCGTCCATGCGTACGACAACCACACCGAAGACCACTTCGATTTCTTCTCGTTCAGTGCTATGAAGCCACTCGGCGAACAGCTTATCGCTCTTGCTGAATGGGCGATAGGGTTGGACGACCTAATATGACACAAGCCGAGGAGGGATGATGGACGAGCAAGTGAGTAACGAGGCTAGGGCGGCACTAGACGTGCATACGCTATGACATCGGATAAGGAGATACGTGACGCACTCGAAGCTGGATCGGTTATCAGTCCAGAACTGATCTGTTCTAAGTGTTTCAAACCGAAACTCGCAGCATCGCAGTATTGCTCTGACTGTACTGAGAGTGATCCGCCTAGAATGGGTCGTCCTGTACAATACACCGACGAGGAGATCTTGACTGTGATAGAAGCAGGCTGCGAGACTACTGATAACATCCTAGAAGCTCTTGGGATGCGGAGTAAGCGCAATCTATTGATCCGATTACGTCGAATGCGCGATAACGGTCTCGTGAACATCATCGAGAGACCTAGACGTTATGGGTTCACTATTCTATCCAATCGACAGTGAAGGAGACTAACGTGGAGACCCAGTTAGGCAAAATAACCAGTGTCAGGTTTGGTTTTGGTGGTTATCAAGACGCCCAGTTTGGACTTAGTGTTGGTTTGGGTGCTGAAGGTTGGGGTGTAGGAGATTTTATGGGAGCCTGGTCTATCCGAACTAAGGTATCCAAATACACCGAATGGACTGAGGCTGACCGAGATGCTCAGTTAGCCAAGACTATGCGGTACCTTAACCAGTTGCTTATTGACGCGAAGAAACAGCATGTGAACGAACTGGTCGGTGTCCCGGTGGAGATCGTTTTCAACGACGGTATGCTGAGTAGCTGGCGAATCTTAACCGAAGTGGTCTAGTGTGTCCGTCGAAGCTGACAGAGAAAGACTCCTAGCCAAAGATCCTATCGCCATACTCATCCAGGCATTCCTACAGGACGACGGGCGCGGATCGTTGGAGGTGGTCTGTCCCGAGCCGGGTACCACCCTGGACGACGGCACTCACTTTCTGGACGTCAAGGGTGTGAATCCAGACAAGATGTACTCGCGGATCTACACCATCGCTCTGAGGATGCACTACCTCAAAACCGAGCTATGGGTACAGAAGAAAGGCCGTTCAGTGTGGCTTCATAAATTCGACTACAAGGCGGTGAAACATGAGTAACCGACAATGTGAGTGCTGTGGGTATCCCGCCAAACGGGGCATACTACCCATTATCTGGCCTGATCCCGATTCTGGACGGGACGTGTACTGTTCGGTATTTTGTTTCGAAAGTCGTATGAAGATGCGACTGCCTGAACCTTACCGCACCCTCCACCTTGCCGCAGAGAAAGCAGCAGAATGAGCTATAAGCTGTTCGATCACCAAAAGAAGATGTTAGAGATCCTCACAGAGAACGACCGATTCCTCTTACTCCCACAGACGGGAACTGGGAAGACGCTCCCGGCTGTTATCCACATGAGCAATCTCTACCTCGCGGGTGAGATCCAGAACGCACTCATCGTGGCACCATTATCAGGTCTTGGTGCGTGGTCGAGGGACATCAAGAAACTCACCCCCGAGAGACAAGAACTCATCTGGAAACATACTCGGTGTATCAACTACGCCAAACTCTCGCGCAACAAAGGTCGGTACCAGAAAGAGTGTTGGCAGCAGTGGGATCTCATCATGCTGGACGAGGGCCACGCCATAGCCAAACCAACATCGAACCGTACCAAGTATTTTGTCGGTCGAGGTAAGACCCTAGGGCTTGCATCGAAAGCCCAGTATCGTTATATCATCACAGGGACGCTCATCAACAACAGCCGACTGGAGGACATCTGGTCTCCACTACGATTCCTGTACGACGAGGACTGGATGACCTGGGCTGATTTCAAGCGTAAGTATCTTGTGATGCGTAACCTCCCAGGGTCATACGCGCAGATAGTGGTCGGGTATCGGCACCGAGCGGAGTTGCTCGACCTCGTTGGGTCTTGCTCCTATCGGGTGCTCAAAAAGGACTGTCTCGACTTGCCCGAGGTGATGTCCGATGAGATCATCAAAGTACCGTTCGCTGCTGGTAAGAATACCGAGCCGTTCGTTAAGACGACAAAAGCTCTCTACGAGGACGCGCTTGACTCCTATGTCGAGGCGTTAGACATGGTGATGGACAATCCCCTGACCCGATTGCTCCGTATGCGTCAGATCGCCACAGGACACATCAAAGAGTCTGACACTGGGGATGAGACAGGCAGACGGATGCGGGGTAAGACCTATCCGTTGAAATCGCACAAAGCCAAATATGTGATGGAGTTGATAGAGAACAACCAGCCGTACAAAACAGTGGTATTCTACAACTTCCGGGCTACCTGTTTGGCTCTTGAGAAGGCATTGAAGTCTAAGGGTGTCAAGTACGTGACGCTCAACGGAGACCAGAAGAACAAAAACATCTGGCAGGATTTCCAAGCAGATGACAGTATCAAGGTCATAGTGGTACAGTATCAGTCAGGGTCTCGTGCCATCGACTTGTTCGCGTCGAGTTACACCATCTACGTGGAGCCGACCGATAGCAGCGAGATGATGGAGCAGAGTCGAGCCAGGACTGACAGGTTCGGACAGACCGAGGCGTGTAACTATGTATTCCTGCTCACAGAAGGATCGGTGGAGGAGGACATGTACAAGAAGCTGGCTGGTCATCAGGACTTTGCAGAACGCAGTTATCGTGAGATCACCCGGAGCCGAGTGAAAGGAGCCAAGTGATGTATGTCTACGCTGTGATGGATGGCGAGAGAGATCACGGTCTGTATGAGGACATACCCGAGTTGGATCAGATATTCACCACGCGGGCGTTGGCTGTCGAGTATCAGGAGTTTTATCGCGCCAGACAGACGTATCCGCAGGAGAGCTTCATCGAAAAAGTCAAAGTGTACGCAGAATTAGAGCCTGAGATCATGGGGCGGTTGACCCCGCCCAAGCGCACACCAGAAGATCAACTCATCCCTACACCCATCGAGGAGGCTGATCTGTGAACCCGAAAGGGAAGCGCCGTATGTGTCTTAACAAGAAAGCATATCACAGCGAAGGTGCTGCAATCCACGCTGCCCTGTGTTCTAGTAAATCATTCGGGAAAGGGATGCGATGGTACAGGTGTCCCGTGTGCCGTCAATGGCACACCACTAGCAGGACGAAAAACGGAGGTTAAAGCTGTTGAAGCAGGAAGTAGACTGTGGTGAGTGTCGCTCCGAGACAGGCTGTGGTGGCCGAGAAAAGGAACACCATCCAGTTCGGGAGACGATCTACTCGTTTGTAGAGAACACTGATGTCCTCTTTGATATTCACGACTTCAGATTGGACTACTTGGAGCAAGCCACACGGTTCGTAGTGGTCGGCCTGTCTACGGCCATAGGGTTCATTGACAGCTTCGGGCATCGCAACCGCCTTGGGTGTTCGACAGAATTGCATAGTATATCCCCCATTATACCCCAGATTGCATAGAAAGACAAGTGGTTGCATTTCGATGAGTAATATGCTAAGGTCAGAGTCCATGGAAGGAGAAAAAAATGGGTGAGTTAACCGATATTGAGAAGGCTGCGATTGCGTTGGTGAAGGACGACGAAGATAGCGGATCGCCGTGGTATGCTGTCAGATACTATGGCGAAACATGTAACCAATGCGGTGCGGATATTGGACGCGGCGGCTCTCACCGAGATGATTGTTCAGCAATACGCCTAGAGACCGCCGTGAAAGCACGCCAAGAAGATGATCTGACATGCGAGCACTAGCGTTCATAGTCGGACTCATAGCAGGATTCCTGGGGATGACCCGCGAGAAAAAGTATGTGTCGGCGGTGGAGCGATGCAAACCGCACTGCTGACATTCGTATGGATGGGCGTTGTACAAGTCGCGCTGATAGTCGCTGTGTTGGTATGGGATGCGAACCATCGTGGATGATGAGGCACGGTTAGAAACTATAGTCACACGGAAGGGGATCGACGACCAAGCATGACAGACTATCACAACATACCCGAGACGCTGGCACAGACATCCAACTGGTTGTGTTTTAAGCTGACTGACACAGGCAAAGCCCGATTGGGCAAGCCGCCTGTGTCGCCAAAGACGGGTATCGTCTGCGCTAAGAACGATCCGACCACTTTCACCACCCTGGAGGAAGCCCTGGTCGGGATGGAACGGTATGATCTGGATGGTGTCGGGTTCGTTTTCACCGACGGGTTCGTCGCCATCGACCTGGATAATTGTTTCGATGATGACGGTATACTCTCTACCGTGGCGCAGGACATCTTCGACCATTTCAATTGCTACTGGGAGTATTCCCCATCAGGTGAGGGTCTTCATGGCTTCATGTACGGAGAGAAGCCCAATGACCGAACGAAAGATTCCGCGCTAGGTATCGAGGTCTATGACGGCTTCAATTTTGTCACTGTCACTGGGGATCATGTCGAAGGTACCGAACCCGATGCGATACCGATGCAGGACGCACTGGATTGGCTCTACGCTAAGTACCTACCACCCATCGTCGCACCGAACGCCGAGATACCTCCTGTGGAGCATGGAGAACGTACAGCGAAAGAATGGTGTGCGTTCGGGCTATCCAAAGACAAGAAACTGAAAGCGCTCTATCACGCCACCGACCACGACGGCGACGAGTCTTCTACTGATTTCGCGCTCCTCTCAAAACTGGCCTACTGGCTCAATCGTGATACCGAGGCGATGGAAAAGGCGTTCAGAGCCTCACCTTGGGCGCGTACAAAAGACAAGATGCACACCAAGAAACTGGCGCGAGCCGACTACCTGCCTGATTCCGTGACGAAAGCGGCGGTACTCTGTTCAGTCACAGCGTATGAGACCTCCGCGCAGTATGAGACCAAGGCCATCCGATTCTTCAACCGCACCCCACAGGAGGACGGTACAGAGAAGCTGGCGTTGGACGAGTATACTGATCTGGGTAACGCGTCTGCCCTAGCCTCAGTGTTCGGAGAGGGGCTGTGCTACACCGCCGAGTGGGGGTGGTGTTTCTTCACCGGACGTCGGTGGGAAATAGACGTACCCTATCGGGCGATGGAGGCTTCGCGGGACATCGCGCTAGGCCTGATGGTGAGTGCGAAAGAATGGCTGGAGACTATCCACGAGGAACTGGATGCAAATGGACTGGACGCTAACTCTGATGAGGGTAAGAAGCGGCTCAAACCTGCGATGGAACTGTACAAACACGCGCTCAAAGCGCAAGGGGAACACGGTCTCACGGCGATGGTCGGGTTGAACAAGTCCTATATGATAGACTCAGCATCGACTTTCGACTGCGACCCCTGGCTGTTGAATGTCCCGACCGGAGTGGTGGATCTCAAGACGGGTGAACTGATGCCCCACGATGCACGGTATCGCTTGACTGCGATGACCGCGTTAGCCCCAAAGAAGATGGAGACCCCGCTGTTCGATGCGTTTCTAGACACCGTGTTCTGTGGCGACGCAGACCTCATCGATTTCGTACAGAAAGCCATGGGTTCCGCACTCGTTGGTAAGGTTTATACGGAAAACCTAATCATAGCCAACGGTACGGGAGCCAACGGTAAGTCCACATTCTTCAGTACGCTGCACCACATCCTGGGTGACTACGCCACGGGTATCGACCCAAATCTGTTCATGTCGTCCAAGACGAACGAGCAGCAGGTCGGTATGGCGATGCTCCAGGGTAAGCGTTTCGCTGTGGCGCAGGAGACCGAGGAGGGGCATCGTCTGAACTCCTCCATGCTCAAACGGCTGGTATCGACAGACCCGATGGTGGCGAAAAAGCTATACAAAGACCCCCACGAGTTCTTACCTATCCACATGCTCGTACTGTCTACGAACCATCTACCCAAAATATCATCGACCGACACGGGTACCTGGCGGCGTATCGTGGTGCTTCCATTCGAGGCGACGATACCGCCCGAGGAGATCATCACTGACTTCCATTCTATCCTCATCGAGCGCGAGGGTGCGGGCATCCTCCAATGGGCTATCGAGGGCGCGGTCGCGTTCCACGCGGCTGGCTGCGACATCCCAGAGAAGCCCGCTGCGGTCGTGAGGGCATCGTCTGAGTATCGCTTGACCGAGGACTGGTTGGCGAACTTCATGGGTGAATGCTGTTCGGTCGGAGACCCAAACGATAAGACTGTCTTTGTGAGGCACAATGACCTGTATCGTGTCTACCACCAATGGGCTAAGAACAACGGGGAGTTCATCCGTTCGTCCAGTCTGTTCGGGAAAGGTATGCTCACTGGCGGGTGGCAGTATAAGCAGAAGTGGTATGACCCGGAGCGGAAAAGCACGACGAAGATCTGGTACGGCGTAGACCTTCTGGACGGCGGTAGGCGGTTCACACTCATCCAAGGCTCTGAAGGGACGGCGAAATGACCAAACGACACACTCCATTCGACGAACTCGACCCATTCGACAGTCCCTTAGATATAGTCGATGGATTCGATGGGTTCACATTGACCGATGTGGACAATGTGGAGGATGCGTGGTATAACAGTCTAGCATGTGATACCACGTTCTGCGAGTTCGGCTTTGGCGACGAGGATGGGCTGTGTGTCAGAGACCGATACGGGTGTCGAATAGAAGGATGTCCTTATGCGATACCAAACGAGTGAGGTGTGGGTTGCGATTCCTTATTTTCCGACTTACCAGATTTCTACTCTGGGTCGATTTTGTGGGCCGAGAGGAATAAAGAAACTGGAAACTACACATCGGGGGTATTTGCGATCTTGTATATACCAGGGAAAACGAGGTAAACCAAAACATGTTGTGATTCATCGGTTGGTTGCCGAGGCCTTTATTCCAAATTCAAAACACAAACCAGAAGTAAATCACATCAATTGCGACAAAACAGATAACCGAGTTGAGAATCTTGAGTGGGTCACAAGGAAAGAAAACGCAGCCCACGCACGTAAGTTTGGGTGCTATTCTCATGGGGAACAACGATACAACCATAAATTGACCGAACAGACTGTGCGTGAGATTCGGAACGCCAAGAACAAAACGCATCAACAATTGGCCGATGACTACGGTGTGGCGAAACCTACAATCACACAGGTTCTTACCGGCAGAAAATGGAAACATGTGACCGCAAATGGGTGATGTCCGTTCGCAGATCACAACTAAGGAGGAGACCGATGAATCGACTTGATAATGGTTTGCCAGCAAACCAACTGAATATAATCAACAAGATGAAGAAGGAGGGTACGCCGATACCGCTTTCTCAAATCATCGCAGCAGCGTTTATTTATGATACCATATATGACGGCATCTATCACAATATTTTTACAGCCGAGCATGTTCTACTCATGGAAACGGTTTGTGAGACCGCAGCACATGAATGGAACTGTCAGGATCAGTCCGAAAATCTAGGTATCGCTCTCAAAGCACTCAATGCCTACCGCAAAGATAATGATATAGTCAACTGATTCGAGGTGTTTACAAATGACACAGCAGAACTTATGGTTCTTCGATACTGAGACTTTCGCTCATGATTGGCTGTTCGTAGCAAAACGACAAAGCGATGGCGAGACCATCACCGTATGGAACGACAACGAGAGCGTTCAGGATTTCGTCGAGTTACTGAATCCAATCCTCTGCGGTTACAACACTAGTCACTACGACCAGTACATCTTGAAGGCTATCCTGTTGGACTGGGAACCGAAAGATGTGAAACGGGTCAATGACACCATCATCCACGAGGACGACCGTTCGTTGGTGTGGGCGTTATTCCAAGGCCATCCGTGGGTGGTTTTACCCCCAACGATAGATCTATGGCCCGATATCGTACCCCGCAAATCTCTCAAAGAGATCGAAGCCAATATCGGTATGGACATCGTAGAGTCCTCTGTATCGTTCGATATCGACAGACCACTCACGGTTACCGAGCGCGACGAGGTGACACGCTACTGTAAGCATGATGTGGCGGCGACAGAGGCTCTCTACGCTTTGCGGTTCGACTATCTGAAAGCTAAATCAGACCTGTGTGAATTGCGCGACGTAGACCCGAATACGATGCTTCAGCATACCAACGCTCGTATCGTCTCGGAAGTGCTTGGCGCGACCAGACTTCCGAGTATCCCGTATGAGGAATACGAGATACCAGACAATGTAAACCAGACGGCAATACCCCAAGAGGTCTTGGACTTCGTTCTGTCTGTGAATACTGACAATTGTATGGACAATGCCGAGAAGATAGAATTCATGTTCCACGATTGCCCCACCGTCGTCGGTCTGGGCGGCATACACGCCGCCGTACCGTCCTACAAGGAGACTGCTGACGAGGATAGAGTCATCCTTCACCAAGATATCGGGTCATTCTACCCATCACTTATCATCAATAATGGTTACATGAGCCGCTCAGTGCCCGATGGCGGGCATTACAAGCAATTCTATGACCTCCGTATGCAAGCGAAGGCTGACGGCGATAAGGCGACCGCTGACGCCGCCAAACTGGTACTCAACACCACATACGGCACGATGAAAGATACATACAACAAGATGTACGACCCGATGCAGGGTACAAGAGTCTGTCTGAGTGGACAGCTTTATATCTTGGATCTCATCGAGTTGTTATTTTTTGCGAGTTCCTATGCACCAAAGACTCAGCCGATGGGACTACAACTCATTCAACTTAACACTGACGGGTGGATCATATCTTGCGCCCGTAAACATGTGTGGCGAATATACGACGCTGTTGCTGTATGGAAAAGACGTACGGGGTTCACGGTGGACACCCACGAGATAGAGGTTATCGTTCAGGCAAACGTTAACAACTACGTGATGCGTACCACCGAGGGTGTCGTCACGACTAAGGGTGGTGTCGTCACACATCACGCTGGCGGGGATTTCAAGTCCAACAGTAGGACTATCATAGACAAGGCCGTGGTGGACTATCTGCTAGACGATGTTCCGTTGGAGAATACTATTCTTCAATGTGACGATATCGAGCGGTTCCAGATAGTAGCCAAAGCTGGACGGATGTTTCAGAAGGTAGTGCATGGGTATCGTGTGGGTGTTAGTGAAAAAGAAGACCCGGCTAATATATTAGGGTTTGATGCCGAAGCTGAGACCCAACGGTGTAACCGAGTCTATGCTACTACTGCCAAGAAGTACGGCGGCATATTCAAACTCAAGATAAAGGACGGAGAGGAGGTCGGACGGTCCAAGATCCCGCTTACCCCAGAGCATTGTTTTGTGGACAACGAGAACAAGTGGAAAGACATCGGGATCGACTTGACAACGCTCGACAAATCGTGGTATGTTGCTCTAGCTAAAAAGAAGGCCAAAGCATTTATCACCCGAGACAAAAAGGAGAAGGATCAAATGACAGAAACAGATGAGAAGACTAACGAACTAAAAGACGGCAAAGCAGCACCGAAGGCGAAGCCAAAAGCAAAGGCAAAGAGCAAAGCCGCACCCAAGAAACTCACCTTCAAAGAGAAGTTGCCTCAACTTCAGATCGCTATGGCGAACGCAGCAAAGGGTGTCACATTCGATGGTGTTGTGTCGAATATCTCTTATGAGTATGCCGACACACAACAGTACAAAACTTGGCTTGCTTCCATATGCTCAGAGCTTGGTTTGATTTTCAAGTTGAACACCACAAGTGAATTTTTAGGTATCATCACCCCAGAAAGCAAAAACACACCGAGTTACGCAGTCCACGCAACAGGTTGGGTGACTATTACCGATGTTGAGTCAGACGAACACGAACACTATGATATCAGCGGTCTAGGCGTGAATGTCCAGGCTGGATACTGCGAAGGTGTAGCACAGACCAACGCGCTCCGCAATTTCATTCTTAACAACTACCTACTCGACAACAAGGGTCGTGACGGCGATGATGTCGGCATGAACGCCGATGACATCGGTAAGTCAGGTTACGTCTCTGGGGCTGAGAAGGCTCAGATCAAACAGGAGATATCTGACAAGAAGGCTGACGAGAAGAAGTACGCGACAGATATCTATGCCAAAGCACTCTACAAGAAGATAGTCGAAGCGCAGAAGACCAAACCGAAGTTCGGTGCGAAGATACTCAAGGAGCACTTCGAAACTGACGGCACACCGAAAATGGGCAAGAACGGCAAATCTACAATCCCCAAATCAACCGCCACGTTGGGATATGGCAAAGCCGAAGAGATCATTGCGGAAGGTGAAGCCGATGTCTGATGAGACTTGCGAGCGTTGCGAGGAACTGCACGTAGCGCTCGACGCAGCATGCAACGTATTGGCTGAGATACGGAATGTATTAGACCAAATCGAGACTGTGAGAATATCCGACGCTATCTGGGATTTGGACAAGGCTTGCGATGCTGCTATGAAGGCACTATGATGGCTGAACTAACTCTGGTTCAAACCTGCTCGGCTATGCCAGAACAATACGATGCGTTCGACGCTAATGGCGATAAGGTGGGTTATCTTCGATTTCGCTTCGGTGGTTTTACCGTGGTTTGCCCCGATGTCGGCGGAGAACTGGTATACTCGTGGGAAAGTGGAGACAGATGGCAAGGAGAACTTTTGCCAAAAGAACACATAATCAACGCTCTTGACGCAATTTCAGATTGGATGGAGGCCGACAATGGCTAAGTTCAAGCCCTGGGAGTACGCAGGCAAGAACACGATATGTGTTCAAGGTGAGCCTACGTCGAATCCCAAGAAGATCACCGGGACGCGCCTGGGTGCTGTCCTGGGTCTCAACAAATGGAAGTCTGAGTTCGGCGCGTGGTGTGAGATATGTCGCGTGGCCGAGGAGCCGTTCGAGGGTAACAAGTATACCGAGGCTGGTATAGCCATCGAGCCTAAACTGATTGAGTGGTGCAAAGAGAACGTCAGTCCGTACATTTATACCCCCGAGGAGTGGTTCAAAAGCAAAACGAAACTTTATGACCACTTCCCTTCGGAACCCATCTTCGGTGGTATGTGGGATGGCATCATACTGGACGATGTTCTGGGCAAAGGTGAACCTATCGGTGTCATCGAGGGCAAGACCTCATCCCGCCCGCAGGACTGGGTAGACGGAGTGCCGCCGACCTACGCCGCACAGGGTCTCGAATATGCCCAGTTACTCGGAGTCGATAGGGTGTTCTTCCCTGTCAGGTTCATGGAGCCAGACGAGTACGACCACCCCGAGAAGTGCGAATGTACTAGCGACAACACACACCTTTACGACATCCACGTATCAGACACAGACATCGAAGCCGATCTACGCCGAGCGGAATTGTGGCACAAGAAGCATGTCGCTGGTAACGTCTCACCAAAGTTCAACGAGAAGCGCGACAAGGTGTTCCTAGATATCCTCCGCAAAAGCGAGGTCAAGGACACTGACCTTGAGGAATTGGCAAAAGAAGTCGCTACCATCGAGACCAAGATAGAGAAGATACTATCGAAATCAGAATTGACGGATCTCGAAAAGCAACTCAAGAAACTCAAGGGTAAGATGAAGCCCGCGATGGTCAAGTTGTTCGGCAAAAATGACACGGCTATCACTGCCTATGGTTGGCAGATGAAGAAAAGCAGCAGGTCAGAGGTTGACAAGGAGGCGTTGCGAAAGGACAACTTGTTGGACAAGTACAGCAAAGTTTCTGACACGTACAGACTATCTAAGGAGAAGACAAATGACTAGCACAGTCACAGGTAGAGGCAAGCCGAAGAACAACTATGATATGGATGAAGGCGAGCAGAGTTTCCTCATCACGAAGGTCACAGGGCTTCCCCGAGCGGAAGTTACCAACGTCAAGGTCGAGTTCGTCAACGAGGACGGCGCACAACTCGAAAATAACTACGACCTGGATGTCAAGGGTGGCTATGCTGCGTTCTACTGGCTCGTGAAGAACGGTCTGGGCGTGGACCTGGATGTGGGCGAGCAGTTCGATCTAGCTAATTTAGAAGGCCGGTTCGTCCTGCTCGACATCATCCACAAGCCTCGTGAGGCAGGCGGTGTGTTCAACAATATCAAGAGCACCGTAGGCCCAGGCACACCGTTCGGTGATGCCGCATCGGGCGACGATTGGGACGACGAGGACTAGCATGGGTAAAGTCGAGTCCGCGATACAGAAGGACATCATAGCCTATCTGCGCGGACTCGACGACACCTATGTTCTGAACATCGGCGGTAGTGCGTCTACAGCCAAAGGCACTCCAGACCTCATCGTCTGTCACAAGAGCCGGTTTTATGCTTTCGAGATCAAACGCCCAGACAGTTCTTACGGTCTTACAAAACCCCAGCAGATACGGATGGGCCAGATAGCTAATGCGGGTGGGAAATCGGCTATGGTGAAATCAGTAGGTGATGTCATCGCCGCGTTGTATCCCAAATAATGCCCCATTGGTAGAGCGAAGCCCCGCAGTGGAAGGAGAGACGCTGCGGGGCTTTCTCTATCTCAACATCAGGTATCAGCCGATGGAAAGACCTACCTTAGTCTGTCTATCGAGAGGCGGTTGTACGAGCCGCTAGAGTTCAATGTCCTAGCACCGCCAGAATCCTGATATGCCTTTATCTGAATGGTCTGGGTCGCTTCCAGATAGACCGTGTGGTTGAGGGAGCATGAGGGTTTGTGTGTCGTGTTCACTTGGGACTCCCAGCTCGTACCCGAGCATCGGTGCTGACTGTTGGCATACAACCGCAATTCGGCTATCTTCCCCACATCCCAGGTGCCAGAACTGAAGCCCACATGGGCCGAGACGTGGTAGTATCCCGTGACAGTCGCCGTAAACGTACCGGCGCTGTGTTCGGTCTCCGAGTCGTAGTATTCGCTGGCCCACGGGATCACCGTCTCCGTAGAATCGGGTATAGAAGTGGCCACATCGTGATACACCGACACATGTGACAGAGCATCTAAGGCGGTCTCTAACGCCGCCAGATCGTCCGTCACATCGTCGATACCAGTCTCGATACGGTTGAGTTCGGTATCGCTGATATTGTCATCTGTGGCCCAGGTCTTGGGTGTGAACGCCATCGCTGTCTCCTCCTAGTATGGATCTTCGACGACGGTGTATTCGCCGTCGGTAGCACCGTTGAATTTACGTCTGATTGCAGTAACGATGACGGGAATGCCATCAGGCACAGCCAGTGTGTCTAGCTTCACCCTATCGCCTACTTCTATAGCGGGGTCGTCCCGCATACTGAACTTGTAACTCATAGCTGTCTTGAAAGTGTGGTATCGGTCGTACATCGCCAGAGCCATCGTTCGGTCAGACGCTATCGGATTGTCGAAATCCTTAGTCTCACCTCTGACCGTATCGTAGGTCTTGGACAGTTGACTCTCACCGAAAGTCACCGCGTTGCCCGAAAGGACTAGTGTGAACGTGCCGACAAAATCGGGCGTAGCATCGAATGTCGTGCTGTAGGTGTTGTATGTCGGAGATCCGTTCAGAGTGGCATCCGTAAGTTCTAACGAGCCGCCAGAGCAGGGGTCATGCGTGATTGTGAATGTAGTCTGGTCGGTGGTGACAGCTTCAATAGCTGCTTCCATTATCGTAGTGCTGCCTACTGCTGTGTTATAGGTACGTAGTTTTCCTTGTATGGTGGTGACGTTCTCACCTTTGATAGTTTCTGGACGGTCGTAGATACGGTCGATGTCCAGATGGTAGTCCAGCGCCGAACCGAGGTCTGGTACGATATCCAACGAGCCGTCAGAGCGATGGAGCAGATGTGCCCCACAGTATGCTGCGAGCATCGTCAAGGCTTTCCTATGCGTTACCGGGGGAATTGGTATGTCTACCATCACGGTGTCGAAAGCCGAGTCGATGTGATAGTAGTCGTAGCCAGTGCGCTCCCAGATCAAAGTAGTGTCTGAGGCTACGCACCCAGCGTCGCCTATGACGTAGCCCCAATCCCCCTCTGCGGGAAAATCCACATCGTCTAGCACTTCTGCGAACAGTGTAGACGCGGCTATACCACCCCCGTCATACCGTCCACCGTAGAAAATGTTAGTGTCCAGCCAAGTAGTGAAAGATTCCCCCTGAACTGTCAGGTACTTGTCGTCTTTGGATATCTTACTTTCCGTGAATTTCTGACGAGTGATGGGGATGTTATCGAAATCCCCCGCGCTGTAGAAGTATCCTAAGCCCGCGTCGATGAAGCCTGATTTCTGTAGTTCCAGCTTCATATACGGATTGGTAAAATCGTAAGGGTTTGGGGTGGCGGTATAGAGCCTGCCCCCGCCGATTCCGGCGATGAGATGCGACCCGTCAGAGTCAGAGGCTACGACGCTCCAACCCTCAGTCCCTTCTTCGGCTGGCTGACGGTCAGTCCAAGTAACTCCGCCGTTGGCAGAAGTGTGGAGTATGCCTACGTTGTTTGCCACGATGAGATTAGACCCGTCAGAGTCAGAGGCTACGGAAGCCCAGCCCGCCGTCCCATCAACGCCTGTGGGCCGACGCTCAGTCCAGGTGACTCCGCTATCGTCGGAGGTGTAGAGTCTGCCAGCCCATTTTCCCGCGATGAGATGCGACCCATCAGAGTCAGAGGCTACGGTATTCCAGTTCCCGGCTACAGCTTCAACGGGATGACGGTTAGTCCAAGTGGCCCCACTATCGTCGGAGATATAAAGTTTGTCAACCGAAGCTGCCGCGATAAGATTAGACCCGTCAGAATCAGAGGCTACAGCATACCAGTCCTCGTCTGCATCCCCGGCTGGCTGGCGCTCAGTCCAGTTGGCTCCGCTATCGTCGGAGGTGTAGAGCCTGCCCCCGCCGATTCCGGCGATGAGATGCGACCCATCAGAATCAGAGGCTACGACGCTCCAGCCCTTGTCCGCATCCCCGGCTGGCTGGCGCTCAGTCCAGTTGGCTCCGCTATCGTCGGAGGTGTAGAGTCTGCCACCATAAACCCCGGCGATGAGGTTGCGACCATTTGCCTCAGAGGAAGACGCTAAGGCCCACCAGTCCTTGTCTACATCCCCTGCGGGCCGACGCTCAGTCCAGATCATTCTGGATGCTCCTTCTACTCGGTCTCGCTCTCCACTGTCAGACTACACGACTCCAACGGGATAGTCGTACCCGTCGGGTCGAATATGCTATTAACAGTAGCCTCAACAGCATTGTTGAACATCGCATCATTCAGTACGTGCCAGCGAGTGAATCCGTCATCATCCCGTGTCTCGAAGAACCCATCCAACCTACTGGGGTCAGATGCCGTCTCCTCCTGATTCGACTCCCACGCTGCGCTCACAGTCCTCATAGCTATATCTCTATCAGGTTAGCTTGGATATCCTGCCAATACTTAGGATGACCCGTGCCGGGATTCGTTATCATAATGGGCTTACCCATGCGGTCTCCGACGTACATGTCGATACTGCGGTAGGTCTTCGTTCGAGGGTCATACACGGTGAACGCATTGACGAATGAACCACCCTGGGATCTGTCCCAAATCTTGAGTAGAGCCTGGAACTGTGTCGGGGTGAGGATTTTCCAGTTCAATTCTATTTTCAGCTTGTCGTTACCGATGACCTGTCCGATGAACTGACCGTTGGCATTACGTCCAGCGTTGACCAACGTGGAGATAGTAACGTTCCCACTATCGAACGCAGGTTCAGGTATCTCGATACCCGCTGTGGTCTTTACCCAGGCCATTATGTACTCCCTACTAGCCCTACAGTCGCGCCTGTGCGCCTTTCACCTTTACGGAGCACCACGCCTACACGTTCACCGTCTAGATAGATGTCACCCGAATCCTTGTCGCCGTCGCCCATACTTATCCCGGCCATGACACCTTTGAACACAGCAGATCCGACAGCTTCGACGAATCCGCTGTTCTCAAGAGGCATGACGGTGTTCGGGTTCCCACCGAATGAGCCTGTGAGTTCCGGCCCAGATTCGCCTGCGATGAATAAACTGCCTGTAGGCGGCAGACCGCCTGACGCAAAGCGCGGTACTTGTCCATGTCGTTCGTAGTTCGCGGTCATATCTAAAACTACTTTGAGGGGGTTAGAGGCTAAGTTGTATACGTCTTGCATTTCGTCGTGAAGCCTATTCCAACCACCTTCGATTCGACCTATGTTTCGTACTGCGTCTTCTGCGGTTTGGGCTATATCATAATCTACAGTCGTATCGTTGACCCGTATTTGTGCTCGCTCAACTCGGATATTAGCCTGCTCTATATCATCTAAAGTTGATTCGGAATCAGCCATAACTCTATCGCGTTCTTCTTCTGCTGCTGTGAGATCTAGTATTGCCTGTCGTTTAGCCAGATCCGCTTCAAGCGTTGTTCGTTGTGCCGCAGCGAGAGAATCTGTAGCAACCATAACTCCTTCGATACTTCTGGCGGTGATGTCAGCAACACCTCCGAGTGTTTCTAGTACATCGCCATAGTCCTCAGAGGCGAAACCTGCATCTTTTTGCGAACCTTTGACATCTTCCAATTTCTCGTTGTATGCCTGGAACGCGCCCTGTGTTCTTTCAACACCTTCTTTAGTGCCAGCTAAGAATCCAGTTACAGAACTACCAGCACCGATCAGTGTATCCTTGACGCCCTGACTCATAGCTTCGAATGAGCTGCGTACTAAATCAGCATCTCCGGTGAGTATGCCTCGCTGTATGTTGAATGCGCTGACCAAAACGGTGATGGCACCCGCGATTGCTTGGATACTTCCTGAGATAGCATATGCCGCACCATTGAATATGCCGACCCAACCGCTTATAGCTAGTCTGACTGGCCCACCGAATTGCATGATGAAATCGTAAAGACCTTCAAGGATAGGCATGATAGGCTCAAGTGCGATTTTTATTTGATCCCATGCGGTTGACATCGCTTCGATGGCTGGCCCTGCACCCTCTTTTATGTGCTCCCAGGTCTCCGCGAACAAATCGCCGATTTTCCCACCGACAAATTTGATTTCACCCCAGTTTTTCCAAAGGATGTATGCGATACCGGCGATAATCCCAACGATAAGTGCGAACTTACCTGCCGCGATTGCCGCCGCGCCAGCGAATCCGCCGAGTGTGGTACTCCCAGTGGCTAATTTTGAGAAGAATAATCCGACTCGGGTAGTGATGTTGCCCTTACCGCCGATAAATAGAAGACCGAAATCCTTGATTATTCCAGTAGCCGCAGATAATCCGGTCACTTTCCAAAGGAAGCCCCCGAGATACCCCGTGATTTTCAGCAAGAAACCCAAACCCTTGAGACCCATCAAAACTCCAAGAACTTCACCGATCTTCCTAGCTGCGGCTGGATTTTCATTGAACCAGTCTAGCACCAGTGTGAATCGGTCAAGCAAATATACACCGTACGTGTTCAATGCCCACGTAGCTAACGGAGATAATACCTTGTTGTAGAAATCCGTGAAACCCTGCCAGATGTTCGCTAAGAACGGCTTGAGGGCAGTCCAGGTATTTTCAAGAGCTGTGATGAACGGTTCCAAACGCTGAGTAGCTATCTTGATCTTATCGCCTATCTTCTCCATTAGATCGGCGAAGGGGTTTTCCAGCAACTTGTCCATCTCTAATCGAATAGCTTCGATAAGGTCTGTGAGATCCCCAGCGCCACCACCGATCACCGCAACATCTATCGTTGCTGGGGTTAAGATATTCAACTCATCTATGCCAAGCGTGTAGTCCCGCATCTTTTTGACCGCATCAGCCGCGCCTTCGGCGGCATCTTCGGTCGCTTGCATGTTCTCTGCAAGTACATCTGAGAAAGACATATCAGGCATCGACGCCTCAAACGCTTCAGGATCAATACCCAAACGTAGACCGAGACCTTTAGCCATCTGCCCCAAGGCACGAACGAAGTAAATAAGATATGGCAACACGGCTTGAAGCGCTGGAACAAGAAGCGCACCGATACTTCGCGCTGTGATTTTGATTTGATCACCGAATACCCGCATCAGGTTGGCTGGTTGTAACAATGTACGAGCCATGTCACCCTGCACCACGGCACTCTGACGGTAAATGGTAATGAGCCGCAACAGGACTTTCTCGTGCTGTGTCATATCAGAGATGTTCTTCTGAATGCCCAGCGAGAAGGCCGTTTCTTGTAGTGTGGCCTGTTGGATATCTCCACCCAATGAACGAATGGCTCGGGCTTGCCCTGTAAGAACGGCCTGCATCTTGGTGAACACATCGTCTAGTTGCATATTACGCAACGAAGCGAAGTCAAATGTAAGTCTAGTCAGGATCTCACTGAGTGCGTAGGCGTTATCGTTTGTCACACCGATGGCTTCTGCTACCTGGAAGAAGGTAGCTTGGTACTCCATGATGCGCTTTGGGTCGAGACCGAACGCGGTACTCATCCCAGAAACGAATCTCTCAGCTTCGACTCGATTATTTCGCATAGCGACCTGGAACAAGTTCATGGTCTCGATATAATCCACTGCACCGCCGACTAGGAACTTGAACGTGCCAACAAGTGCGGTAAGGATAAAAAATGCGAAGAAAATGTAACTTCTCAATTGAATAAAACTAGTTTTGAGAAGTCGAAGGACGCGACCGCCGTGTTTACCCATGCCTAGAAGTTTGGCGGTGACACCTCGGATTTGTGTTCCGACCGATGCGATAACCGGGCGTAATTGAGAAAAACTAACCCTGAGTTTGGTACTAATAACGCCCATTTGAGTTTTGATGGTGGTGAGAGTTGTGCGTAATTTGGTAAATGCGATATTGGTTTTGCTGACCGCAGCGGTCGCGGTTGCCGCAACCTGCTGGGCTTCGATCCCCGGTGTCACAGAAAACGCATCACCCATCCGTGTCACACTAGTAGGCATTACTCCAGTCGTTGTGACGCTTTGTACTCGCCCAATGCTTTTCATCACAGCGGGGCTGATTCGCGCTGTAGTCCGCGCAAGTGCACCCATTTTGGTGACTACAGGGCCGAGTATGGTGTGTAGTCCGCGTAATGCCTCAGTGAGTGCTGTGACGCTAGCCACAGCGGTCTCGGTCTGTGTTGCTATTTGAATGGCTAGTGCATCAACGGTGATTTCTTTATCTGCCATCAGGCATCCTTCTTATGAGAACGGGACGAACACCGCTACGCAGCATCCGTCCCGTCTGGCACATTCGGCACCGCATACTCCTGGTTCGGAGTTGTACGCGATAAGGCCGCAGCTACAGCTAGGAAATCGTTCTGTGCTTTCACCAATTCCCGTTCGCGTTTTTGTTCTGCCAACTGCTCATCCAGTTCTGCCGCGATAAGCGGCTCCGCTGGATACTTAGCCTTACTGGTCTTCGAGAACGCCTGAGAGAGCACCACGCCTACGCCTGCCATGACATAGCGGCCTGTGTTCCACGCGAGGAAGTCGTTCCGCACGATTCCGTTGCGCTGTTGTATCTCATCGACCTCAATAGCGAAACTGACGATCTCAGGATCACCATGCCAGAAATCTTCGTAACTGACACCTATCGCCATGACCTGTGGACACAGATCCTCGAAATACTCTGTGTTCGAGGTATAGACTTTAGCTTTTGTGTCAGTTTGGTGCGAATCGGAGTCGTCTACTCCGACCCGCCCAAGCCGAAAAGGTTAGCGTATGCCTCAGACAATTCCTCGAACAGTTTCGTGAATTCGAACGTCGCGGGTATCTCACCATCAGATTCGAGCAACGCATCGAGCATCGTCGCGGCTTTGGCCGGATTGATCTTGTATCGGCTATACAGCGACGCGAAGAACAGCCAGTTGATAGCCGAGAATGGTTTCTCGGCTATCTCTGACGCGCAAAGTCCCTGTTCCTCTGCGACACGAACACCTGCCCGTGTCATCTTCAGTTCGTAAGACTTTCCCTCATATTCAAAATCAGTCATAACGCTCTCCTTCGGGTAGGGCTACTTACGATACTTCGTTTTCATCGACAGCTGTGAGCGCAGTCGCCTGCGAGATATAGAGCGTGGTCGTGGCCACAGCATCTACGGAACTCTCACCGGGGGCTACATTGTCGATGGTACCAGTCCACCAATACCCCTTGGAAAGAGGCGCGGGGAACGATACTTTGAACGCACGAGCGGTGCCGTCCTCAGCATCAGCAGCGGCCAGAGCGACAGCCGTGACGAGAGCTGAAGTCATGTTCGCGCCGAACTCGAATGAGCCACCGAGGTCTTGCAGACCGTTGATATAGGTCTTCTGAACAGTCTCGGCCAACGTGGTCGAGTCTAGCTTCGCCGGACTAGAACTCAGAGCTGGTGTTGATGTGATATCCGTGAGCGCAGTCCAAGATACGGGTTCGGCTGGAACCTCGTCGGTTACAACAGAGGTACCATAGTACAGTGTGATACCAGCGGTACTTTGTGCCATTTGTTACTCCTTACGGTCGATATGAATAGCCTGACGCATCTAGTACACAATCGCCACGCCAGAAGTGTACTAGCACATCTGCGGCGACAGCTTCCTTTCTAACGGTACGACGAGTGATTTTGAATGTGGTGTCCAGCAAGTCACTCACTTCGCCTACCAACAGATGCCCCGCCGCCCAGCGTGTGAGCGCCGTGTCATCCTCGTCGAGACAGTTCTGTGTGTGAATGTCGATCTGATACGAAAGAAGTGTCTCGATCTCCCCAGTCTCAGTACCGTGGGTTATCGGTTTGTTGACGATCTCATGCACCACCATAAGCGGATAGGTTTTTGCTGACTCATCGAATGGCTCTCTAACACTCACCCCCGGAATGGTGAACGTGTGGTCACTAAGCGCTGAGAAAACGTCATCGTAGGCGCTTTGCACGATCCACCGCTCCGTTCAATAGTTTGATGGCTGGTTCTTTCATCACAGGCGAGTGCAGTATCCTTGACGCATCGTACATCGGTGCGTATGGTGGTATGCCGTGAGATATCTGTCCGCCCAACTTAGTGTCTTCGTATCCCCATGACTTTTTGGTCGGGTCGGGATGATACCCGGCTTTCGCCATCGCGGTACCGCCATAATTCCCCATCGCGCCTGTAGCGCCAGTACCGAACTCAAGGTAGGCAATCTGTTCACCGCGCCAGACGAGTTCATGGCCTTCTAGGGCGGGTTCTACCTTTAGTGAAGCGTTAGGGTTCTCTCCACCCAGATAGTTACCATCCAGGTCGGTCATGCCTGCGAAGTTGCTCTGAACCTCAGTAGCCATCTTCCGGCACATCGCTCGTTCGATATCGCCGCCGAGATTCCCTTTGAGTTCTTTCGCTAGAGCGTTCAGATTACGTCGTAGCTTTCTGATGCTAACAACACTCAGAGGTACAACAACGGCGCTACCCATCAGGACTCAGCCTCTTGAACATCACGCGACCCACGCCACCCGAACCGACTTCGACACTCAGGATGTAAAAATCTGCATCCTGGGCAAACACATCGGTCGGGTCACTGGGAGTGACATCCATCCACACTTTGTCTAGCCGTTTGATGTTGTCAATGTCGTCATTACTCATAACAGCTCTGCGGTGATCCACATAGGACGGACCGAAAGCCATTATATCTACGCTAGAACTGAGTGTACGCCAGTTCCAGTTGTAAAGGACTGGAGTGTCAAACTGTAACACCCCATCAGTCATCGTACCTGACGCGATCCATACGGGTCGTTTCAGATTCTCGGCTAGGAATACCATGGTCTAACCAGATTTAACTGGGAGAGCGATACGAGCAAGCATCGATGGAGGGAATGACCCCTTCTCGAACGACCTAGCCACACCGCCCTCACTGAACGCTATCGTCCCATCGACACCCCGTTTGGTGTAGAGATATGTACCCATCTCAATAGCGAGAGAGGTGTACTTCGTCTCAAACCCTGGAGTATCTTCAGTCCAGACGACCGTACCGTCTGTCACGGTACCGCCAACGCTTGTGGGCCAAGTCGGTCTCGTGGTCTCGTCGGATGTCCCTGCGGTGCTACAGACATAGAGATGTCCTGTAGCCTCTACGGGCCGCACTACGTCGTAAAGCACGTAGTCGGTATCCATCGCCCACTCATCAGCTCTATCTAACCCACGGTAGAACATTATGGCGGCTTGTGCCGAATCCGCAGCTATCTCTGCCAGATTGGTCTCGGCGGATGTGGGGTCTGAGACCCCACACCACGCCAAGATACCATCTGCGATGTCGCTGGTTATCGGAGTGACATCAAAGGCCATGTCAAGCTACCTTACGATACTTCGTCCGTGTAAACAGGATTGTCAGAATCGTTGTCGATGAATACCTTCGGTGCTGTGGTCGCAGCAGTCGAAGTGGCAAGTCCAGTGACCTTTGCGTGAATCCACTCATGCCCGTGGTCCAGACCCCACTGACCGAAGATCTGACCGCGCTCTGCGGCACCCGTCTTCGCCAATGCTTCGTAGAAGAAGTTACCCTTCTCGGGTACAGACTGGAAAACGTTGCGGCAACGGCTGATATTGACGAAAGTAGCCGTACCGTTGGTCTGATAGCGGTGTCCACCCTCAAGGAAATTCAAGCGACCGAACGGGGTCAGATAAGTGAGCAGGTTGGAACCGGCTTCACTCATGGTCACGCGCTGGCCTTCGTCCGTGACGATCTTATTGAGCTGAACGATCTGCTCTGCGTTGAGAACACCCAGGACGCCTGCGACGCCATACGGCGAGACAGAGGCGAGAGTCTGGGCGACTTCGATGAGAATGTCAGGAGTCAACTCGGCACTAGCCGCAGCGATCACGTTAGTCTCGATAGCTTCGTTCAAACCACGAGTCTTATCTGCTGTGTCAGCAGTCGTCGCCAGGTTATAAGTACCCTGAAGAATCGTATACTCCATATCGTTACGAACCTCAGCCGTACGACCCGCGATCTGGAAAGCTAGCTCAGACGGGACGTTGTTGGTGAGACCCTGCAAATTCAAACCTGTGAGAGCCTGTGTGTTGGACTGCTTACGATATGTCACGGAGACTGCTCGATGAAGCATCTGCGTGACGTTCTTCGCCTGCGTCCGTGTCGTGTAAGAGGGCGTAGGTGCCGTCACAGAATCGGTCTCTGTGACCTCCGGCTGCGAAGCTGAATCTAGTTCATACTCAGCGCCAGTCAGGAACTCTCGTGCGCCATGGGTGACGCCTCCAAGCATATTGAACAGCGGAGTACGAACGTCGGTCTTGGCAAGCAGTAGTCCCGCGATATTAACTGGTGCGAAAACTCCTGCTGTCCCGGTCGGAAGGGCCATCTGTCACTCCTTAGCGTTATGTAGCACCTGGAGTTGCGTCGAGCATTGCCTGAACAGCCTGGGCATCGTCGCCCGTCTTCAAAAACTCAGCTGCTTGCTCGTTCACGCCTATCGGTGCCTCGGTTGAACCTGGTGCTGGTGTCGCATTTTCGAGAAGTTTTTGTTTCTCCGCATCGACCGTGGCTTTCACGGTATCCTGATACGTTTTGATGAATCCGTCGAGTGTAGTATCCAGATCTTTCGTGTCCACGCCGACGAACATCGGCAGTAGTTCCTCGATGCGGTCTTCGGGCAATCCCGCTGTTGCGAGCTTCTTAGTGGCAGTTAGACTCTTACGGTCTGCCGCCAGTTCAGCTCTCTGCTCCTCAATAGCACGCATCGCCTTTTCGTGGTCAGCCTTGAGCCGCTCTGTCTCGTCCATCTCGATACGCTTACGCATATCTTCGACAGCCGCAGAAATAGCCGTCTCCTGGTTTTTAGCCGCCTCTTTTTCCGCCTTTTTGCGAGCCGTGTCAGATGCTTGCGTCCGTGCTCGGTCGAAGTCGGCTTCGAGTGCGCCCCACTGTTCGTCGGACAGATCTGAATAATCTTCTCTTTTCAATGCTGACATGTTTCCTCCTGAGTGTCAGAATGGCGACCCCGCTTTATACGGTCTCGTCATCATCCCCTACTTCTTAGGCGGTTTGCCCCCGTTTGGGTTCACATCGCCATTGGATAGTTCACCGTCTTCTATGCGTTTTTCTGCATTTTCGGCGGTAAATTGTTCCTGTCGTAGTATAACATCGTGCACATTATTTGTCAAGGCAGCGATATCGAGTGCATCAACTGGGGCCAAAGGTGCATCACCCGAGGTGAGTGTCTGGTAAACCTGGGCTTTACTTTGGAGATTCGCCGTCTTGTTACGGTTGAAGTGGATCTCAACATCCGTAGCTTCGATATTCTTGACTTCTTTGTGAGTGCTGAGTATGTAGAGCATGACCTGGAGAGCTGCACGTTCAGACTGGATGAAATACGGTTCTTTCGCAGCAGCCACGAGGTCGATGTCCTGCCAGCCGTCACGCATGAACACCGCGTCGCCCGTATCGCCCCCGCCACCGCTTCGAGTCTTTCTATCAGGCACACCGACGATAACCCGCAGAGTAGCTTCGAGATAATCCCGCATAGCCACGCCGACCTGGGCATCCATAGCTTGACTGATGAACTCTACGACGGGATTGACGCCTGGAGGGATATTCGAGACGTTAAGGAAACCGTTGGTAGAGAGTTTTACGAATTCCTCTTCCGTCAGTTCCATCCCCATAGCCACGAGGACACTGTTGACAGCCTGCTGGATGTCGTTCACACCATCAGAGGCCACAGCGTCTATCGCGTCCATAATACTGATAGCTGTCTCCCAGTCACCCACCGCCGAATGATATCTGGGCGGGCGGTGCGCTACGAACGAGGTCTCCGCCTGTAAGGGGGTCTGTGCCGTTGAGGATAGTGTCTTTGAAGGAGTACATCGCGTTCGAAGTGTAAACTTTGTAGAATGTCGTCCGTCCAACAGTCTCGGTCGTCTCATAGGAGGTGACTGCATATGCCGCAGGCTGTGTCGGGTCAGAACTGTAGACCACGAATGTATCTATCGGATCGAGTCGCAGCAATTTCAACTTAGTGCCGTTCGTCGGTTTAGGCTCAGTGAAAACACCGCGATACCCTACGCCGCATATCGAGCAGTCTTCGGCTATCTGATAATCGACGAGTTGCTTGTTCTCAGCACTGAGAACGTTGATAAGATTCTCCATCTGCTTGCGGAACTTACCTTCACGGTTCGTATACTGGATGGGCTTCCCGAGGAAATACCCCACGATGTCCCGCGTGATGGACTGGGCATAGTTGACCGTGATGGTGTTATCAACATCTGTACGGGTCGTTTTCACCCGAGCCTGTATCGCTGGGTGCCAGCCTCGCTGGTACTCTTGGAGTTTGCGTATCTGGTCTCGGTTGTAGGCGTGTTGTGGTAAGAGACGCTTGAGATCCTCCCTTACATTCACTTCAGTCAGAGTAGTGAGGTCTGTGCGTAACAGGCTTCTACCGCTCAGAGTCGTGGCCGGGATGTATGTCATAGCCATGATGTGTCCTTACTCGTAGAACGTGCCGTCTGGCGCGGTGAATGAACCATCCACAGCGATTACTGGATAGAGTGAGAAGTTGCCGTTCGGCTGTACATAGAAAACACCAAAACCGTTCACCCAAGCGTTTGGATGATTGCGGCGATAATGGGGGTTTATCTTACAGGCACAGGGGAGCTGGGTCGCTGTGTGAGATTCTACATCCAACGGCGCGGTAAGTGTATGTGCCTGATAGGTATGCCCATGCCCATAGGCTACGTTTCGAGCGTAGACCTGGGCTGTCTTGTACGCATTGTGGATATTGATGTATGTTCCGTGAGTGAAATACAACTTACCGACTTTGGCGACTTCACCGTAATCGTAGACAGCCCAGTTATCGAGTGGTAGATTGTTTCGTATCTCGAAGAATCCTTCCACCTCTGGATGTTCATCTATGTATTGCTCAACCCAATCTTCGTGATTGCCTAATAGGTATATACGTTCGGTATCGTCGCCGAGGATGTCGTCGATAGGTGCGAGGACATCCTTCGTGAAGCGGGTATAGTCTCTCTTGAGTCTCTGGCCTTCTACTCTCCGTCGCTTGTTTCCGACCCAATGACTTATGACCTCCAGATCTTGATTATCACCACCGAAAACGAATACGTCGGGTTCAAATGCGTCCGTAAATGCTAAGATATTATGCCATAACTTACTGTGATGGTGTGGGTGGTGAAGATCGAACACCGCAATACCTTTGCGGAGAGTGATAGGCTCTGGTCGTCCACCGAACCAATCAAGACCTATGAGTTCTGGGTCTTTCTTGGCTTTGCGTATCATCCTGCGGGCATTGGCCCCGTCGATGCCCAATCGTCTACCTAATTCTTCCCCACTGAGGGGAGCATACTTTTTCCATTGTGCTGCTGTGATGTTCAAACTAACCTCCTTAGATGTGCTGGCGGTCGTAATGGGTGTCGTATTAGTGTAGTCATAGAACTTTCTTGGCTATGCGTGCGGGTTTGTGGTGTTTGGTATGACATGACCGGCAAAGAACAACACACTTAGTCACTTCGGCCAGAATCTCGTCGTCGGTGCGGGCAGAGATAGTAGACAACTGAAATGTCTTGGTATTTGGATTAACGTGATGCCAGCAAAGATCGACAGTCGCGCCACAGTTAACACAGGGCGTTTGGTAGTCGGCTAGCAGTATTCGCAACCGGCGGCAATAGGCCGCGTAATGTGCTGCGTTCTGGGCCTTAATCTTTTTGGGATTGGCGGCATTCCACGCGATGCTGGCTGCTTTGTACTTCTCGCGGTTGGCCGCGTAGTTGGCTGCGCTAGCAGCCAGGTGTTTCTCTCGGTTGGCCGCGTAGTAGGCAGCATCCCGAGCCTTGTCACATGCGCGACACTGATACCGCAACCCATCAACGGCCCGCTTCTCCCGGTAGAACTCACCAAGCGGTTTGTCTTTGCCACACCTGCAGCAACGCTTCATGGCTTGGCCCTCCATCGCTAAATGTGAGTTCGGTCGAATAGGGTGATAGTGGCATTGAGGCTGCACCGCATCATAGCCGCGAGACCCGCGAGGGAATCAGGTGCGTCGTCGTTGAAATTCTTCCCGTTCACCGTGTACGTGGTCAGCCCTGTGATGAATGCGCGATACATCGGTGACCCGGCATCTGGATGAAGGAATGTGAAGCTCCTAATAGCCGGTGAGTGCTGTATGATGCGAGTCTCTTTGCTCTTATTGGATTTCGCCAACATGTTGGTTATGAACATCTTATGGTCAGTCTCTTTAACCAACGCATCTACATCCCGCGAATAGAAATCACCGCCGTTGTTCGCTTCGAACACCGCCCGGACGACCTTACGGTTCACGAGACTCCCGGCCACCATCGGTTCGGTGAGTTTGTATCCACCCTTGAGGAATATCGCATCAGCGATGACAGGCGGATCGTCGCCCCACTGATAGGCTATCGGCATAGAGAGGAAGTCGTTACCACCGAACGCCACATCGCAGAAGGCGAAGATGTCGTCTGGAGGATGGGCTTCGATATCGGGAATGTCGTAACAGTAAATAAGTTCATCGGCGGGGAATAGGAGACCTGCTCGCTCGATAGGCTGTTGCTGGTAGACACACTGCCATGTTACCTCATCTTCTAGGCGACGTACTTCGCGGTAGTATTCGGTGCTGAATCCAATACCATAGCTGTACTGGAAATTCGATTCGTCAGTCTCAAGGTCTAGTGCAGGCATACGGATGACTTTGCAACGTGGGTTGTCCTCGTGCATCCGTTCTACCCACCCGATTGGATCGTGTATCGACCAACGGGTACCGATATGGAGTTCCTTACAGCCCTCTTTCTTACGACTATAGACGTTAGTGACTAGCTTATCGCGCAATATCTGAAGTCGATTCGGGTTCAAAGCTTCTTCGATGTCGCGTACTAGGTCATCACAGTAAAGAAGCTGTCGGGCTTCGGTAGCGCCTGTGAGTGACCCGTCGATGGCTCGGCAGGTGATGGTCTTGTATTTCCTGACTGATTTCTTTCCATCATCACGGAAATCAAGTGTGAGATCTTTCGCGCTAGTGTTCACCAAGTCCAACTTAGGGAATATTTCGTGGTAGTTGTAGTTCGGGTCTTCGTATATTGCAGTCAACCCAGTGTGGAACATTTTGGTAATAGTCTCAGCATACCCCGTAGCCAGAATGGGGTCATCTGGGTTCCTACCTGCTACCCACGAGATGAAAAACAGCCCCAAAGCCGACTTACCGACCCTAACTGGCATCGAAAATAGGACGATATCATAAAGGTCTTTGACCATCAAATCTGTGAGCGCATCGACTACATGCCTGAGTACAGACATGCGAGGCTGATAGAATCGAGCATGGGCTGGGCGCTTCCATTCGAGAGCTATCATGTAGTCATGGAAGTTATTGGGTGCGCGGGTGATGTATGCCCGCTCTAGCGCGTCGTAGACCTCCATCTGCTCAGTCTTGTTCCCATCGGTACCCAGGAACGCTCGACCGAGGGTTATGACTTCTGAGGCTATCTGCTCGGCTTCTTCGATGGCTTCATCTTGAACCAGCGCGTACCGCAGAACATCACCCGCGATGATGCGTCGGTGGGATGATTGGGTGGGGTCAGATAAGATTCTAGTGAGATCTGTGATGTCACTCATGCAGTAAGTATACCATTTTGACTACTAAAATGCAAACATTTCGAATTTCCAAAAGAATCCCGCATTTCTGCGGGATTCTTGGGGCTATCTGGTATTGGGCAAATAGCCGTTATTCTTCGACTGTAGAGACTTCTGCGGTCGTATCTTCATAGCCGCTGACTCTGGCGATGAGTGTCCAGACACTACCTTCAGGTAGCTCGAATGAGTAATCTCCATCTGCGTCAGCCGTATGCTGATACTGTGGGTCGGTAGCATCACCGAGATAGACGCTGATAACACCGTAGGGCATGACCTGACCGAGTGCTTCGTCGTCTGTGCCTATGCTCGCTGGAGTGATAGTCACACCATCGGTTATGATGGGTGAACCGCCCGTAGTCCAGGTGCCTTCACCATGGCTGGTCGAGAGTTCTGTGTCGATCTCCTCCACTGTAGGAGCAGTACCACCACCCTCCCAGTTGCCTGTACCGTGAGTAACACCTAATGCGGTATTAATCTCATCAGTAGTGGGCGGTGTGATGGTATTAGCCCCATCAGTACCGCGCATGGCTGCGGTATCTACACCATCCGTGCCACGCATAGCCGCCGTGTCAACGCCATCGGTACCGCGCATGTTCTCTGCTGTGACCTCGCCCGAGGCGTCAGTCTTGAGCTTCTGGGCAGGAGTCACAAGGACTGCCGTAGCAGCCGCCGAGCCTGCGTCAGCCGCGCTGTGTGAGGAGCGACCAGAGATAGCTGTGTCGATGTACCCAGATGGGTCTGGGTCTCCGTGAGACGATCTGGACGATACGGCCACATCTAGGTATCCAGACGGGTCTGGATCATCATGTGTTGATGCATTATCGGTACCACGCATATCGGTATTAGTAGTCACTACGTCTACGAGTGCGAGTTTCTGATCCTCTGCGAACCTAGCGTCATCGTCCAGCGTACCAGCAAATCCACCATCTACGTTGTCTATGATGTCGATATTGCCACTCACGCGGATAAGACCACCTGCGTTGCATGTCGAGTCGATGATGAGATAACCCATACCGTGCATTGTCAATACTGAACCAACAGCCATGTTCGTTACTTTCAGGCCGCCGCTCCAACAGCGTAGACCGATATCAGCAGCTATATCAGCAAAGTCGATAATCGGTGGATTGTCTATATCATCCGCAATACAAGTATTCAAAACGTGAGGTTGGGCTTCTGAGACTGTGAATGTACCACTGAGCGCACACCGAGTAAGGTGCGACCAACCTGGGGTTGCATTCCCGAAGTGACAGTCGAAGAACTCTGTCTCCACGCCGTTACTAGTCGCTTCGCCCGTGACCGTTGCACCTTCGATATGAACGTGGTCTAGTTGCTGCCCACCGAGAGCCAAAGCATATGATTTACCGATAAACGAATGATTACTACATGTCGTATCTAGAATAATAGTTGAACCGTTACCCATATAAAATGTGTCGATCCCAGGCAAGAGCGATGACAGAATCTTCGCAGCTGCAAGAGTGCTTACGGGATTGTCCGCTGTGCCATCGACATATGGCTCGGTGTTCGTATTGCTTATGTTAGTGTTGATCCAGATGGCACCGAGAGCATATCCAACACTCTTAGTAACCACGGCGTACTGGCAAAGAATACGATCCGTTGCGAACTTCGTACCGTCTGTAGAGTGGAAGCGGAAATGTACGAGTCCCCGATTCGCCCCAGTGCCTACGTGTGCGTTCGTGAGGTCGAACACCTCTGTAATCACAGTAGAACCAGACAAACCAGCAATACTGCCTATCTGCTCCCATGCTGGAGTGCCTGTCCAGTTCCAAGCGTAGACACCATAGGAGTCGCCCTGTGCATTCACATAGCCGTCCCATTGTACTGAGACTGGTACGCCGTTGCCGCCTACGTCGAAGATATAGTAGGCGTCGGTCGTGCCGTTGTCATCCTCTAGGTCGTGGGTCACGCCGTCGAGTGCGTGGGTAACATCCTCTGTATTGGCTTCACTCAAGCCAGTCGTGATGACGAAACCACCAGGCGAATTTTCTGCCGTAGTGGATATTGCCGCCGAGCCGACTGCGAGACGACCGACCTGCTCTTGTGTGGCAGGTGCAGCGTCATCCGTGTAGCCTGTGGTGTTGTATGTGTTTGCGATATTGCCTGGCGCAGTAGCGTCGCCTGCGATTTTAGTCATATTGACTTCTTGATCCGCAGCGAGTGTGACTCCAGTACCATCAGAACGACTAGATACGGTTGCGTCGAGATAATCCTTGATGAGTTTACCCATGCTCGATTCGGTGACAACCGCTGCTACCAATTGGTGCCAGATAGCTAGAATACCCGCAGTTGAGAGTGAGAATCCAGCTTTATCAGTGAGTGTACGTGAAGCATTTGCCCAGATATCGGCTATCAGTGTACCGAATGTACTAAGCGACCTAACCGTTGTGCCCCACACCTTATCCGCACCAGCCTGAGTGATACCTACGTCATTCGTTACGTCGGTGGCTGTATCCGTGAGCAGAACACCCTGAATCTTATGCTCCGTTGGGTCATAGCCCGTATCCGCAAGGTCTTTGAAGTCAGTCGCGCTCTGGGTATCTCCACCGATCTGTTGCACATCCACCTGTGGTGCTAGATGGATTCTCAGCGTTTCCTGTACGAGATCCGCAGCACCCTTGAATACGAAATCTACATACGTCGCAGCAGAAGCTATAGCGGCATTTGGTGGACAGAAGGTGTAATGTCCAGGTGTGTTGGTCGAGTCAAGCTCCTTGAAGCCAGACGATGTGAACGTGCCGAGCGTCATATCGGCAAGCGTCACTTCCACTGGAGCAGCCGCACCTGCGACATAGTAGTAGCAAGTCAGGCTAGCCGTGTTGTAAGTAAGCCCCGCAAGACGCGCACCCGTGGCAGAGGACGAATCCCACAGTTCGACTGAAAGCTCTACGCTCTCTTGTCCTGGTCTGAGATATACGTGTTGCATCGTCTATCCTTCCGTGTGCCATAGATACGGTACGGGATACCAGCCGCCAGCTACCGTATACTC
>JAFDAS010000115.1 GCA_019313695.1 Deltaproteobacteria bacterium
AATGGCAAAGTCTATCACTCCAAAACGACTGTTTTCTCCTTTTGCACAATATCTCAATAAATTATGCTGATAACCGGCTGTGTCTGAACGTAATCTGACTGTCTTTACCTGCTCAGGTAAACAATCCAGGGCCTCCTTAAATACACGGAGTTGCTGAAAACCTGCTGGCACATTGCCATCTCGAAATTCCGTATGCAAAACAAATCCCTGTTCAAACCACCAGGTATTCAAAGGTTGATATGCCTTGTCTCCCTTGTAACTGAATAGTGCGTCGATCTTATTTGTGGATACAAGCGTAGCGTCCATGTCCAGGGTCGCTGTACTTTCAATCCCGATACATCGGGATTGAAGTTCTTTGTTGATTTTCACAAGACCCCGCAAATGCTCGTTTGGCGCAGGAATAAAGGCCCTGCCCGGTTGTCTCAGTTCTTCCTGCTCTATATCATGAAATTTTGCCAGATAACGAAAGATTGATGACGGAGAGGGAACTGTACGTGTCTTCTCTTTACGCCAACGACGCAATAATGCCCTTTTTACTTTTCGTTTCAAACCATGCATCTCAGCCTTTTTCAGCACTTCACAAAATCCGTCGTCTGCTTCAAGTTTTTTAATGTCATCGACACGATCGCCACCTGCAAGATTGAGCAACACAAGAGGAAGAACAATCTGGCTGTCTGTCCAGCCCTGTCCGCCTTTGCGCACTTTTAAATGTTTTTGGATCGATTTGCTTAATCCTATTACCTGGGCCAGGTCGAGATACACCGGAAGACCAGCCAATGCCGTCATCCCTGTTACGTTTTTTTCAGTTTCATACTTGAAAGGAAGAATGCCTTGTGCCATAATACTTCCACCTCGTTGATGATAGTTTTGTTGGTACAAAACTACTCTATCACCCTGTTTTTACAGGGTCAACGAGGTTTTTTATTTTTTTTTGATGGTGAATCAGGGGAAACAGGGCGCGCAATCGTGAAACGACCCTTGAGAGAAACATCTCGACAATGCCGGCAAAAACCAGCATTCCCTGCATCAGCGGCAGTCCACCCTGGATAACGGCAGTAATGGATAGCGCCAGATATGAAGGCCCGCCAATGTTCGGACAAAGATAACCGGAACCGATCCAGCGCAGGCGTACAGCCTGGATAATGGTTCCTACCCCGGAAATTATCATGGTCAGGCTGACCATACGAATGGCCATTTCAGTCGATCCGCCGAATTCCTTGACCAGCAGCACGGGAAGCATGGTGCCTAATATCAGTAACATTCCCTGCTGAAGGCTCAACAGGATCAGGTGACCTGGTGGGGGAACGTCATTCTGCCCGTAAACCAGTTCAGTGTCCGGTTTTTCTGATGCCATTTGTGTCACTCCTTACCGCCACCAGGCGCTGTGGGGCGCGTCGATCACCGTGCCGACGATAACCGGTTCTCCTCCCATCGTGCAGCGTCGCGCGTAAATGATTTTCTTCTGATTGTTCATAGACAAGGGAGAGTGTGCGTACAGCACAACCTGCGCCTCGGTCTCAGCCTTTAATCTACGTAAAAGGTACCTGAACGGATAATGCCCGACTGCGTCCTGGAATTCCAACAAGTCGCGCTCATAGCGTTTCTTCAAAACAGGGTCGATAATCGATTGTCCGTTTTCACGCAACAGAAAGACAGCCGTGTTGTGGAAAAAATACGGCCCGGCCGGGGTAAGCAATTCATCTAAAGCCTCTTCACCGCGCGTCTTCAACAGGTGATCGGCATTTATGACGGCAATCCTCGCGAACTCCAGCTCAGCGCCGATACCGTAATGACCTCCGCCAACGTAACACTTGGTGCCGTCGGGTAAGGTCACCGCGAGATTGCATGCGGATTTCCATTCCAGGAAAAGGCCACGCGGCCGATTCCAGTAGTAATGAACCCAACCATGCCGGTTGAGCGGATTTTTTATCTCGTGGGAGATCAGTTTATGCAGCGGCTTCCCAAGTTGATCGGTAAACTTGTCCAACCGTGTGCCGACCAGCGCGGGGTTCTCTCCATGGTAAAGGCACATTCCATCCGATGAACGATAAACGTATAAATAGAGGCCAAACTGATTGGATTTCATCTTATCCAGAAGAGGAAAGGCTTTGTCACCCTTTTCTTCCAGCAGAGCTTTGGCTTCGGTAACAGTCCTGACGAGTTCACGCGTGATACGGAATGTGTACTGGCGATACAACTCGACGGGCGTCTTTGTCAGATAGACCAGGCGCCCTCCTACAAGCAACAGGAATACCAGCGCCAGGAGGGGTAAGATAAAGCGTTTCGCGCTCTTCTTTTGTTTGGATTGTTTCTCAGATTCATCTCTCGGTTTTTCTTCCATCCTCAAGTATCCTTAAAATCGCAGATCTTTTCATACGAAGACTGGTTCCCCGTGTCTGGGCAGGATTTGTGTGTCTACATTGAAAGCCTGCCCCGCTCGCGCTCGACTACCCCGCTGATAATCTCGACGGCCCGGTCAATTTCTTCTTCCGTCGTCATCTTGCCCGTGGAGAGGCGGACAGTTCCCATCGCGTATCTGCGAGGCACCCGCATGGCGACGAGAACACTTGATACGGTGGTAGCGCCTGTATGACAGGCCGAGCCCGTCGAAGCCGCAATTTCTTCCATTTCGGGGAAAAGACGCAATGCGTTTATATCCGGGAATCCCACGCTCAGCGTGTTCGGAATGCGTTTTTCAGGGTGGCCGTTTAACCTTATGTCGCTTATCCTTTCTTTCAGGCCGTCAAAGAGTCGATCCCGCATTCTTTTCATGTGGGCGCGATTTTTTTCCAGGTCACGTTTTGCGATCTCACATGCCTTTCCCAGCCCGACTATTGCCGCTACATTTGATGTCCCTGCCCGCATGTCTCTCTCATGACCGCCGCCGTGCATGAATTTTTCCAGGCCGATTCCCTCGCGGACGTAGAGGGCGCCGATTCCCTTGGGTGCATATATCTTATGCCCCGCAATGGACAGAAGATCGACGCCGAGTTCGTCCACATCGATTTTTGTTTTACCCGCAGACTGGGCGGCATCCGTATGGACAATGATGTTGTGTCTTCCGGCTAATTCGGCAATTTCCTTGATCGGCTGAATGGTTCCGACCTCGTTGTTTGCGTGTATTACACTGATGAGGACGGTTTCGGGCATGATGGTCTTTTCCAGCGCCGTAAAGTTTATACTGCCAGTTTCATCTACGGGGATATAACTCAGGGGGAAACCCTTTGCTTCGAGGTACCTGCATACCTCCGTTACGGCTGGGTGCTCTATGGATGAAATGATGACGTGATTTCCCTTACGGCGATTCGCGAGGACAGCGCCCTTGATGGCAAAGTTGTTGGATTCCGTTCCGCCGCTTGTAAAGATGATCTCCCCCGGACTGCAATTCAGCAAATCAGCCACCTGATCGCGGGCCTTTTCAACGGCCTCCTTTGCCTGAACCCCGTACCAGTGAGAACTGGAGGGATTGCCGAAGTGCTCTTCAAGGTAGGGTTTAATTGCCTCTAAAACCTCACGATCGATCGGTGTGGTAGCGTTGTAATCCAGGTATATTGGGTTCATCTTTCTGATAAAACCTTCCTTTCTCGTTAAGAGAGTATAAGAAAAACGGTCTTGTGAGTCAATGGGATAATGGCCGTAATATATGGTATGGGGCGCCGATGATCATGAAGGAGGGCAAGCCCGAAGGTTAGCAGGTACGCATGGTTAACAAAGAAAAAACACGGCCCTGATTTTTGAAGGCCGTGCTTTTTTATCGGTTTGCTGCCTGTCAAGAGACAGCGAATCGGGGACAATGGGGGTTGCTATACCTCGCCCTGTTATTCTTTAACGTAATAACAATCTCTCATTTCAACCTGCGCGGTAACTTCATTCTTGAGGTTGAGATCGAAACTAAACGGAACTCCAAATCTGTACTCCACCTTGAGGTAGTATGCTTCGCCCGCCTTTTTATTTACAATAGTAGTGGACGTTGTTTTAACTAATAGCGCCTTTGTCTGGAAGGTATGTGTTCCCGGATCTATGTAGTACTTCCAGTAAGTCTCCGAAGGCAATCCCCACAGGACTTTCTCCCCATTGTGATGTATTGAGGGTAAGTTGGCTGATCCCATGAGGAAAAAGGGCCGATAAAAGTATACTACCGACTTTCCCGCAGGGATTGGATCCAGCTGTGTGAATTGTGGCCCGGGTTGCAGCGTGGCGCAACCGGCAACGGATACTGCTATACATATAGCCGCCACACTGTATAAAATATATTTGATCAACTTTCTATTTTTCATTCTTTTTCCTCCCCTGTCGAAGAAGTTTAATTTCTTCACTGCCTGTACCTTTTACGTGCTTCCAACATGCGGCAACCATGCGGTCGACAGCTGTCGCTATTTACCTTTAAACACAGGCTCTCTCTTTTCGATTCGCGCGGTTATTGCTTCGAAGAAATCATTTGACGCGAACAATTTATTCAAGGCGACATTTTCCAGATCGAGCGCGCGTGTTACGGCTTCAATATCTTTTGTCATGCGTACAGCCATCCATGCCCCCCTGGGTGGTATAAGCTTCAATGCTGTTTCCCTGGCGTAAGAGATCAACTCTCCATGAGGAAGCACCTTATTTACAATGCCCATCTCAAGCAGCTGTTGGGCCGTCATTTTTTCCCCGAAAAACATTATCTCTTTTGCCCTCTGGAGTCCAAGCAGACGTGGCAAAAAATAACTTGAAGCAAGTTCAGGCACAATCCCCAGATTTACAAAAGGAAGCCTGGCCCATGCATGTTCAGAGGCAAAAATCAGGTCCGCGCATGCCAGGGGGATCGTAAGTCCACCCCCTATCGCGAGTCCGTTCATCGCAACGATAACCGGCTTGTAGAGCGACCATAGTTTTAAACAAAGTTTCTTTTGCGCGATATCGGTCAAGTCGATTTCAGCCTTCGTTTCCTTGTCCATTGATTCAAGCTCAGCCGGATTGAAATATCCACCACTGCAGAAGGCTTCCCTTGCCGGATCATTATTGCCTTCAGATCTGGCGCCGGTGATTATCAGAGCCTTTGCCGTATCATCCTTTTCCACTGCATCTGTCGCCCAATTCAGCTCCAGGAGGACTCGTAAGGTCAGTGCGTTTCTGATCTCCGGCCTGTTTATGGTGACCGTTACAATTCCCGTTTCATCGTCTTTTTCATAGAGGATGGCTTCAAAGTTTTTTTCAGTCATTTCGTATATCTAACCTCCTGATTTTGAATCACCGGCGGAAAATCCAGCCTATGGTAAACTCTACTCGATAATTACCTCTCCTTCAACATATCCTTCAAAAGAACCTCCGGATGATGATATCTCTCATATCCGGGAGTTTTTTTGCCATGTTGTATCGCTTCCTGCGGGCACCATTGCAGGCAGGCAAAACACACCTCACATCGGTGATTCCAGACCGGTTTTCCTTCACGCATGGTGATATTTCCGGAGGGACATACTTTGCAGCAGATTTCGCACGCGTTGCATTTGTCATCTACCCAGAACTTTTTGTCCATCTTGGGCACATGAGAAAAACTCATATTATAAATAGCGGTAAATAAAATTCTCTGCCAGAGAGGTCCCTTTTCAACAGGCATATCTTCTTTCCCTTTTATACTGACCGCGATGCGTGAAACCTTTTCCTGCGCAAGCTCAAAACATTTGCGCTGTTTCTCCTGTGGCCCCGGACCTCCCCATGGTATGTAATTAGACGGCATCGCTATCTCAAACCCAGATGAAAGATTCAACCCGTTTTCGGCCATAAGCGTTTTTAACTGAACCAGCGTATTTGAAACCTGCCCTGCATGTACCGCGATAGCGAAGACGTAACCCGGTTGAATTCCCTTCAATGTATTGACAAATCGAATAACCGGAGCCGGCACACCCCAGATATGCACAGGAAAGACCAGTCCGACGATTTCTGAACTGACGGCCGTCTTTTCATCCTTACACTCTGCAATAGAAACCAGCTCGGCGCCACCCAATTCGTCAGCAACCCTGCGAGCCACCCATAATGAGTTTCCTGTTCCGGTATGATAAAAAATTGTTGCGCCCATTTCACCCTCCTGAGGCGTAGAATGCCACACATTAAAAAGGTCTGTCAATAAGAGTCATTATTTAAAGAGCAGAAGACCGATAATCGACAGTATAATCCAGCGAAAAAAATCGATTAGAGGGTTCAGGACACCGAAGTAGAGCAAGCCGATTATGATAAAAAACCCGTAGGGCTCAAGTCGCGCAAGAGCGTATTGAAGACGATTCGATAAAAACCCCATAAGAATCTTAGAGCCGTCAAGAGGCGGGATCGGGATCAGGTTGAACGCCGCCAGTATTATATTGATATGGGCCATATAATAAAGCATCTTGTAGGCGACGCCATGTTCGGACGGTGTCAGAAGTCGAAGCAGGAAGATGGCAACAAAGGCTAATATCATGTTGACGACAATCCCTGCCGAGGAAACAAATATCAGCCCTTTCCGGCTTCCCTGCAGATTGGCAAAATTTACGGGAACCGGCCGGGCCCACCCGAAACCGAAGATAAACAGCATGAGCGTCCCCACAGGATCGAGATGCCTGAGCGGATTGAGGCTCAATCTTCCCATCATCCTGGCGGTGGGATCTCCCATTCTGTAGGCAACCCATCCGTGGGCCAGCTCATGAAGAATAACCGAATACAAAAGCGGTATAGCTATTAAAACAAAGGTCAGAGGATCTTTAATCAAAAGATTGAGCAATCCCATCTATTCGCACCATCCGTTCAGTATGTTACACTCTCGACCACGCACAATATAAGAATGTTGAAACAAAAGCAAACCGTATCGGAGGGCGAGAGTAGATGGCTTACCAAAGCCGCAAAACTGGTCATGGCATTAGTCAGGATATGTGGTGGATGACCTGATTCGATGAAGGATATTGTTGCCTTCACCTGATATTCTGAAAATCCTTGACATTCCAAGCTTTTTGTTGAATACGCAAAAGACTTAACAAAAAACAAAGGCGATTTCGTAAAAGACGTTACTTTGGTAAAAACCGGAGTCCACGTTAAACATACAAAAAGGCCTTAAAGATGGCGGGACTTTTCACCAAACTGTATGAGCAGTTTGGTGAAGCCGATAAAAAGGCGGATATTATTACAAAGGTGATGATATCCATATCCGCATAATCACTTGTTGTCGAGGACGCTTCGCGTCCTCGACAATCGCTGCGGATGATCATCCGCAGGCTGCTCGGCGCTTCGCGCCTCACAACCAGCGAATGCAGCAGTCAAGCCCGTCGGTAAGCAAGCTTACCTCCGGTCTTGCTCCTGATCCGCAGCGATTCGGTCTATAAGGAGAGATTTGATGGCAGAATACGAATGGCTTTGGATGTTGCCCGACCGGCTCCGCCCCGACGACGTCGAGCCGGAACGTATCCACGCGTTGGATGCGCTTCGCCGCAGTTGGTCCCTTGATCACGCACTTTTCTCGGAGATACTCGTCCAGTCAGATTGGGCAACAAAACGATTGCAGAGACAGTTGTATGAAGATGGCAGGAAACTCCATTCGGAATTGTCCGACAAGGAGTTGTTCAAAGAGATCATGATGTCCCGGACTTCATCCCGAATTCCCATGGGGATAGACATGACTGAAAAGGAAGTTGACAGCGTAATCGAAGAGATAGAGACTATAGACCAACTGGTCGACTTCATCATGACTAAGGAGCAGGAGGATGAAGGCCCCGACCCGGGCGGAATGCGAAGCAAGATGAACGCTGAAATCTGCAGAATCATGGAGTCGCAGGATGGCCATCCTGAAATCAGAACAGATGCTTTTACTCGTTTCAGAAACCGCATAAAGGTCTTGATTACATGCCTCAGAGGCAAGGCAACGGATGAGGTGTGACCGAACCAGGCTAATGCAGCCGACAGCCGGGGGCTACGGCTGATTTCTACGTTGGCATACGGAATAGAAATTAATGACACATTCATCTGAAGATATAACCTTGGCCTTTTTAAAATTATTGGGTTTCCCAGGTATAAGGAAAGGTGAACAAAACGATGCGGTATGTAGCTATCTAAAAGAAAAAGGCTATAGGTTTACTCCTGATTTGGTTGCTGGGCCTGTAGATATAAAAGAAGCTGAACTAGAGGGATTGTTTTTTATTGATATTATTCAGCCAACATCAGATATGCTCTTCATGGGAAGGTTTTATGAAGGTTGTGATGTTGATGTCCCAAAAATATTCAAAGAAAAATTAGAAGCTACTGAAAATAAAGGAGAGCCATTATTTATTGACGATATTCCCAACAATCACCATAAATGTTATTTGGATTCGTTAAACAAGAAACTCGATAAATATTCTCATCATAGACGGTTTAGAAAAGAAGATAAGCAATTTGTTAGCGCAAATTTTGGAATAGTACACTACTTTAATTTGGGTGAGTTGAGCAATAACAGAGTATGTGAAAGTAAAACTCTGATTACAGTCTTAGACTACATACGGTTCTACAAGAGGCTTGCACCATCAGGCAATATTGATCTTAAAAACGCTGAAAACCTTATCCTAAATGAGATAATAAATGAAAATCAAGTTGAACCGTTTTTATTAGCAGTAGGTAGGGAATTGCCAGATCTTCCTTGTTTATTTTTAATGTTATACATAACCATTTTAAAACAATCGAAGAGAAAACATTTTGCGCTTTTGCTTCTAAATATTTCTCATTTTGGCAACTCTGATGAAAAATATCCAGTACATGATTGGTTTAAAAGCAGAATTTTTCATCCAGAATCAATTAAACACCCAAACAAACATTTTGAAGAAAAGAAAATTACAATAAGTATCAATCCTAATGAAAGACTATTTGAATGAAATAATTTGCCAACCATTTTCTGCACTTGACCGGTGTTCCGCTGCGCTCCACACCTTCAGGTGAGAAATACGTTGGCCGCACATCGAAAAAGAGGTTGAAAATGGAACAATGGAAATTTTTTGATATTACACATCGGGAACATGTTTTTTGCAACCCGATGAGTGTTGAGAAGTTCGAGGAATTGATCGCTCTCCTGCGATTAGAGCCTGAAGATCGAGTGCTTGAGATTGCCACAGGTAAGGGAGAGTTCATAATCCGGTTAGCGGAGCAATATGATATTGAAGGAATAGGAATCGATCTCTCACCGTACTGTGTTTCAGATGCCAAGGAAAAACATCAGCAGCGTATTCCAGATGCTCAGTTGAGTTTCGTGGAGATGGACGGGGCAGATTATGAGCCGAAGGAGCGGGAAAGTTTCGATTTGGCGGCCTGTATCGGGGCGAGCTGGATCTATGGCGGGCATAGAGGGTCGTTAAAGGCGTTGAACGAGATGGCAGCACCCGGAGGCTGGGTGATCGTGGGGGAACCGTATTGGAAGCGAGAGCCGTCTGCTGAGCATTTGGAGGCTATCGCTGAAAGGCGTAGCGCGTATGGCACGCATTACGAAAATGTGAAGGTTGGACAAGAGCTTGGTTTGAAGCTTGTCTACACGTTGGTGAGCAACCAAGATGATTGGGATAGGTATGAAGGGTTGCAGTGGTATGCAGCGGAGGAGTGGGCGAGTGAACATCCGGACGATCCTGATGTGGAAGAGGTTTTGAAACGAGTACGTGAGAATAAGGAGAATTACCTGAGGTGGGGGCGAGAGACGTTTGGCTGGGCGATCTATGTGTTCAAGAAGGAAGTTTTTAAAAGATAGTGCAGGCCCAACCAACGGTTTCACCAGATCGCAGGGGCCTGGCCATTTCGAAAGTTTTTAGGTTCCCAAAAGGTTTCGATATCTCGAAATTAATTGCACACCCTGCGCCAGGTGAACCGGGGCGTTAGACCGAATTCTGTTTTTCAACCGAAAACGGTTAGTTACAGAAAAATGGAGCAAATCACTTGCTCGCGCCTAACCCAAGTTTAACCCCATTTTCACAAAAAGCAACAAAATAAGGGCATTTTTAGTGATTATGTGTGCGCAACCTGTTGATAACATTGCATGCAGCTTCTGAGGGATTGAAT
>JAFDAS010000116.1 GCA_019313695.1 Deltaproteobacteria bacterium
ACATGTCCGTCGAGAACAACAAAGTTATACTTAATATCTTCTCCTATCTTGTCACCGTATTCTTTTTGCATCTGCTCTTCTAATTTCAAAATCAAGGATTCCTTCGGTTCGTCGGATAATGTCCATGCAGCTTCCACTAACTTAGGTAAAATAGGATTTACGACAGGCGGCAGTATATGGATAATGGAAAGTCGAGCCTTGTATTTCCCTGCCATTTCGATGGCCGTCATAACAGCCTCTTTGGCATTTTCCGAAAAATCAGTACAACATGCAATTTTTTTAATAGCCATTTCCCTCCTTTACATGATCTTTATTTTAATCTCCCATCAGTTTCCCCACCCTTTACAGATGAGCGCTATGTGCCCGCGTCAAAGCCCTTAAACTTCTCCTTGAAAGCCTGATAAACAACCTCAGCAGCCCACTTTGGCTGTGTAATAAAGTCAACATTTATTACTATATCAAATTCGTATGGTGTCACATCCTTTTTGCCGAAAACTTTTTTAAAAAAGTCTCTTTGCCCCTTATCGACTCCATCCACTTTTTTATCGGCTATCTCTTCTTCCACTTTCAAAATCTTCGCCAGACGCTTCACCCGGTAAGACCGTGAACAAATAAATCTAACAGCTATCACCAAATCCCGCGGCACAATAAGATGTGCGCCCCTGCCGACAAAAATGGTCGTTTCCGAATCGGCGACAGCATAGATAGTACTGAACAGATGCCTTGCGTAATTATTCATAATAAAAGATTTTTCTCTAAAAAGCAATGCGGATAATTCGTTCATCTTTCCTGGATAACGCTCATTGAAAAAGTCTACGGTTTTTTTTCTCAAATTTGCATTGTTGGCGATATGTTCTATTACTTCCCGGTCAGCCACGCGATATCCGATCTTTTCTGTCAGGATATCTGCAACTTCCAGGGCACCTACACCGATTTTTCTTTAAAAACAGATAGCAGGCGACATAATGCATGAAGTCACCTTTTTTTTGGCTTCAAGTTGCCTTTTTTCCAAGGAACGTATGTATTGACCAGCCAGTTGAGCAGCATCCGGCCGTTTTTTGCATATGTTCCGGGACAGAAGTGTCCGGTTTAAAATTTAATGAATTCAGTTGGATTAGATAGCTATTGATTTAATTATTGGGAACTAACCGAACTAATATGATATCCGGTTTGTATGCCACGCCAATCAAGAATAGATGCGCCGGGTTCGCTTCATCATATTATTGCCAGAGGTATAGAACGTAAAAGGATATTTACAGATGGTGTAGATAGGGATAATTTTTTTAAATCGACTTAGAAATATCCTTACCCAAACCCAAACAGTCTGTTTTTCCTGGGCGCTCATTCCAAATCATTCATCTATTACCATGCGGGGGGACTTTCACCCCCTGCCCTTTGCCGGCTTTTACCGGCGCTTTCGACCTGACCCTCAGATTCTTATGTTTCCCCAGGTATAAGCTCGACCGTTTGCCGCCAACACCTGTTTCAACCCTGACCAGGTCCCGGGAATTAGCCATGCAGAAAGGAATCCGCTATGTCTATGTCGATAACGTGCCCGACCATGAAGGGAATAATACATATTGCCACAATTGTAAAAAACTGCTGATTGAGCGCCATGGTTATTACATTCCCACCTACAACATAGTCGGTAATAAATGCAAATTCTGCAATACCGTCATTCCTGGGGTATGGTAGGTGATTTTTTGAATATCTTGACAAATAATCCTGAAATAGGTAATATCATATGTAAGTCGTTGAGACCTTTGAAAAAGAAAGGAGGTCATCATGCTCAGGATAACTCAAAAAGGCCAGGTGACCATTCCTCACCAAATACGCTCAATTTTGACAATTAAAAGTGGAGACGAGGTTATTTTCGAGATAGATGAAGAAAAAGTTGTTCTTAAGAAAAAAAGAGGGGTAATCGAAAACTTGAAAAATTACGTCGGCTTTCTTTCACACCTGAAAGGGATAAAAAGCGATGATGTAATTGACGAACTACGTGGTAAAGCTAATCATTTTCGCTGTTGATACCAATATACTTTTAGACATTCTAATTCCTAACACGATATATCTTGAATCCTCTTTAAATTTCTTAATAAGTAAAGGTGCAAATAACAATCTTATGAATTGGTGCTATAAATAAGGATGCAGATAAGCCAAAGATTTATGTGTATCTCGGTATTGTGATTTTATTTTATAGTAACGAACATGAACCCGTTCACGTTCATGGTAAGCATCAAGGAAGGGAATCAAAGGCTGAACTTATTATTGAAAATGGATTGATTACTTCGTCTTGCACAAAGAGGTAATTTGCGAAAATATCGAGAGGAGAATCAAATGATTAAAAAGAAGCAAATAATTAAGATTGAAAAAGTAAGCTACCTTGGCGGTTATAAGTTAAAATTAGCTTTTAATGATAAATCGGAACAATCTATAGATTTTTACCCATTTCTTTCAAACTCCTTAAATCCGTTAATAAGAAAATATTTAGACGAAAAAATATTCAAAAAGTATCAACTGGATGATGGAGATTTAGAATGGAATGACTATGACCTTTGTTTCCCAATCGCTGATTTATATGAGAATACAATTAGGCCATAACAAATCGCTAACGCACACCCAGGAACTAACCGGGACGTCTTTAAATAACAAAATAACTCGTAATATGATTTCATTTTTAATATATAGTATGCCAAGCCAAGATTACCTCGCCTATACGCCCCTGGAGTCTTCCACCACGTTATTATACGGGGGATCGAACGTAAATAAATATTCAGAGATAAGGCCGAATAATATTGCCGGAGGTATAGAAAGCAAAAGGTTATTTACAGGTGGTGTCGATATGGATAATTTTTTAAACCGACTTGGAAATGTCCTTATCCAAACCCTAACAGCCTGTTTTTCCAGGGTGCTGATTCCAAATCATTTTCAGAGAGCAATTGGTTATACGCCACAATTACTCGTTAAAAGCTTAACAGTAACTTATAAACTAATGTAACGTCCCGGAAGTGCAGTGCGGTTTAAATCCCTTTTATTGCAAATGGAGGAAAGCATATGAGCGACTATCTGATAGTGGTGGTCAATCGAGCCTGCGCACGTTTTTTCACTCTCGAACCGGTTGAGTTTCCCGAGCTGGAATCCGGTCCCAGGCTGATGACCCGCACAGAACTCAAAAACTCGGAAATCAGAGATGACCAGGAGATGTACACGGATTCCAAGACAGGCCGCGGCGCAGCCCCTCAAGGCGGAAGCGTCCACGGCTATGACGACAAACGGGATCAGCACCTGGATGAATTGAGACGCCGTTTCGCCGTCAGGGTCCTCGAACACATCCAGAAGATAGCCAAGGCCGAACAGGCGCGCACAGTCATACTGGCGGCATCGGCACGGATGCGCAGATTTTTGTACCCCGACCTGGACACTCTAACCCGGCAGGGGTACCGGATCCACAAACTCTCAAAGAACATTATCAATTTCTCCCTGCAGAAAATTCATGAATATTTGGCTGAAGACGGATTGGTCCCCAAGCAAAAAAAGCCTAACCGGCTGAAAAAAAACATAGTCGCTACATAAGTGACCTTATGTTGCGAGTTCAAAAACGCCCATTGATAAACGTAACATGTTATATATTAGCGGCTTCAGAGCGGCCAAGTATGCCTCCTAATGTATTGCTATAAACCGTTTCCGATAGTTCTGGGAGAACCCTATTTCCAAAAGGCAATCGATAAAATAATGGAAAAGTCAAACGAACTGATAGAGCCTTATCAAAACTTTTTCAGGAAACTGGGCAGCCAGGCCGTTTACACCACGCATAGCTCGGTTAGTTACCTGCCACGATCCGCCTGAGGCGGAACACGGTTGGACTTTCACCAACTGGATTGCAGCCTTGTCGGCTGCTCCGACGTCCCAAAGTAAGTTACAAAGTCCCGGTGTATATCAACTCAAAAACACGAAAAGCCGCCGTCTTCCAGCTCGGAAACCATTATGATTTTAAAAAATTTGAGTGTGGATCAATGTTCACAGTCAATGACCTGTCCATCCATCCCTTTTCCATATCCCATGATGCCAAAGATCCATGCGGGTTTATTGTTAATCAGAACGGAACAAAAATCGGAATTGCAGCCGATCTTGGCATTGCAACCTCCATGGTCATAGAGCATCTGAAAGGGTGCACACTATTGATCCTTGAGGCCAACCACGATGAGGAGATGCTGATCAATGGTACCTATCCGTGGCCCGTCAAGCAACGAAAAAGCAGAACCGGTCACCTGTCCAACGAGGCATCTAAAACCATCTTAAATGAACTTCAACATGACGGTCCAAAGCATGTCATGCTGGCTCATCTCAGTGAAACGAACAATATGCCCCAAAAAGCCGTCAATGAAGTCGGCCAGGCGCTGACCCGCTGCAAGGCACGCCTCGATGTCGCATCCCAAGATGAATGCGGAGCGATATTACTCCTTAAATAATTGAGGGGTCTGGGAGTTCTAAGTATAAACACTCAATTATTTGCATTGACCAAGATTTAATCTTGCAGTTATCAAATTGCAGATTCGACCAAATCTGACATCTTCACATTTTGTGATAAGGAATGGATATCTGAAAAATAATCAGGACTTGATATTTACATTTCGAATTTGATATCTATCAATTTGATGGATTTCATGTCATGGTAAGGTATGCCAGGAATTAAGGGGGAATAATTTTTGAGATATCATTATCGTATCTCTTTAATTGTAAAAATAGATACTTGCAAGTTATCACATTTCGACGATCATCGTAAAAAGGTATCAAATGGTCGTATTTTTCCGAATAAAATTTTGCCATTCTTAACCCGTGTCAGATCTCTTCCCCATTTATAAAAATAATTGCGGTCATAGCTCCCTTATGTTATGCAAATCAAAGTGCAATACAATATCAAATCAATATAAAATATAGCCAAAGCCAGGGAGTAAACCCTATGTAATATATGAAGGCTCATATGCGGTATTCAAGGATATCAGATTATGAGCCTTTTCATTTTTCTCAATTGGAGGATCTTCAAATGGTTAAAAAACCAACCTATGAAGAATTGGAACAAAAGGTTAAAGAATTAGAGAAAGAAACTCTTAGACGCAAGGAGTTTGAGGAGGTGCTTGGGAAGAGTAAAGAACAATATCATGATCTATACGAGAATGCACCAAATGCATATTTCTCTGTCAGCGCTGAGGATGGATCCATTTTGAGGTGCAACACTGCGGCTTTGAAGTTACTCGGATATGACAGAGATACTTTAATGGGAATGAAGGTTTTCGACCTTTATGCTGATAATCCTCATGGAATATCCAAGGCCCAAGAGGTTTTCAAACGTTTCAAGAAAGGAGAATCAATACGAGGCGTTGAGATGCAGATGAAACATAAGGTCGGGTATCCCATTTGGATAAGCCTTTTAGTTGAACCGGTAAGGGATCATGATGGGAATATTATTGAAAGTCGCTCGATAGCGATAGACATCACAGAGCACAAGCGGGCCGAGAACGCCCTGCAGAAGAAGACCCATGATCTTGGCGAACGGGTCAAGGAGCTGAACTGTCTCTATAGCATTTCCAAGCTTGTTGAGCAGCAGGACATTTCGTTGGCGGAGATATTTC
>JAFDAS010000021.1 GCA_019313695.1 Deltaproteobacteria bacterium
CATAGTGACACGCTGCTCGCCCATAACCCACCGTATGGCGTCCACAATGTTGCTTTTTCCGCAACCGTTCGGGCCCACGATGGCGTTAATGTCACTGGAGAGGTCGATGGGAGTCTTGTCCCTGAAGGATTTGAATCCGAGTATTTCCAGTTTCTTCAGTTTCATGCCGCAAAGTCCCCTGCCGGATACCGGCAAAGTTGTTCTCAAGAGGGGTTAATTCCCCGAAGCCTGCTTTGTCATCCTGCAGTTCCCATATGATAAGTGAAAATCTATCAAAGTTGCAGGCCTTTGTAAAGAAAAAACCACTATGGAATGTATTGCCGAAAATCAGGGCACAATATATGGTATTTGGCAGGCTGGTTACGGTTAAGACACCTTCCTTAACGTTATTTTCTTGACACCAATAAAAAGAACAATATACAAACGGTCGCGGGTTTCAAGGTTTTAACTTGCGAACTTACCGGATTTCTTAAAAAAAGAGGAATATATGACAAGAACTTGTGATTTTGGCAGAATATTCAACCCTGAAAGTGTCGCTATAGTAGGGGTCTCACCCAACCCGGGGTTTGGTTTCGGAAGGGGTATGTTCTATTCAATCCTGGAGATGGGGTTTGCAGGCAGAATGTACCCTGTGGGCCCTAAAGGTGGAACGATAGAAGATTTGAAGATATATAAAACGGTGGATGAAATCCCGGAAGAGATAGATTTTGCCGTAATCGCAGTCGCCGCCCACCGCGTTCCGGAAGCCCTGGAGGCGTGCAGAAAAAAAGGCGCGGCCGGCGCGGAGATTCTGTCCTCCGGGTTCAGTGAGATGGAGACACCGGAAGGGATTGCCCTGGAGGAAGAGATAAAACGGATAGCCCGAAAGGGGATCAGGATTATCGGGCCGAACTGCTTCGGAATATATTGTCCTGAAAGCGGGCTCACGCTCCTTCCGGGCCCTGATCTCTCCAGAGAGCGTGGCCCTGTGGCCTTCCTGTCGCAGAGCGGAGGAATGTCAATAGACTTTGCCCACATTGGAAAATGGATGGGAGTGGGCTTCAGCAAGGTTGTAAGCTTTGGAAACGGAGCTGACCTGAGAGAGTCAGAGCTTCTGGAATATCTGCGCGACGATTCCGATACCGGAGTGATAACCATGTATGTTGAGGGGGTTGAAAATGGACGGGATTTTTTTGATGTCCTTCGGAACACGGCCGGACGCAAACCGGTAATAGTTTACAAGGGAGGTCTGTCTGATTCAGGGGGGAGGGCGGTTGCAAGTCACACGGCATCCATGGGGGGAAGCGGTGTGATATGGGGATCGGCGCTTCGCCAGTGCAACGCGGTTCAGGTGGGAGGCATCATGGAGATGGCGCAAACCAGTCTGGCTTTTTCCCTTCTTCCTCATAAGATATACAAGGGGATTGCCGTTATGGGGGGAGGAGGGGCTTTGGGCGTGAACGCGTGTGATATCGCGGAACCTCTTGGCCTGGAAATTCCCCGACTGAAAAAGGAAACAGAAAACAGGATTATCTCTATACTGCCCAGGCCGGGGTCCAGTGCCGGCAATCCCATAGATGTGGCAAACCCTTTTGTTCACCCGCAGATACTGAAAGAAACATTGCTCCTGGCGGCGGGTGATGAGAAGATTGATCTTCAGATAATGATACAGCTGCTCTACCATTACAAGGCCTTTGCCAGGGGACTCGGAGCAGATTCCCTCAGGGATGTGGTGCCCTGCAATGAATTGGCGGACGGGGTGAAAGAGGTTGTGGATATCACCGGTAAGCCGGTCATAATGGTCCTCCCGAATATAAAACAGGAAATCGAATCCATGGATATAGAGGAGGTTATGCGCGAAGCGAGGAAGGCATTTCTGGATAGAGGCATCCCCGTCTTTGACGATATCGCGGACGCCCTGAAGGCGGTAAGCCGTGTCTCAGGTTACTGCAGAAGGAGGCACAGGATTTCCTGAGGGAGGTGGCATAGTAGCGTGGAAGACGAAAAATGGGAAGTTGCCCATGTATCATCGGGAATGATAAACGCGAATATAGTGGCCGGAAGGCTCGAGACGGAGGGCATCCCTGTGAAACTCCGGTACGAGGCGGTGGGCGTCATCTACGGCCTTACCCTTGATGGTCTCGGCGAGGTAAGAATAATGGTGCCCTCAGATTACCTGGAAAGGGCGCGTGAGGTACTTGCGGAATCCTATGAAGAGGATGATATCGTGACAGACTCTTAAATGCTGTCCATTTCATAGATGCCGTCCAGCGGGGTTTTACACGCGGGGCATCTCGATCCCCTCAGATCTATATCCTCTACATTAAATCCATATCTTTTTATCAATAGCCTTCCACAATTTGAGCAGCAGGTGTTTTCCCCTTCATCGCCCGGGACGTTTCCGGTGTATACGTATTTGAGGCCGGCGTCTTTTCCTATCTCAGATGCCATGTGTATCGTTGCCAGAGGCGTCGGAGGAAGGTTTTTCATCCTGTATTGCGGGTGGAACCGGCTGATATGCCAGGGAGTTTCAGGCCCGAGAGAATGAATATACCGGGCGATATCACTCAGTTCTTCCCTGTCGTCATTCAGGGTTGGTATGATGAGGGTTGTTACCTCTACCCAGATACCGAGATCCTTCATCCTTCTCAGGCTGTCCAGAACCGGCTGGAGCTGTCCGCCGCAGTGCTTCTCATAGAATTCGTTGCGAAATGACTTGAGATCGACATTTGCCGCGTCGAGACAGGGGGCGATCTTTTCAAGCGCCTCTCCGGTCATGAAGCCGTTGGTAACGAAGATATTTTTGATGCCCTTTTCATGCGCCATCATTCCCGTATCCAGAGCGTACTCAAGGAATATCGTGGGTTCAGTGTACGTGTACGCGATGGTTTTTGATCCCGTCCTCAGAGCCCTTTCGATGATTTCCTCCGGCATGGAGCTGCGCCCCATAATCTTTCCCTCTCTGCGGCATGGTACCTGTGATATGTCGTAATTCTGGCAGAATTCGCACCGGAAATTGCACCCAACGGTGGCTATGGAGTAAGATTTAGAGCCCGGATATACATGAAACAAGGGTTTCTTTTCGATAGGGTCTATACTCTCGGCTATTGTTGTTCCGTGTACCAGTGTGTAGAGTGTTCCACTCCGATTTTCCCGAACCCCGCAGATGCCGGGTTTTGATGGGGCTATTTTGCATCTGTGAGCGCACAGATTGCACCTTATGTAATCGTTACCCAGCTTTTCATAGAGGATCGCCTCTTTCATCTGCCTGTCCTCCTTCTCGCGGCACCGGGCGCGGGATATCCTCTTGCCGCCTTTGCCCTTGATGCTTCTCCAAGGGGGTCCTGCACTGTTATGCGATTGTAGGTGACCGGAAAAGCAAGCCCGATAAATGAACCGAATGGATTTTTCATGACGGGAATACTTTCTTCGATAGAAGATGCGGCCGGGTACCACTTTGGCGGAAAAAAGATAGAGCTTCCCCACTTTATGGTGGTGTCCGGAAGCGTCAATCTGATAAGACGAATCAATCCGGGGATGCTTGAAGGGGGCGCGTTCCCAGATGATGTGGTCTTCTCCATTCCATGCGCCCAGGTCGAAGAATACCTGTTTATTGTTCCGAAGAATATCCTGCCGCGGCATACCCTGATTGCCTCGTTTATCGCGTTTTGGAGGTTGCATGCCGAATCAGGGAAAATCAGGGTGACGATATCAAATTCATTATCGGAAAAGGGGAGGTCTTCATAGTCACCGGGGCAGAGTTCAGCTCTCCCTCCCAGATTCTTTCTTGCCAGATCCAGCATGTGCTGTGATGGATCGACACCTGTTACACTGCACCCTTTTCCCCTGAAGAAACGAAGATAGTTCCCTGGTCCGCAGCCCATGTCTAACAGCCGTTCTCCATCCACGGGTTTCAAAAGGCGCTGGATCAAATCCTTCTCGCGTCTGTCTATGTAATATTCGGCCGGAGATTGTAGTTTAGTCGCCATAGGATTGCCCCACATTTCCACTAAAATGCATAGCGTTGGCAGGTTATTCCCCTTACCCGCCGATTGAAGACATATTTGTCACGCACTTCCTTCTATGGGCCTGCTGCTGGTTTATCTTGTGACTGCCCGGTTTTCTGCTGATAAGGTTCTCTATAAGGGCCCCCAGTTCAGAATTGCTGCACCCGTTACGCAGAGGTGTCTTAAGATCCACCGTCGGTTCGTCCGAGAGGAGACATGCCCTGAGGTGCCCGTCGGCCGTCAGGCGTAGTCTGTTGCAGGAACTGCAGAATTCGTGGCTCATGGCGCTGATGAAACCGATTTTCCCCATTGCGTCTTTCATGGTGTACAGGCATGCCGGACCGTCCGTCCTGTCCCGACGAGTCGGGACTACAGGTTCCAAAGGGCTGAAGCTGTTGATGCCCTTCAAGACCTCGTCGTTAGAGAGATAGCCCATACTGTTTTCCATGGCTGAGTTGCCCACCGGCATGAACTCAATGAATCGTATCTGATAAGGTTTGTCTATGGTGAGTTTCGCGAAATCGATTATTTCGTTGTCGTTGAACCCTTTTATCGCCACCACATTGATCTTGATGGGTGAGAATCCTGTGTCGTGCGCCTTGCTTATCCCGCGGATCACCCTGCTGATATCCCCCCCCCTGGTTATGTCTCTGTATCTGTCGGGGGAAAGTGAGTCAAGGCTTACATTTATCCTCTTTATACCCGCATCAAATATCTCTTCGGCATAATCTTCCAGGAGTATCCCGTTTGTTGTCAGACTGATGTCCCGCAGGCCTTCCACCTTTTTGAGGGAAGAAAGAAAGTCTGTGATTCCGCGCCTTACAAGGGGTTCGCCGCCGGTTACGCGTATCTTGATGATGCCGGTCTTTACAGCCGCGTCAACGATCCTCAAAATCTCTTCATAACTGAGAATATCCTCGTGGCCGAGGAAAGATACGCCATCCTTAGGCATACAGTAAACACAGCGCAGGTTGCACCTGTCGGTGATCGATATTCTCAGATAGTTGATCTCTCTGTTGTGGTTGTCTATCATGTTCGATATCCAGGATCACGTGATACGCAAGGCACTTAATATCTTCAATCCCGCAAAAAGTCAAAAGAGACATCCGCGAGCTTGTCAGATATGAAGGCATTTTCTAACACAATCCTGCGGGCGTGGCAAACCCGATTTGACATCTGTAAGGATGTTTCACCCTTTCTTCCATCCCCCCCTCTTTACGCAAAAAACTTGACAGCACCGCTTTCTTCTGCTCTTTTGTTGCAATGTAATGTGCAATGTGTGCGTGTACGCAGCAGCAGAAAAAAGGATTTTAAATCTACTTCGATTTTTTGCATGGAATATAAGCAGGGGATACTATGAATAACTATGACAGATTACGTGAAATACTTGACAGCCACCCATCCGGCGCACCCAAATCCAGGGCGTTTGACGAGATACTGCGAATTCTCTTTACGCCTGAAGAGGTGAAAATTGCTGTCCACATGAACTTTGCCGCTAAAGGCGTTGAGAAAATCGCGCAAGCCGCAGGCCTTTTACCGGAAGAGGCGGAAAAAAAGCTGGAGGCTATGGCGGACAAGGTCATAATATTTTGTCGTGAGAAGGACGGCAAAAAAGGCTACGGGCTTGTGCCCTCTATCCCCGGCCTTTATGAATTCCCTTTCATGAGAGGAGGCGGCACACCTGCTCATGAAAAATTGGGGCGGCTGTGGGAAGAGTACCATAAAGACGGCATGGGGGCATCCTTTGCCGGGAATCCCACTCCCCTGGCCCGGGTTATCCCCGTGGAAGATTCTCTTGCTGTGGAAACAAAAGCACATCCGTACGAGGAGGTATCCAGGTTTATTGAAGAAGCAGGCTATATTGCCCTGGCTGAATGTGCTTGCAGGGTAAGTGTGGGTGCCTGCGATGCGCCAAGGGATGCATGTCTCATCTTTGGAAGGACTTCCGAGTTTCTTGTAGATCGTGGTTATGCGCGCAAGATCAGCAAAGAAGAGGCTTACGAGGTGCTAAGAAGGTCGGAAGAGGCAGGCCTGATCCATACGAGTAACAACAGTGCGGACAAAGCAAGCTTCATTTGCAACTGCTGTCCCTGCTGCTGTACCATACTGCGCGGAAGGACACAGCTTGACCTCCCGCACGCGTTTGTCACCAGCTCATACATTGCTCAGATAAAAGAAGATGAATGCACTGGCTGCGGCATATGCGCGGACCAGCGCTGCCACATGGGCGCTATCGAGATAAAAGATGACATTGCCGTGATTGTCGATGAAGAATGTATAGGGTGTGGACTTTGCGTAAGCGCGTGCCCCGCGGATGCTATATCACTGATAGAAAGGGTTGATAAGCCGGAGATTCCTTCTACCGGAAACGAGCTGGGGATAAAAGTACTTACAGAAAAAGGGAAATTAGAGAGATTCCTTGACACAATGAAAAGCTGAGTACACTATGCACGATTTCTTTGAAAACAGGCATCATATCATTGCCATAAAATGCATTCGGCAAAGGGGGAGAAATGGTTGTTATCCTGATAGGGTTTTATATTCTGTTTCCCGTGTTGGCGATCTGGCTCTGTTTCCGCTATGAGTTTTTCAATAAGATAGGCGCTGTTTTCATCTGTTACCTCGTGGGGATCACCGTCGGCAATATCGGCATTATTCCCGAATCAGCTTTTCATGTACAGGAAAGCCTCAGTGAAGCCGCCGTGGCCCTGTCACTGCCCTTGCTGCTCTTCTCCATGAATGTCAGGCGCTGGCTGAAAATTGCCGGCAAGGCGCTTTTGTCCATGCTGGGGGCTACCATAGCCATCATTATTATCGCCTTTGTCGGTTACGCCATGATCAACGACCGGATTCCGGATGCCTGGAGACTGGGCGGGATGGCCATCGGTGTCTATACCGGCGGCACTCCCAATCTGGCTGCCATCAAGACCGCCCTTAACGTGGATTCAACCACCTTTATCATCATGCATACGTATGACACCTTCATTTCACTGATCTATCTCATCTTCTGCATGACGGTGGCTCAGCGGGTCTTCAATATATGGCTGCCGCGCTTCAGCCTGGCGGCCAATAACAGGGGCGGCGCAGCCGGCGCAATGGAAACCGAGGATATTCATTCCTATACCGGAATGTTCCGCCGCGGAACGGTTCTGGCGCTGGGCGGCGCAACCCTTCTGTCACTGCTGGTTGTGGGTCTGGCTATGGGGCTGGCCTCGCTCGTCCCCGCAAGTTATGCCACTTCGGTGGCGATCCTTACCATCACTACCGGCGGCATTGCCTGCTCGTTTGTTCCGAAAATCAGAAATCTTGATAAAACCTTCCAGTTCGGCATGTATATTATTCTGATTTTCTGTCTGGTGGTGGGGTCCATGGCCAACCTGAGGGACCTTATCAATATTAACTGGAGTCTGATGTTTTTTGTGTCTTTCTGTGTCTTCGGCTCCCTTTTGCTGCATGGAATCTTTTGCCGGATATTTAAGATTGACACCGATACCTACATAATCACATCGGTCTCGGCCATTTGTTCGCCGCCTTTTGTGCCCGTTGTAGCCAGTGCCCTCAAAAACAAGGAAATCATCCTTTCGGGCCTTACCACCGGCATTGTCGGTTATGCCGTCGGCAACTATCTGGGGATCAGCCTGGCTTATATCTTCAGGGCCATGCTGGGATAAGTGGCTTGCCGGAACCAGTGAATGACGAAACAGTCGTATAGATCAGAGGGGGATAATACCATGAAGAGCATCCCTGAAAAAGGCATCCCGCGTGAAGAGGTGCTGGACAGGCTTAAAGACTTTGCAGGGGAAGATGTGAACTACCGCGATAATAAGATATTCAGTCTCGTGTATTATCTGGGCGAAGAACATACGGATTTCCTGAAACAGGCCTATGGCATGTATTTCAGTGAAAATGCTCTGAACCCGATGGCCTTTCGCAGTCTGAAACGATTTGAACACGAGGTGGTGCGCATGAGCGCTTCGCTGTTAAATGGTGACGACCAGGTAGCAGGTGTTATGACCTCAGGCGGCACCGAAAGCTGTCTGCTGCCGGTGCTGGCCTACCGCGAGATGGCCCGCGCCAGCCGTGTTATTCCATTGCGCCGGCCGGAGATGATCGCTCCGGAGACCATTCATGTTGCCTGGGAAAAGGCCGCGAAATATTTTGGTGTCAAGATGGTGCATGTGCCTATAGACAGCGACTGCCGGGTTGATGTAGATAGCGTCCGCAAGAAAATCAACCGGAATACCATCATGATAGTTGCTTCAGCCCCATCCTATCCGCACGGGGTGATCGATCCGATTACACATCTGGGAGAGATTGCCCTCTCGCGCGGGATTCCTTTTCATGTGGACAGCTGTCTGGGCGGATTTTTGCTGCCCTTTGTCGAGCGATTGGGCTATGAGGTGCCGCCTTTTGATTTCCGGGTTCCCGGCGTGACTTCGATCTCGGCCGACGTCCACAAGTACGCCTTCAGCGCCAAGGGCGCCTCAACCTTGCTCTACCGTAATATTGACTATCTGAAACATCAGTTTTTCATCTGTACGGACTGGCCCGGCGGAATCTTTGCTTCTCCCGCCCTTCTGGGGACCCGTCCCGGCGGAGCTATTGCGGCCGCCTGGGCGGCCCTGAACACCATCGGCATGGACGGTTATCTGGATATTGCCCGCACCATCATGGATACCACTGATAAATTCAAAGCCGGAATTGAGGCCATCGACGGGCTCAAGATTCTGGGAGAACCAGCCATGGGTGTTTTTGCATATACATCTGAAGACAGAGATGTGAATATTTTTGCGGTAGGCGACCAGCTCGAAGAAAAGGGCTGGCTGGTGGACCGTCTCCAGAGACCGGATGCCCTGCACTGCATGATAACACCGCGGCATGCCGCCATTGCTGATCAATATCTGGCGGATCTTCAAAGCGGCGTGGAGGCCGTACGCCGTAATCCCGAACTGGCGACAAGCGGCAACGCGGCTATGTATGGCATGATCGCGCATGTCCCTTTCCGCGCGCTTGTTAAAAAAGAAGTTGCCAAAATGATGAATGAACTTTACGGCTCGCAGTGTATAATGCCGCCCCTGTCCACCGGTTCGGATCAGGAATCCGGGCCTCGGGCGGTTAAACTGCTTTCGGCAGGATTGAATGCCTTAAACAGATTGAGGAAATAACTCTAAAACCATTAATACCAGAGGAGGAATAGAATGATTGTTATTGCAAAGCTGAAAGCGAAAAGCGGTAAGGAAGACGATCTTAAAAAGGCTGTTTTGGATGCGCTTCCCAATGTGGCGCAGGAAGAAGGCACACTGGTTTACGCGTTTAATCGTTCACTTACGGATCCCACAGAGTTTATTTTTTATGAAAAATACACGGACGGAGACGCTCTTAAAGCACACAGTTCAACCGAGCATTTCAAGAAAATGTTTGCCGCCCTCACTCCCTGCCTCGATGGCGCTCCGGAAATCGGTATGTATGAGGAAATTGGTATCGTAAAAAAGTAAAGTCCTCGGAATGCCCCCAGGAAAGACGGTTATCAGGATACTGTTAACGAAAATTAGCGGTAAATGGCACAAAACCTTGTAGGAATCGGACCCAAATGTCTCAAGAAATAATATTATAAAACAAGAGGTTAAGGGGATTAAAAAATGATGGGAGGACACTACGAATTTCCTTCTGTAACAAATAACACTTGAATTGGCCTTTTCATCTTAGATTATAATTGGCAATCGGCAACAAGAGTCAAGAGCAGACTTGACCCCTTTTTTCTGCCCCCTTTTTTTCTAGCCGGCCTTGCGATACAAAAAACCTTTTATATCCGGGGAGATATCAGCCAGGCTTGATTTTTCAGGATATTTGCCGGAGACAGTGGCATAAAAGGACTGAATTGCCACCATATCGGCGTCGATATCACCTGTCGGTTGAAAGATATGCCCGATTCCGCCGACCTTTCGTTTGTAGTCGAGAAAACCCATTACTATGGGCACATTGGCGCCATTGGCAATATAGTAAAATCCTGTCTTCCAGTAGCTGACATTCTGGCGGGTGCCCTCCGGAGGAATAACCAGGACAAGCCTGTTATTTTCCCTGAACGCCTGTATGGACTGCTCCACTACATTACTTGAAGTTGAGCGGTCAATCGAGATGCCTCCAAGAAACTTCATGATTGCGCCGAACGGCGGTTTAAAGATTGTGTCCTTGCCCATCCAGTAGACATTGCACTTAAAGGAAAAGGCCAGGGCCAGGGTTATGGGCAAATCCCAGTTTGTGGTATGAGGGGCTGCAATGATCACGTATTGGGGAATATCAGGCATTTTTCCCTCTTTGCGCCATCCGATAACCTTTAAGAATACCAGCGAAATCCAATACAGCAGGGACTTTATAACATGGGTGCTAAAAACAGTTCTGTGCATATCATCATCTCCTTCAGTTTTCGCGAAGCAAGAAAACTATAAAAAAAACGGTCTTGTGTCAATGAAATAATGGAGGAGCTTTCGTTGCAGGGGTAAGCCCTGATATTGCTGGGAATAGATGGAGGGCGATGTGGGATTCGGACCCACGACCTTTGGCTTCGGAGGCCAACGCTCTATCCAACTGAGCTAATCGCCCTTGTATCTGTCTCGAAATGGTTCCGTATTGGGAAGGCTGCACATTATTCTAATATGGAATTATTTTCAAATGATTTTTTTAGGAGGTCCTGTATCATATCGGCCCTGGTTGCCTGAACGCATGTCAGAATGAAAACCCGGGCGGGGTTGTAAACGCCGGGTAAAACTGTTAGACTTCCGCCAAAAAGTGGGGGGAAAGTGAGACATTCGGGGGCAATGAAAAGGATATTACGGCTTGCGTTTTTCTTAACTCTGCTTTGTATGACCATTCCCTGCCCAGGGGCATTCGGCTCGGTGGGTATCCTCAATGTAAGGCACTGGACGGCTCCGGATCACACGAGGGTTGTTCTGGACGTGGGCGGCGAGACGTCTTTCAAGGTTGTAAGGGAGGGCAGCAGGATATTTATCGACCTGAAGGACGCGGTACTGCCCTCTGAAATCCCTCATGAATATGACCTCGATAAACCCTCAGTCAAAAAGGTCATTCTGACTTCTCTGCCCAAACGGGGTGTCAGGGTGGAATTGCGGGTAGCGGACAATGTCGGGCTGAAGGTGTTTAAACTTGGGAAGATACTCAAAAAACCGCATCGTATAGTTATTGATGTCATGCTCCCGGACATAAAAAAGAAGGAAAGCGAGGAGAGAAAAAAGGTAAAGATACTGGAAAAGAAGGTGGTGGTTATTGATCCCGGACACGGTGGAGAAGATCCGGGCGCGGTGGGCCGCAGGGGGACATACGAAAAGGATGTGGTTCTTGATATAGCGAAAAAGTTGAGGAGGATCTTGAAAAAGAGGGGCTACGAGGCTTTTCTCACGAGAAAGGGAGATTATTATATATCTTTGAAAAACAGGGGCAGGATAGCCAGAGAATACGGCGCGGATATCTTCATCAGCATCCACGCCGATGCCTCCAGAAGCAGGGGTGCCCGGGGGACGTCTGTATATTGTCTGTCAACCAGAGGGGCGAGCAGCGAGGCCGCGAAACTTTTAGCGAAGAGTGAGAACCTGTCGGATATAATAGGCGGTTCCCTGAATGAACATAATAACGGGGAATCAGATCCGATAACCCTTAATATGCTGCAGACAGAGACCATAAACCGTTCCAGGGCCTTCGGCGGCATCGCTCTGAAAAAAATAAAACAGGTAAATCATTTGAAATTTTCAAGGGTGCAGGAAGCCCCCTTCAGGGTTCTAAAACTTCCCGATATCACTTCCCTGCTGGTAGAAACCGCCTATATAACAAATCCAAGAGAGGAGCTCATGCTCCGGAGCCCTTCCTGTCAAACCGATATCGCGTGGGCGATAGCCTATGCTGTTGACAGTTTCCTCCCGCTTCCCTACGCGGCGGACAGGATCTGGTGTAAAGAGGTGCTCAGTCCGAAGACATCTTTTCCTGCCGGAGAGACAATATCTACCACATATAAGGTAAAGAGAGGAGATATACTGGAGAGTATAGCCGTAAGACACGGCACTACGATAAGAGCTTTGATGAAGGCCAACAATATCAAGTCCAAGAACAGGATATATGTCGGCCAGAAGCTGAAGATACCCGCAAAATATCCCGCGACATCGGTATATGTGGTGAAACGGGGAGATATACTGGAGAGTATAGCCACAAGACACGGCACTACGATAAGAACTCTGATGAAGGCCAACAGGATCAAGTCCAAAAACAGGATATACGTTGGTCAGAAGCTGAAGATCCCCTCAAAATATCCCGCGACGTCGATATATGTGGTTAAGCGGGGAGATAATCTGGAAAGCATCGCCGGGAAATACGGCACTACGATAAGGGCCCTGATGAAGGTCAACAACCTCAGGTCCAGAAACAGGATCTATGTCGGCCAGAAGTTGAAAATACCCTACGTGTAAATAATGGTGACAATTCAGGTTGTTTAGACTGTAATCTGAAGGTTGAAGGCATTTAGGTTGCAAAAAAGCTAACAGCCTACAGCCTAATAGTCTGATTTTACCATTGCCTTTCAATATCCGCTATCTTCTCTTTCAGTTTCTTTGGAGATACAGAGCCCCGGGCTTTTATCTCCGGAGCGAAGACTGATATCCTGTATTCCTCCATCATCCACGCGTACTCTTCCACGGCCCGTTTTTTCTCTTCGGATGAAGAGGGCGCCTCTTTCAACATCTCTTCCAGTCTGTCGGCAAAGGGCTTGAGCCGGTCAGCCTTGATTTTGTCCTTTTTCAGGTGAGCTATGCCCCTTTCGGCTCGAATCACAATGGCGCCCAGGTATCTCTGTATGTCGGGCAACCTTTCACTTTCATAAATTTCCACGAAATCCTCCGGCATCAGCCGGTCGATATCTTTCCTGAGTCCGGCGATAAAATCGTTCGCGGCCCTGTTGGCAACATTTGCGATCTCCAGCCTGTGGAGAACTTCTCCGGCTTCTCCGCGCGCTTTCACTGCCGGTATAACATCCTGCAGTAATCCCTGCGCCTTCGGGAGGATGTCGCGCCCCACAGACTTCGCGTATCCTGAAAATTCCTCCTCTTTTCTTATGTCCTGTTCAAAAAGAATGCGTATGATCTTCCGGTATATGGCATTTTCTATCTGCCTGGCTCCTCCACAACAGCTTGCACCCATTTTTATCTCCTGCGGGAGGGCGAGACACTTTTTTAGAAATTTCATATCCTTCCTGAAATGTATTTCGTAGAGCGCGGCTATTCCTTTTCTGTGTGTCATCGCCGCCTTTTCCATATTTCTGAAGAGGCGTATGGCTATCTTGCCGTCATCTCCCCTTTCTATCGCCGGGTACGCCAGACCCTCGTCCCCGTCTTTACCTTTCAGGGCAATGCTTTCAGGAAGGTCCGCAAAGTTCCATGAGGTTATCCCCTCCCTTTCCCATTGTTTCTTTGCCGTCTTCAGCGCGAAGGATTCCCCGCCATCGGGGATATCTTTTTGCAGCAGGCGGATATCTCGGCCGGAACGGATTTCCTCTCCCTTTTCGTTCACGATGGAAAAGCGCATCTTCAAATGATCCGGAATGCTTTCCACCGGCCATGCCGAGGCCGGAATGCTGATATTAAATCTCTCATGTATGAACCGTGCCAGGGATGTGATAAGTGAACCGTCTTCGTTTTTAATATCGCGCAGTATTGTGTCCACTGTCTGTCCTGTTGGCACAAGCCTCTTCCTGTATTCTTTGGGCAAACCTTTTATCAGGGCCGTTACCTTTTCTCTGAGAAGAGCGGGTATCTGCCAGTCCGCTGATTCCAGAGGGAGCATCGGGGCGGCATCGGAGGGAACATGTAGCGTCACTCCATCGTTCTCTTCACCGGGATTAAAATGGTATGAACAGGACAGCGCCCTGTTGTTTAATGTGATTTCATCCGGGCGCATGGAAAGCTCTTCTTCCGGATGATACCCCATGATCTCTTCTCTGCTCATCCGGAGGAAATCGTCTGTGCCTCTGTCTTTTATAAGTTTTTTCAATGTTCTGGTGTTATAAGCGATGCCGATACGCTCCTCGTAGAATTCGGTGAGAACATCCTCGCTTACCAGGATATTTCTCCTGCGGATCTTGTCTTCCATGCCGGCCACTTCTTCGGTCAGATTCAGGTTGTGTATCAGAAAGGGGAGGGGATCCCTGATGTTTCCCTCCACGAGAGCGTTTCGGATGAATATCCCGGTGGCCTCCACGGGGTCTATGCGGCCGTATGACACAGGCCTTCCAGGCACTATTATCAGGCCGTGGAGTTTTACCTGTTCGTTAGCGATTACTTCGCCCCGGCTCTTTTCCCAGTGTGCTTCCAGGTAGTTACGGCGGCAGAGATCACCTCCAACCTCTTCCAGCCATTCGGGATTTATGACGGCGTTGATCCGGGCGAATATCCTTGATGTTTCCACTATCTCCGCCGAGACTATCCAGTCTCCGCCGTGGTTGAAGAGACCTGAACCGGGGAAAATCATGGCCTCTTTCCCCTTTGCCATCATATATATATTCTTTTCCTTCCTTACGCCGATGCTTGAAATATAGCCGCCAAGAATGGCCTTGTGTATCCCTTCGTAGAGGGGTTCTCCCTGCAGAGTTTTCTTTGTCTTTTTGTGTCCGGTCTCTTCGAGGATGCTCGATATCTGTTCATATACATCCCGCCATTCTCTTATCCTCCTGTAGGACAGGAAATGTTCCCTGCAGAATCTGCGCATCCGGTTTTGTGTCTTCAGCTCTTTCCGGGTGTCGTGATACCTGTTCCAGATATTCAGGAGTGTTATAAAATCGGAGGCGGGATTTACGAAGGGTTTATGCATCCTGTCGGCATCCTGTTCTTTTTCAAGGGGACGTTCTCTGGGATCCTGAATGGACAGGGCGGAGGCTATAATTATCACCTCTTCCATGCACCCGTACTTTTCGGCATCTATGATCATACGCGAAATTCTGGGATCTAGGGGCAGGCGCGACATGGCAGTTCCCCTGTCCGTCAGGAAGATTCTTTTGCCCTCTGACCGGATGGAGCCCAGTTCACGGAGCAGGGCGAGTCCGTCCCTGATATTTCCAGGAGACGGAGGGTCTATAAAGGGGAATGAAGAGATATTGCCCATCCCCAGGGCGATCATTCTCAGTATAACCTCTGCCAGGTTGGAACGGAGTATCTCCGGCAGAGTGAAGAGGGGGCGTTTTTCGTAGTCTTCTTCCGTGTAAAGACGGACACACACACCGTCCTGCACACGCCCACACCGTCCCTTTCTCTGGATGGCGCTGCTTTTCGATATGGCCTTTACGGGGAGTCTCCGGGTCCTTGTGCCGGGGTTGTATTCGGATATTCTCGCTAATCCGGTATCAATCACGTAGCGGATGCCGGGAATGGTAATGGAGGTCTCCGCCACATTGGTGGCCACAACAATCTTTCTCTTGCCAGTGCGTGCAAAGACGCGCTGCTGTTCGGAAAAGGACAGGCGTCCGAAGAGGGGAAGCACGGTTGAATCGCTGTCTTTCTTTGCGGTGAGGATACCACATGTATCCAGTATATCCTGCTGCGTCGGCATGAAAATGAGAATATCTCCGGGCCCTTCTCTTCTCAGTTCATCCACCGCCCTGACGGCTGTATCCACGTGGGATGTCTCACCATCCTCTTCCATTTTCGGATCAGTCGGCCGATACCGGACCTCCACAGGGTACATGCGTCCCGATACCTCTATTATGGGTGCATTATCGAACGCCTTTGAGAATTTCTCAGGATCTATGGTAGCGGATGTTATTATAAGCTTCAGATCCCTTCTTCTGCGCAGAAGTCTTTTGAGAATGCCGAGAATGAAGTCTATATTCGCGCTCCTCTCGTGCGCTTCGTCAATAATAAGGGTGTCGTACCTGTTCAGACAGGGATCTGACTGCGTCTCCATGAGAAGAACGCCATCGGTCATCAGTTTTATGTGGATATTTTTATTTGTTCTGTCTTTGAAACGTATCTTGTAGCCGACAGATCTTCCCACATCTTCCTTCAACTCGTCGGCTATTCTGTGGGCTACCGTTACCGCGGCGATCCTCCGGGGCTGGGTGCATCCTATGATGCCATCTATGCCGCGTCCCGCCTCGATGCACATTTTCGGGAGTTGTGTAGTCTTTCCGGAACCGGTCTCTCCGGTGACAACGACAACCGGATGATTCCTTATGGCCTCTACGATTTCATCTTTTTTCTTTGTTATGGGGAGAGAGACGGGGCAGGTGATTTTCGGCAGATGGTTCCGGCGAGCTTCCTTTTTCTTGATGGAGGCCCTCAGTTTCTTTTCCAGCCGGCGAAGTTTTGTCACGATTTCTTCGCTGGTTTCACCTTTTTCCAGTGTTCTGCTTATGAGGCGCAACTCTTCGGTGATAGGGCGTCTGTCCAGCCGCAGAGCCCTGCCCACATCTGAGCGTATCCTTTTTTGCAGTGATTTTGTATCAGTCGGTGCCATTTTCGGGTTACGGGTTACGGGTTACGGGTTGCGAGTTGCGAGTTGAAAATCCTTGATCAATCATATCATTTGACGGGGATTTATGCATTTTCTTGGGATAATAGCAAACCAAATATGACTGTTCATGCCCACAGTTCAAAGTAAAAAATTGATGGCGTCGTAAAAACTCTCCATCTACTGCGTTGCATCGTTTTTTAAAGACCTCAACATACCGTATGTATGCCTTCGCCCTTTAAAAAACACTACGCCTTGTATATGGAGCTTTTTACTTAGCCATCTTGTATTCCAGATTTGGATTTTTTACGAGTGCATCAAAATTGAAGCCTGCTTCGGGGGAAAGTCGGCTTTTTGCCGGTGGGCCCGGCTGATGAATCGCGCTTTTTGGGGTCTTTTTCCGTTTCAACCATCTGATTAAATTTGATTTTGGAAGGCTCATTGTGCTATAAGTCCAACGATAATTCAGGTATGAAGGGAGAAGAATGGCATGACGGATGAAAAGGCTTTGGAAGAATACACAGTGGCGGAGCTGAAGGAGATTGCACGAGGCACCGGGAAAATCGAGGGCCTCAGCGCCATGAAAAAGGCTGATCTGATAAGCGCTATCAGGGCTGCGCGGGATGAGATTGTGGAAACAGCGGAAGTTGTTTCTCCCGAAACAGTAGAAAAAGTGCCGGAAGAGAAGGTGTCAGAGACACCCGAAGAATCCGCGGAGACAGAGACAGTAGAAAAAGATGTTCCTTCTGAGCCCGCCAAAGAGAAGCCTAAAAAGAAAGCTGGAAAAGCGCCCGAAAAATCTCCGGTGACGGTATCATCCTTGAAAGAAAAGATGGGGGTGCTCAAACAGAAAAAGGAGGAACTGAAGGAGAAGGGAGACAGGGCAGGAGTTAACCGTCTCAGAAAAAGGATAAACAGGCTTAAAAAAAGGACAAGGATGCTGGCGAAAGTTGCTTCTTAGGCAAATCCCGAGTGTGATGTCGGAGGTTGAGTTATGTTTGTAGGGAAAAAGATGGCGAGGAATCTGGTGACGATAACAGGGGATACGAGCATTCTCAAGGTAAAGAATCTTTTAAAACAGCATAAGATCGATCAGCTTCCCGTGGTGGATGGAAAGAAGCTGGTGGGCATTATTACAGACAGAGATATCAGAGTTAATCTGCCATCTCCGGCTAACACACTTTCTGTCCACGAGCTTAATTATCTTCTTTCGGAGATGAAGACAGAGGATGTCATGACCAGGAAGGTGTTTACAACGACGCCGGGAACCACTATTGAAGAAGCGGCCAGATTGATAAATGAGAAACATGTCAACAGTCTACCGGTTGTGGCCGGTGATGAACTGGTTGGTTTGATTACCACCTGTGATCTTCTGAATGTTCTCCTTGAATTCATGGGGGTGCATAGTGCGCCGAGCGGCCGTGTGGAACTCAGGCTTTCAAGCAATATAGGTGAAATAGCGAAGATAGCGAATATCATAAACGATATGGGGCTGAAGATAGTGTCTCTGGTTTCTACCATAGACAAAGATGACAGCGATGTTCGCCCCACTCTTGTGAGGGTTGATACGGATAACACGGGTGAGCTTTGCAGGGTTCTTGAAGATGCGGGGCACACCGTTATTGATGAGTACAGGGTGGAAAAATAAGTAAAGCCAGAGATTTGATCCCACAGAAAGAAACAGAAGCCACCCGCGTAGTGAAAGCGGCGTGGGTTGTCGGACTTGCAACTCTGCTGAGCAGGGTATTCGGCTTTATCCGGGATATGGTAATAGCGGGATTTTTCGGGGCAGGACCGGCTACAGATGCCTTTTTTGTCGCCTTCAGAATCCCCAATCTTCTCCGCCGCCTGTTTGCGGAGGGTTCTCTCACCATAGCCTTTATTCCGGTTTTCACCGGATATCTCAAAAGGTCAAAGAAACAGGCCGTTGAGTTTGCAGGCATCGCCTTTACGCTTCTTTCCATCATTCTGGCGCTGGTTTCGGTTGCGGGCATACTGCTTGCCCCCTGGATCGTCAAAGTCATGGCGCCCGGGTTTACTGATGTCCCGGACAAGTACGCCCTCACCGTATTTCTCACCCGCCTGATGTTCCCCTATATCTTTTTTATATCCCTGGTAGCGCTGTGCATGGGCATTCTCAATTCCTTTCGACACTTTGCCACTCCTGCCCTCGCCCCGGTTGTTCTTAATATCTGCATGATAGCCGCCGCGGTTCTCCTGAAGGACTGTTTCAGGGATCCGATACTATCTCTTGCTGTGGGCGTTATGGCGGGTGGAGTTTTTCAGCTTGCCATGCAATTCCCGTTTTTGCTCAAGGCAGGCGCGAGGTTGAGGCCGAATTTTCATTTCAATCATCCGGGAATAAAAAGAATAGGCGTTCTGATGCTTCCGGCGGTGTTCGGCGCCGCCGTCTATCAGGCAAGTATATTCATAAACACTATCCTGGCATCACTTCTTCCTGAAGGTAGTGTGTCGTACCTGTACTATGCCGACAGGGTGGTGCAGCTTCCGTTAGGCGTGTTCGCGATTGCGATGGGGACGGCAGCGCTCCCCAGCTTTTCAGAGCAGGCAGCCGGGGGAGATTACAAGGAATTGAAAAAGACAATAGCATTCTCCCTGAGACTGATACTGTTTGTTACTATACCGGCGATGATTGCACTGATTATCCTGCGCGTACCTATCATATCTGTGCTCTTCCAGCGCGGGGAGTTCGATGCCGCGTCGACGGTTTTTACGGCCCAGGCCCTGCTTTATTATGCCGTCGGCCTGTGGGCATTTTCGTGCATAAGGGTTGTTGTATCCGCGTTTTACGCCATGCAGGATACCCGGACTCCTGTAAAGATTGCGGTTGCGGCGCTCCTTGTGAATGTTGTAATGAGTGTTGTACTGATGTTCCCTATGAAACACGCCGGACTTGCGCTTGCCACATCAATCGCCTCCGCGGTCAATATCGTAGTCCTTGCCGTGATATTGAAAAAGAAAGTGGGGAGGTTTCTTGAAAAGAGTTTCTGGACATCTGTATTCAAGACCACGCTGGCATCCGGGGTCATGGGACTGTCGATAATTGCCGTAAACGGTACTCTCGGGTGGAGCAGCGAGGGAGCCTTCGGAGAGAGACTGCTGTTCCTGACAGTTGCGGTGGCTGTGGGTTTTGCTGTATTTGCCCTGAGTTCACTCATCCTGGGCAACTCCGAGATGAAAGCCCTGCTCAGAATGAAAAACGGATAAGGGTTATGTTGCTTAAAGTAAATTCTGAAAATCCCCAGATGCGGCTTATAAAAAAGGCCGCCCAGGTACTGGATGACGGCGGTATAGTGGTTTATCCCACAGATACGGCTTATGGAATGGGGTGCGACCTGTTCAATAAACGGGGCATCGAGAAGATATATGAGATAAAGAGGAGGAGCAGGACACAGCCTTTCAGCTTTATATGCGCCGACCTTAGTGATATAAGCAACTATGCCGTGGTGACCAACTACGCGTACAAAATCATGAAGCGCCTGTTGCCCGGCCCGTATACCTTTGTACTGGGGGCATCCAGGCTCGTTCCGAAGATCCTGATGCCTAAGAGGAAAGAGGTGGGCATAAGAATTCCGGACAACGAGATATGCCTTTCCCTTGTCAGAGAATTCGGGAGTCCCATAATCAGTACCACGGTGAAATCGCGCGAGGGTGAGATAATAACAGATCCGGAGATGATAGAGAAAGAATTGGGGCATTCCATAGACATTGTTATAGATGGAGGTGTCCTGCCTCCTGAACTGTCAACGGTTGTGACCCTTGTGAATGATGCCCCCGAGATAGTCAGAGAAGGAAAGGGCGATACGGACGTGTTTTGACACGTGTGTACGAAAGAAAAATAGTAAAAAATGAAAGGTTCGATATAAAAGATTCAGGTATCGTAGATGGATACAGTATCCTTATGGACCTGGATATACAGAAAGAGGATTATGATGACTAAGAAAATGCTTATAAATACAATAGATGAAGAAGAAAGCCGGATGGCCGTTGTTGAAGACGGCAACCTGGTGGAGTACAATATAAGGATGTCGGTCAAGGAACCGACAACCGGCAACATATACAATAGCACCGTGCAAAATGTGCAGCAGGGACTGCGGGCGGCCTTTGTCGATTATGGCGCTGGTAAAAGCGGTTTCCTTCCGCTGCGTGATGTAGCGACGGAATACTTTGGTGAGGACAGGAAATTGTCAGCAGGGAAGAAGTTGCTTGTCCAAGTCGTAAGGGAGGAGAAAGGCTCCAAGGGCGCGATGCTGACAACGCATATCTCGCTTCCCGGCCGGTACCTTGTTCTCATGCCCAACAGGCAGGGTAGTGGAATTTCCCGCAAGATAGAGAATGAAGCGGACAGAAAGAAGCTCAAACAGGTAATGGAGCAGATAACCGAACAGGAGAACATGGGATTTATCGTTCGCACCGCCGGTATGAACAGAACAAAACAGGAGCTTATCCGGGACTACCAGATGTTGTTGAGGCTGTGGAAAGACATAAAAGGAAACTCTGAAAAGACAACAGCGCCCGGATTGATATACCAGGAAACCGATTTTGCCATCAAGGCGTTCAGAGATTATTATACATCGGATATCAATGAGATACTGGTTGATGATTCTGAAACTGCACGGAAGTGAGGATGATAAAGTTTTATAAGGAAGAGGTGCCGCTGTTCGATCGATATGATATCGAGGACCAGATAAACGAGATATATCAGCCGCGCGTTAAGCTTAAATCGGGTGTTTCCATCGTGATAGAACCCACTGAAGCGGGGATAACAATAGATGTGAACTCAGGCCGTTTGAAGAAGCATGACGCGGAAGAGACCGCGTACAAAACGAACATGGAAGCGGCTGGAGAGATAGCGAGGCAACTACGCTTAAGGGATCTTGGAGGACTCATCGTGGTCGATTTTATCGACATGATGGACAAGAATCACATTGGTCAGGTGGAGAAGGCCTTCCGGGATGCGCTGAAGGTTGACCGATCCAGGATACAACTGGCAAAGATATCCAGATTCGGCATGCTGGAACTGTCACGACAGAAGAAGCAGTCTACGATACAGGAGATCAGTTATTCAATATGTCCCTATTGCAGGGGAAATGGTGTCAGACCGTCCGTGGAATATCTGGCACTCAGCGCGCTCCGGAGGATTAAAGCTGAGGCGGCAAAAGAGCAGTCTTCGGAGATTGCCATTACTCTTCCGCCGGAGGTGACCGCGTATCTCCTCAACCAGAAGAGAAACCAGTTAAGTAAACTGGAGGCACTTCATGGTGTTTCCGTGATCATCTCAGGAAACTCCGATCTGCTGTGGGGCGAATTTCATGTCAAGAAGGTAAAGAAGGCGCCTGTTGTTCCCGATGCCGCGGTTGAAAGCGCCGAAGAAGAGGTCAGGCCGGTTGTCAGCAAACCGGCCCGGAGGAGAAGAAGGCCTCGACAGTCAAAGCCCGGAAATTCCAGACATCCCGGAGCGCCCGGGACAGCTGAGGTCGGTGCAGTGGATAAACCGGGTGTAACGGAATCACGCGCAGTATTTCCTGAAAAAGTTCAGGACTCCGCAAAGAAGAAAACAATAGCAAAAAAGATATATGATTTCTTTAAATAACGAAACTAAAAGTCATTGACCGCCAGGGGTCAGTATGGCAAATACGTTTCGTTCGTAAGAACGGTTTCCGGGCCGACCACGGACGGGGCGAAAGTACGGGTGGGAGGATGAAGTGGAAAAACGGTTCAAGACATCGCTGACGGATCCGGCCGGCTTTTCGGTCACTTGGGAGCTGGTCCCCGGGAGGGGGGCGAGGGAAAAGGCCCAAGAGAACGTCCTGGAAGCCGCAAAACAGGCGGCCACAGGGGGGAGGATTCATGCCCTCACAATCACTGACAATCCGGGGGGTAACCCGGCCATGCTCGCCGATTATCTCGGCAAGGAGATCCTGCAACTCGGCATAGAACCTCTCGTCCATTTCACCTGCAAGGACAAGAACCGCAATCAGATGGAAAGCGAGCTCTATGCCCTCGACCGGGCGAATATAAAGAACCTCCTGGTCATGAGCGGGGACTATCCTGTGACTGGCTTTCAGGGAAGGCCCGCGCCGGTTTTCGACCTCGATCCGGTGCATACAGTCGAGTTGATCACAGAGATGAACCGTGGGCTGGAGTATCCCGGCCTCAAAGGGACAATTCAAAATCGGCCGAGCGATTTTTTCGCCGGCGTTGCCGTCTCACCTTTTAAGGCGACCGAAGCAGAGCAGATGATCCAGTACTTCAAGCTGACAAAGAAAATCGCGGCCGGTGCCGGGTTTGTCGTGACGCAGGTCGGCTACGATGCCCGGAAATTTCACGAGGTCCTTCAATTTATGGGGGAAAACGGTCTCGATATTCCCCTGGTGGGAAACATTTACATCCTTCCCTTCGGTGCGGCAAAGCTGATGAACGCAAACAGGCTTCCTGGTTGCGTTGTCACCGACAAACTTGTTGCCGAGCTGGATCAGGAACGGAACGCGGCCGACAAGGGGAAAAAGGCAAGGCTCCTGCGTGCGGCGCGGATGTACGCGATCATGAAGGGAATGGGGTTCAGCGGCGTTCACATCGGCGGACACAATATCCTCCATGAGCAGGTCGAACAGATTATCGATGAGGGCGAAGCCTTAGCCCCCAACTGGCGGGATATGCTCCGCCATTTCGACTATCCGCAGCCGGGTGGATTCTACTATTATGAACGGGATTCTGAAACGGGACTCAATGCGGCAGCGCCGGCAGAGCGGCAGGGGCGACCCCTCGACGCTCCGGTCGGTTTTTCCTATCGGATGTCGCGTTCCTTCCATCGGTTGATGTTTGAACCAGGGAAGAAGCTTTACGGCTTGATGAGAGGCATCAGTCGGGTCGTCGAAGGGTCAAAGGCGGAAAGTGCTTTTCATAAGCTGGAGCACCTGGCCAAGGTTGCGCTTTTTGACTGCCGGGACTGCGGGGATTGCGCTCTTGCCGACGTGGCCTACATTTGCCCCATGTCCCGGTGCCCGAAGCACCAGCGCAACGGCGCCTGCGGAGGGAGTTTCAACGGCTGGTGTGAAGTCTATCCCGAAAAACGGCTTTGTGTTTACGTCGAGGCCTATGCGAGGCTGAAGCATTACGGCGAGGAGGCGGATCTGGATGACGGCATTGTGCCCCCCTGCAACTGGGACCTTTATCAGACCTCCTCCTGGATCAATTTTTACCTTGGCAAAGATCACACGGCTGATAGACTTTAAATTCCATAACTTACAAAAAGGGCATACAGCACCATCCCCCATGTGGGAAGTGGAATGGCCGCTGGGTGCATCCGGGTTTTTCACAGGCGGATATATCGAAAATCTGGGTTCAATTTTCCAAGAGAAAAGGAATATGAAAAGAATTTCAGGTTTCCAAGAGAAAAGGAATATGAAAAGAATTTCAGGAAACATTGTTGATGTGGTGCATTCCGAAATCTACCCGGGAACCCTGGTGATTTCAGAGGGGCGGATAGTCGATATCGTCCGGGAGGAGACCGGTGGTGATACGTACATCATGCCCGGTTTTGTGGATGCCCATATCCATATTGAAAGCTCGATGCTGACGCCTGCTGAATTTTCCAGGATAGCGACCGTGCATGGCACGGTTGCCACGATATCCGATCCGCATGAGATTGCGAATGTGCTGGGTATTGAAGGCGTGAAGTATATGATAGAAGACGCGAAGATGTCCCGGATGAAGGTTTGTTTCGGAGCGCCTTCCTGCGTTCCGGCGACGCCCTTTGAGACAGCAGGCGCCGTGCTGGGAGTGGAAGAAGTGGAAGAACTGCTCAAGCTGGATGAGATTGGATATCTGAGTGAAGTTATGAATTTTCCTGGAGTTCTAAACGGCGACAAGGAGATCATGGACAAAATCAGCATGACCGCGGAGTACTCTAAACCGGTGGATGGCCATGCTCCGGGCCTGCGTGGAGGTGAACTGGAGAGATACATAAACGCCGGAATATCGACAAATCATGAATGTCTTTCGCGTGCAGAGGCGCTTGAGAACATCGAAAAGGGCGTTAAGGTTCAGATCAGAAAAGGGTCCGCGGCCGATATCTTCGAAGAATGTCTTCCCATCCTTGACGAGCACTACGAAAGCTGTATGTTCTGCAGCGATGACAAACACCCCGATGACCTGCTGAAGGGTCACATCAACGATATGGTGAAAGGGGCGATCGATTACGGCGTTGATGTCATGAAGGTTCTGAGAGTCGCCTCGGTGAATCCCGTATTGCACTATCGCCTGGATGTGGGCCTGCTTCGCAAGGGTGATCCCGCCGATTTTGTCAGGGTTGACAACCTTGCCGATCTCAATATCCTGGAAACGTATATAAATGGCAGGGCCGTGGCGCGTGAGGGCGTTTCGCTTATATCCGGAAGGGCTTCAAAGATTATCAACAATTTTCATGCAATAAAAAAGGAACCCGCCTCATTCGAAATCCCATGTATGGAAGGCAGAATAAACATTATAAAGGCCACGGACGGCACTTTGTTTACAGACAGACTGATCGAATTTCCAAAGGTGGAAAACAGCTGTGCGGTGTCGGACACGAAGAGAGATATTCTCAAACTGACAGTCGTGAACCGCTACAAAGACACAAAACCGGCGGTGGGTTTTGCCAGCAACTTCGGCATAAAAACCGGGGCGATTGCATCCAGCGTGGCGCATGACTCCCACAACATTGTTGCCGTAGGGGTTTCCAATGAAGATATATGCAGAGCTGTCAATCTTGTTATCTGCAATCGCGGTGGAATAGGGGCAGTTTCGGGAAGCAGGGAGATGGTGCTCCCGCTGCCGATTGCCGGCATTATGAGTGATAAGGATTACGTCAGCGTGGCCGAAAGATACATAAAGCTTGATGGCATGGCCAAGACCATGGGTTCAAAACTGCGCGCGCCCTTTATGACACTGTCATTCATGGCGCTCCTTGTTATCCCCGGGATAAAGATGAGCGACAAAGGGCTGTTCGACGCGGAGAAATTCAGGATGATGGATGTTTTCTGCGGGCAGTAGTTACGATTTTTTCTTGATTATAGGTGAAGTCTGGAATAGAATGGCAACTTAAAAGATTCAGGGGTGCTCGGGGCATAGTGATCCCGGGCTGAGATGATACCCTTTGAACCGGATCTGGGTAATGCCAGCGCAGGGAGATAGAATACAGCGTTTTTTGAAGGCATATCCGTACCGGGTATGCCTTTTTTTATGGCTTTGTAAAAAGTCCAACTTAGGTGTTCCACTGCATCCTTCGTCACTGCGGCGTACCGTAAGTACGCCTCATTCCTCACGATTTGCGCGCCTTGCCCGGAGGCAGCCCGAAGGGATGCAATATAAATGTAATGTTCCTTACCGGGAGGTGCACTACCCTGTAGGGAGTGCACCTCCATTTGGAGCTTTTTACTTTGCCATTTAAAATCGACTTTTTACGAGTGCATCTTTTTTGTTTCTGTTAGGGGGCGGACTGTATGGATAAGATAATCTTTGTCATATCGAACGGTGTCATGGATGATCTCCGGTTTCTTGATGAGGAGATCAGGCGCGCCGGCGACCCGGTCCTTATCTGCACAGACGGCGCGGCCCGGAGGATGAAAGAGCTCGACAGGGTGCCCGACATGATCGTGGGGGACATGGATTCCGTCGACGAGGCCACCCTGAAATATTTTGAACAGAAGGGGAGCCGGATTATCAGGCATTCCGAAGACAAGGACGAAACCGATACGCAATTAGCGCTTGAGAGCGCCTTTGAAATGAATCCGGACCAGATACGCATATTCGGCGCTCTCGGAGGGAGGATCGATCACGAACTGGCGAATATCTCCCTCCTCGTGATGTGCGCGAAGAGTGGTATCGACGCGAAAATAGTTGATAAGAATTGCGAGCTTTTTGTCATTGACCGGTCATGTGTAATCGACGGCAGAGAGGGTGAAACGGTTTCTCTGATCCCCATGTCTTCAGACGTCAGGGGGATAACACTCGAAGGTTTCAGATATCCTCTTTCCGACGGGGTGATGGAGATTGGAAGACCATACGGTGTGAGCAACAGGCTGGCCGGGACAAGAGGGTCAATTTTGGTGAAGTCGGGGTATCTGCTGATTATACGACAGCTTAAAGTTTGACGCACCCGTAGAAAGTCTGTCATTCCCGCGTAGGCGGGAATCCAGTCAGGGTCTCGAGAATAACGGGTATCGCCCTTCTGTCATTCCCGCGTAGGCGGGAATTCATAGAGAGCTAAGCACTTGAAAGAACTGGATTCCTGTTCCCCGATCGGGGTCGAGGACAAGCTTCACGGGAATGACAAAATTGTGCATATTTCGACTTTTTACAAAGCCATCAAGTTTGATGGACTCGTGAAAAGTCCCAAAAACGTTATGCCGGACTTGATAAGCCTGCCCCGTACTTGATACGGGGGCATCCAGAACATATTGAAATTACTGGATTCCGACTTCCGCCGGAATGACAAAAAATGGTGTTTTCTGACTTTTTACGACTTTGTCAAGTTTAGAGGAGTAAGATATGACGATAAAAAAAGTGTTGACGATAGCGGGATCTGACTCCGGAGGAGGAGCCGGCATACAGGCGGACCTAAAGACGATTACCGCGCTCGGAGGTTTCGGCATGAGCGTGATCACGGCCCTGACCGCTCAGAATACACTTGGTGTGCATGGAATCCACGAAGTGCCCGCAGATTTCATTGAAAAACAGTTCGACGCGGTGGCTACCGATATCGGTGTCGACGCCGCGAAGACGGGGATGCTCTCCAGCTCTGAGATCATGAGAACCGTTGCGGGGAAAATAGAAGAATATGGGATAGAAAAGCTCGTCGTCGACCCCGTGATGGTGGCCAAGGGCGGAGCGATGCTTATAAGGCAGGAGGCAAAGCAGACACTGATCGACAGGCTTTTGCCACTGGCATTTGTGATAACCCCTAATGTCCCCGAGGCCGAGGAGTTGACAGGGATGAAGATTGCAACTGTTGAAGACATGAAAGAAGCGGCCAGGGCCATAAACCGGATGGGTGCAAAAAATATCTTTCTGAAGGGAGGGCACATGTCGGGAGATGCCCTGGATATTTTGTATGATGGCAGGGATTTTCATGAGTTTACATCAGAGAGGATAGACACGAAGAATACGCACGGCACCGGATGTACCACCTCCGCCGCTATCGCCACGGGGCTCGCACAGGGGATGGATGTGTTCGAAGCGGTCAAGAGGGCGAAGGATTATATAACCATGGCTATCAGGCATTCCTTCTGTATAGGCGGAGGTCACGGGCCGACCAACCACATGGCCTATCTGTTCAGGGACGGTGGTATGCCTGAAGGTGGATTTAAGGAATAGAGGTGAGCATGCTTTCAGTTTCAGGCCTGACAAAGAAATTTGAGGATCTCACCGTTATGGACGGGTTCGATCTGACCGTTCGCAGGGGCGGCTTCACCACCCTGATCGGGCCGTCCGGCTGCGGGAAGAGCACACTCTTCGATGTGCTGACCGGTGTTTTCCCCAGAGATGGCGGCAGGATATCCTGGCTTGGGGAAGATGTCTCCGATCTGATGGGCAGGGCGGCTTACATGCAGCAGAAAGACCTGCTTCTCCCGTGGTTTTCCCTGATTGACAATGCCATGTTTCCGGTAAAGATTGCCGGAGTCCCGACGAGTCGGGATTCGCGGGAAAAAACTATAGCCCTGTTTGAGCGCCTGGGGCTGAATGGGTTCGAGGATTATACACCACAGAAAGTGTCCGGCGGTATGCGTCAGCGCTGCGCACTGGTGAGGACACTGATGTTTGAGCATGAACTGGTTCTTCTGGACGAACCCCTCTCTTCCATTGACGCCATAACCCGAAGAAGCCTCCAAGGCTTGCTCCTGTTGCTCCAGAGTGAGTTTAACAAGACCATCCTGATGATCACGCACGATATAGAGGAGGCCCTTTTGATGTCTGATGAACTGCTTGTCCTGACGCCTATGCCGATGCGGGTAAGGGAACGGTTTGTCCTGGATATGCCGAAATCCGGAAGGAGCAGTAATCCTGAATTGTTGAAGATAAAAGAGCATGTGCTTGAAGAGCTGGAGGGCGATTTCGATGGAACGATCTAACTGGATTTCCCTGCTGATTGTCCTGGTTGTCATTGCAGCCTGGGAGTTTGCCTGCGGGTGGTTCTCTGTCCCTGATTTCATCCTTCCCGCCCCCAGTGAGATATTAAAGACAACAGTATTTAAGGCCTCTCTTCTCCTGCCGCACGCGGGTGTGACCGCGCTGGAGATAATAATGGGAATCTTTCTGTCCCTGCTGGTCGCGGTGCCTCTTGCGACGGTCATGTTTGCCTGCCCCTCGGTCGAACGTGCCCTGTCGCCCTTTCTTGTGGCATCTCAGGCCGTGCCCGTATTCGCCCTGGCTCCCCTCCTGGTGATATGGCTTGGATACGGTCTTGCCAGCAAGGTCCTGATGGCGGCGATCATCATCTTTTTTCCCATAACAGTCAGCCTGCTTGAGGGATATAAGAACTGCGATCGTGAATACGCGATTTTCTTCGATCTGATGGGCGCCGGATTCTGGAAGAAGATGCGACTCCTCTACTGGCCCTGGGCCCTTCCATATTTCTTCTCCGGGTTGAAGGTGGGAGTGAGCGTCGCCACGATAGGAGCGGTCATCGGAGAGTGGGTGGGAGCGCAAAGTGGTCTGGGTTATCTGATGATACAGGCCAACGCGAGGCTCCAGGTGTCCCTGGTCTTCGCGGCTATCGTGTGGCTGTCCGTTATGGGGCTCGCCCTGTGGACCTTTGTCGGCCTTCTGGAGAAGAAGGTCATTTACTGGAAATAAAGTTGTAGGTTGGGTTGAGGTACGAAACCCAACAAAAGCCTGGAAATAAAGAAAGGAAAAATATGCTTATGAAAAACAGTTTTAAGGTATTCGTTTCAATCATTCTGGCGTCGTTTCTTCTGCTGACGGCGTCTCCCATCTGCGCCGCGCAGAGGATTACGGTCATGCTGGACTGGTTTCCCAACATAGACCACCTTCCCATCTATGTGGCGCAGCAGGAAGGATTTTTTGGCGATGAGGGTCTCGATGTTACGATACTTACACCTTCCTCGACTACAGATGCCATGAAGCTTGCCGCCTCCGGTAATGTCGACATTGCCGTTTCGTACGAACCACAGGTGATTATCGGCGCCGCGGCCGGTCTGGAGATCCGGGTTGTTGGAAGACTGGTGGAACACCCCCTCAGTGTCCTCCTCTTTTTGAAGGGAAAGGGGATCAAAAGCCCGGCAGACCTGGAAGGCAAGACGATCGGTTACACCGTTCCGGGCATGATGGATCTGCTTATGGAGGCATTCGCGAAGATCAACGGGATCAAGAGCTACGAGCCGATCAATGTGGGTTTCTCGATTGCGCAGTCCCTGGTGGCGGGGAAGGTGGACGCGATTATGGGTCCCTATAAGAACTACGAGACTGTAGCGCTTGAGGAAAAGGGGTACAAACCCGGATATTTTGAGCTCAGCGAGTGGGGTATACCGGACTACGACGAGCTGGTTTTTATAAGTGGAAAACAGGCGGTGACGGAAAAACCGGAGGCCGTCAGAGGCTTTGCCCGCGCGATAGATCGCGCCATCTCACGGGCGAGGAAAGACCCCCAGAGGGCGCTTGAAACCTATTTCAGCGCCGTACCCGAAGCACCAAGGGAGATGGAATCGAAGGCGTTTAAGATTACGTTGCCCCTTTATGCCCACAGTCAGAGTTGTGACATGAAAAAATGGCAGAAGTTCGCCGATTTTGCCTTTCGTTACGGTCTTATTGAAAAGAAGGTGGATGTGACGACCATACTTGGGAAATAGGAGAAGTTCCATGAAGATTACAGCAAAGAATATCTGGCTGGATATCGAAAAGATCAGAGAGACATCCCCTCTGATCCACAACATAACCAATTACGTGGTGATGAACAGTACTGCCAACGCGCTTCTGGCGATGGGGGCGTCTCCGGTTATGGCGCATGCCGTGGAAGAGGTGGAAGAGATGACAGGCATTGCCAGAGCCCTGGTTATCAATATAGGCACCCTGAGCGAATCATGGGTGAAGGCGATGTTTCGTGCCGTCAGACGGGCCGGTGAGCTGGGGATACCGGTTATCCTGGATCCGGTAGGAGCCGGGGCAACTTCCTATCGAACAAAGACCTGCCATGACCTTATCGATGCCCTCTCTCCGGCTATTATCCGTGGAAATGCCTCTGAGATCATGGCGCTCGTGATGGGGGAAACAAAGACAAAGGGAGTGGACAGCTCCGATCCTTCGAGTGTCGCGCTGGAGGCGGCAAAACGTCTGAACGAAAAGACAGGCAGTACCGTTTGCGTGAGCGGAGAGGTGGATTATATCGTGAGTGGGGAGAATGTGATAACAATTGAAAACGGACACCCGATGATGGGGAAAGTTACCGGTATGGGCTGCGCGGCCACCGCCCTGTGCGGCGCCTTTGCCGCCGTCGATTCCTCTTTTCCGGCCGCGGCCGCGGGGGCCATGGCAGCGATGGGTATTGCCGGAGAGACTGCCGCTGAAAGTTCCGAGGGGCCGGGCAGCCTGCAGGTCGGCTTTCTGGATGCACTTTTCCGCCTGTCCGAAGATGACCTGATAAATAGTATCAGGATAGGAGAGTTACAGTGAAGGGACTGTATCTCGTCACCGACCGCGATCTGTGCGGCGACAGATCACTCGAAGATGTGGTGTTGCGATCTGTAAAGGGGGGCGCCCGGTATGTGCAGATACGTGAAAAGGATCAGTCCACACGGGCCTTCATCGAAGAGGCTTTAAGTATCAAAGAGATCCTTGAACCCTTTAGCATACCCCTGATCATCAATGACCGTGTTGATGTGGCATTAGCGGTGAAGGCGGATGGCGTGCATGTGGGACAGGCTGACATGCCGTATAAAATGGCGCGGTCACTCATGGGTCCCGGAGCGATTATCGGTCTGTCTGTGGAGACATGGGAGGATGTTGAGGAGGCAGAGGCCCTTGATTGTGATTATATCGGCGTCAGTCCTGTCTTTGAAACGCCCACGAAGACCGACACAAAGGGCGCCTGGGGACTGGACGGTCTTGCCAGGATCAGGGCCTTTTCGCGCCACCGGCTTGTCGCCATCGGGGGACTGAACGAATCCAACGCGGCGGATGTGGCAGCCGCGGGGGCCGATTGTCTTGCCGTGGTCTCCGCCATATGCGCCGCGCCCGATCCCGAAGCGGCGTCAAGGGAACTGGCCGGTATAATAGCAGATGCGCGGGGAAGAACGGATCGTGTGTGATGTTTGAAAAACTCGTCATATTTGATTATTCAGGCACCCTCAGTCCGGATGCCGTCCGGTTTGGAGAAGACGACAACCTGACAGGGGAACTGGAACGGAGCGGTCTTGCGGCTCTGGGGATAGCGGACCCGGGAACATTCTGGGACGAGATAGCCAATCCCACCTGGGAAGTGGGGAGTTCTACCTCCATCGGCTACAGGGAGGTCATGTACAGAAGAATTAAAGAGGTGTTCTCTCCGGCGGTCTCGGATGAGAAGATACGCTTGAGCGCCGAGCGCTTTGTTGACAGCTACCTTGAACATTCCCCTGTAGATAGTCGATGGCGTCCCATCCTGAAAAAACTGGGCGAAGAGTCCTCCGTTATGACGGTGATTGCCACCGATCATTACGCCGAGGCTACAGATTATATCGTTGGATTTCTCAAGGAAATGGGTGCAGGGGCGATATCGCTGAAGGATGTGCCCGGCGCGACTGTATCTCAGGGATTTGTCGTCGCCAATTCCGCTGATATGGGTGCGCACAAGGTCGATCAGGGATTCTGGGAGATGGTCAGAACTATTTTGAAACTGGACGCGATTCAGAGCATCCTGATAATCGATGACTTCGGATATAATGAAGAAGCGGGAGACAGCTATGCGGATCGCCAAAAGGTGGAAGAGAGAAAGAACAAGACCATCGACCTGCTGAAAAGGGTCTTCAATGTCCCGGTTTACGCGATTCTGTTTATGCTTGAACGCGACGATCAGGCCGGCAAAAGCAAAAAAGACGAGAAAACCCGCGGGGATTCCATAATCCAGGCATCTCTGGAAATAGAACAGTGGCTAAAGTAGCACTTCCAGGTAACTTGTCATTCCCGACCCCGATCGGGAATCCAGTCTTTTGTTCCCTTCACTCCGGCATGGGCCTGACCAGTTCGCGGATTTTTCCGGCAATATATCAACCAATTTTTTCAGATCAGGGCGGCATCGGTACGATTCCGATGCATACCATCGAAGCCTTACCCATCGGCAATACTTCTTGACATATAACGGTAATAGGTTTAGTCAGTTAGCGAGTTCCATCGGATTTTGAACGTAGGGCATGTGTTTTTAAACGTGAACGACTGTAACCAAGAGGGAGATTATGGTCTGATTATCCAAAGCCCTGTTTTTCGATAAGAGAAGCGGGGTTTTTGTGTTTTGTGAACGGGTTAGATTACTATTGCGGTCACCGGGACGAAAAATGGGGTGTGTTTTCAATCCGGTTCCGCGCTCCGGACGGTAATACTGACATATGAATAAACAAATAAATACAGGTGAGATAGTCATATATCAAACGGAAGACGGTCAGGCGTCTTTAGAAGTTAATCTGGCGGAGGATACTGTATGGCTTGATGCTCATCAAATGGCGGGACTTTTTCAGAGGGACAGGACCGTTATTCTCAGGCACGTAAGAAATATCTATAAAACCGGTGAATTGTTGCACGATCCAACCTGTGCAAAAATTGCACAGGTTGCCCAGGACGGCAAAAAAAGGGTAATGAATTTATATAACCTTGATATGATCATTTCCGTCGGTTATCGTGTCAATTCATTACGAGGCACCCAGTTCCGCGTCTGGGCCAACAGAATACTGAAAGATTATCTTGTCACGGGCTACGCGCTGAATGAAAAGAGATTACAGACACAGATTGAAAAATATGAGGCGCTCAAACAATCGATCAAGCTTATCGATAATATGATTGATCGCAAACTGCTCTCCACGTCTGAATCCGAAGGTCTCCTGAGAGTCATTGGTGATTTCAGCTATGCTCTGGACACGCTTGATCGATACGACTACGGGAAGCTGGAATTAGGCAGTGTATCGGACCAAACTGTAAAACGAATTTCATATGAAGAAGCTAAAGGCGCGATTAAGAAAATGCTGGGAAAGTTTGGTGATTCCGCCCTGTTCGGACGTGAAAAGGATAATTCGTTCAACAGCTCCGGAAGCACCCAGCATTTATGAATATAAAAAAACATTGTACTGAATAGTTACGATTTTTAAGAAAAAAGTGAGAATAAACCTTGACAGATTCCCTTTGTGGTATTATTTATACCACATGTGGTATACAATAAACCACAGTGAATAGAGGAAGAGAGAAAGAAATGTATGAAGATGAGCCAGGAAAGGGGGAGGAGCGATGTTTGGTGAATTTATCAAGGAAAGGAGAATCGCCAGAGGCATCACTTTAAGAAAATTTTGTCAGAAACTCGATTGGGATGCCAGCAACTGGAGCAAGGTGGAGAGAGGTCTTCTCTCTCCACCCCAGGACGAAGTGAAGCTGAGGCGCATCGCAGATCTAATCGGTATTAAGCAGGGATCGGATGAATGGCAAACAACAAAGGATCTGTCCCGCCTTGGAGCGCAGATGTTACCCGAGGACATAGCGTCGAACAAAAGAATCGTAAATGCATTGCCTTTATTTTTCAGAACGGTGAGGAGTGACAAACCAACAGCGGAGGAATTAGACAGGCTGATAGATCTGATCAAAAAGGAGGCATAGGGATTGAATCAGGCCGAGTTCAGGTGCAAATGGCTCAGATTGGAAGATATTTGGGATTGCGCGGAAGATGTCCGCAACCGTTATTGGTCGGCAGGGAAGCTGCCAGTCGATGTCGAGGCTATTGTAGAATTCAAATTAAAGCTCGATATCGATCCGGAGAATAACCTCATGCAGCAGACTGACATGGAAGCCTGTCTCAGATCGGATTTGAGAGGAATCGTTGTCGATCACGATCATTATATGAATGAAAAATTCGCCAACCGAATGAGATTCTCATTTGCCCATGAACTCGGCCATTTTTTTCTTCACAAAGATTTTTACGCCATGATCGTATTCGAATCGGCAGAGGAATGGAAAGATATCCTCCTGAGCCTGCCCGACACAGAATACAGATACTTTGAATACCAGGCCAATGAGTTTGCCGGCCGCCTTCTCGTTCCTCGAGAAGACCTTGTTCGTGAAATTGATAATGCCTTGAAATTACTGGAGCTAAATAACATGCTGGAATATCTGAAAGCGGATCCCAATGCCGTGCTTTCGCGTATAAGCACTCAATTATCAAGGCCGTTTGGTGTTTCAGCAGATGTTATCGAACGGCGAGTGGACAGGGAAAAATTGTGGCCACCGGATGCTTAGATGTACGGGGGAATGGAGTCATTCGAAGGCAACATATTGCAGAGATAAAAGGTTATACCTTGCTTCAAAGTTAATAAGTTAACAGCGTCACCTACTGTTCGGACACAAACATGGGGATATGATAAACATGATAAACAAAGCATTGTCATTTGACCTGCCCATACCATGGAAGCAGAAAAAGTTTGAAATTACACAGATAGGGGCTATCAATTTTCTGGTCGGACCAAACGGAAGCGGCAAATCAAAATTCGCAGAAGCATTGCGTTCAGTTTTAGAAAATGTACGCATGTTAGGAACGGATCGACTTAGTGGTATGGAGCAAGCCAATCCGCTGAAGAATATTTTTGGAGATCATTTTGCAAATGGACTTGCCAAAAACCAGTTTCCTAATTTCAAAAGCGCTGGCCAGCAAGGATCGGGAATCGATACGATCGTGCTTTTAGAAGAAAGGATGGATCTACGCATACAGGTTGAGGCGACTTTAAGCCATCTGTTCAATCGAAAAATCATACTCGAATGGGACTCCGGAAATCTTGTAGCACGGGCGGTTCTTGGCGAAACAGGCGATTCTTACAGACTTGATCGAGATGAATGTCATGGAATTAAGGAACTGCTTGTCCTCCTTACGCATTTATACAATGATGATCATTCATACCTTATTATTGATGAACCGGAACTCAATCTGCATCCCCAATTTCAGGCATTCTTTATGCAAGAGGTTCGCAAAATAGCAGGCGACCCAAGCGCAGACAATAAAAAGAAGGTCGTCTTTTTGGTCACACATTCTCCTTTTATCCTTGATTTTAGATCTATCGAAGATGTGAAATCCGTTATTTCCTTCGATCTAAAGCATTCGATTCCAAAACACATTTTTGATCTTGATTCAGCGGCGACAGCAAGGTTGTCAACATTGGTGCCACGATTGAATGTACACCACAAGCAACTCTTCTTTTCTGACAACCCGATATTTGTAGAAGGTGTTCTCGACGCTCAAATCGTCGGGACGATGCAGGAAGCACGTGGTGTATCCGTCGCTGGGGCAGGAAGTTGCATCATCGATGCTGGTGGCTGCGAGGAAGTGAATCGCTATCTGGAGCTATGCCGGGCCTTTGGCAAGAATGCACATTTCTTGTATGATCTCGACAGTTTGTTTGGGGGAAATCTTCGAGCATGTGTTAGAGAGGACGGTTCAGTCCAAAGTTTTTTGGTAACGGCGGGCGTTGGAAGCGATTTTTCTAAGTACTGCGGAGAACTGGATAGGAAGCTAACAAACGTAATCGATCGACTTCTTGAAATCAATAATCCACTGCCCCCAATGAAGCGATTGGTAGATTTTCTAACTAACCTGGGACCGAGATCACAGTGGAACGGGAAAAATTGGGCGAAGGCACGTATGGCTGTGATGACCGCGATTAGTCAAAATCGGCAGGCAATAATTGAAGCTTTATCTCAGTCAGATATCGATGAGATCGAAGGACGGCTAAAGCAAATTATCATCGCGCTAAAGCAAATAAACGTAATCCTGCTGCCCGGTGGTACGTTGGAAAGATACTTACCCAAGTACATGGGGGACCATTACGAACTTACAGACGACGCCAAGCGAAAAGCAGTCGGAGAAGAGATCGAGGAAATGGCAAAGGCCATGACAACAACGGAGTTGTCGGATAGATACGGTGAGTTATATGAGGCAGTTTGTGCCTTGCCATCAAAGTCAAGTGTTGACGTAGAACGGGTTCTTCGCGATTACTTAAGCAATTACATCCATGATCTGCAAGCTGCGCTCGTGAGTAATCCGACTTGGGGGCTCGATCAGGTTCAAGCACACTTAAAAACGATTCATCATGCCACAATCAAGGTCTTTTCTGTTCAAAAGTTGAATCGAGAATCACATAAAAAGTTCAGCGTCATTGTTGAAATCGCCGAAATGCTTGGCCAGAAAAAAAGGTTCGTGCGAGTCACTCATCAAACCAATGCGGGTATGGGTGATTTTAATATCGAATTTGCTTAGCCCATCGGAAGACACATGCCACTTATCAATGGCTTGCAAGGCGACGCGGCACGTGCCTGAAGACGAACGTTCGGCTGAAAAGCATATGAAGAAGACCAAAGACAAACGATTCGTGATACTTGAGGCCCTGATCTGCTACGCCGACCAGTCCGGCATCTTCAACCCGCATTTCTACAAAGATGAAATGCTCAAGATACTTAATGTTACCGAGAGTGACTTTAACATTATGCAGAAGCAACTCGGTGACGAATACTGCCACATGGTCGACAGTCGCGAAGGGAGAACTCGGTATGCCATCAGTGTCAACAGGTGCCTTGCACTCCGCGACCAGATATCCCAGACAAAAACGGAAGAAAAGAGGCATCGTGAGGGCCTCCGCATTGCAGTGCTCACAACAATACTGGGCACTTTTCTCGGATTTATTCTCGGACGCTGTTCGATCTGAAATGGCTGAACGCCCAATACAAAGAAGGAGAAAATTTTTATGCCACGACTGACCGAGCAGGAACAGCAGGAGATTATCCGCTTTATCGAGGCGGATAAACCGTTGCCGGACAAATACCGTTTTCTCTTATTCGAGGAGAAACGGGAAGTTGAACTGGTCTGGAACGGCAAGACGAGCGAGGTCTGCAATATTGTTCTCCCGTTTCAGGTCATTGAGCAGGTGGATGAGCCGCGCGCCGAGAAGCCGGAGGATACAGCTGCCCAGTTGTCTCTTTTTGACGAACGCGGACGCCAGCTCAAGGGCTGGACGAATAAACTCATCTGGGGCGACAACAAGCTGATTCTCTCGTCGCTGAAGAATGGGCCGCTGCGGGAGGAGATTGAGGCCCAGGGCGGCCTCAAGCTTATCTACATTGACCCGCCCTTTGACGTGGGTGCGGATTTTTCAATGGATATCGAGATTGGCGGGGACACCTTCACAAAGAAGCCCAATATCCTCGAAGAAATTGCCTACCGCGATACCTGGGGCAAGGGCGCGGATTCCTTCATCGCCATGATCTACGAGCGGCTGGTGCTGATGCGCGATTTGCTGGCCGAGGATGGGAGTATTTATGTGCATTGTGATTGGCGGGTTACCGCATATATCCGAATGGTACTCGACGAGGTTTTTGGAAAGGATAACATCCTCAACGAGATTATTTGGTACTTCAGCCAGGGAGGGAAGGGGGCAAAACTCTTTGCCAAGAAGCACAACACGATCTTATTCTTCGGAAAATCAAAGCAACCGTTGTTCAATGAGAAGGATGTTCGATTGCCGTTTACTCCGCACAAGCAGGATTCTTCCGGAAAGAACTACGGGGGGAGAATGGGTGTTGATGACGACGGGCGAGAATACGTTGAAAAATGGGGAACAGGGAAGAAGAAGCTCTACCGTTACTACCTTGATGAAGGGAAACTACCGGAAGATGTTTGGTTGGATATTCAGTCAATACAATCTGCTGCCGGTGAACGAGTTGCATACCCTACCCAAAAACCCGAAGCCCTCCTGGAACGTATCATCAAAGCTTCTTCCAAAAAAGGCGATCTCGTCGCCGACTTTTTCTGCGGTTCCGGCACCACGGCCGCGGTGGCTGAAAAACTTGGCCGCAAGTGGATCGTCAGCGACCTCGGCAAGTTCGCCATACACACCACCCGCAAGCGCATGATCGGCGTTCAGCGATCACTTAAAGCCGATGGCAAGGACTACCGCGCCTTCGAGATTCTCAACCTGGGCAAGTACGAGCGTCAGCATTATATCGGCGTCAACCCGAACCTGCGCGAGGAGCAGCAGCAAAAGCAGATAGAGGAAAAAGAAGCCGCCTTTCTTAATCTGATCCTGCGCGCCTATCGGGCGGAAAAGGTAGAGAATTTTGCCTGTTTCAACGGCAAGAAGGCCGGACGGCTTGTCGCTGTCGGCCCGGTTAACCTGCCCGTGACTCGCCTGTTCGTGGAAGAAGTCATTTTGGAATGCCGGAAGAAACATATTACGAAGGTGGACATCCTGGGCTTTGAATTCGAGATGGGATTGTTTCCGAATGTGCTGGACGAGGCGCGCGCCAAGGGGATCGACATCGCGCCGAAGTACATCCCGGCCGAGGTGTTCGATAAGCGGGCAGTGGAGAAGAATCAGGTGGTGTTCCATGATGTGGCGTTTATCGAGGTTAAACCGCACGTGAAGAAGAACAGCGCGGCAGTGGAATTGACCGATTTTTCGGTGTTCTATTCGCAGGACTCTATCGCCAATGCCGAGGCTGCCATCAAAAATAAAGGCAGTCGCATAGTTGTGGAGAAGGGACAGATCGTGAAGGTGAGCAAGGACAAGGACGGCATCGTCAATCGTGAAGTACTCACAAAAAACTGGACCGACTGGATCGACTACTGGGCAGTGGATTTCGATTTCGAGAACAAACGCGAAATCATCCGGGTAAAAGACGAGGACAGCGGCGAGTGGGAAGAACGCTGGACGGGAGATTTCATCTTTGAGAACGAGTGGCAGTCATTCAGGACAAAAAAAGACCGCTCCCTGGAACTGAAGAGCGTTTTCCACGAATGCACGCCGGGGCGGCGCAAGATCGCGGTCAAGGTGGTTGATATCTTCGGCAACGACACGATGACCATTGTCGAGGTGACGGTATGAACTTTTCTTTACCTTTACCGGAGATTCGTCACGATAAGGCAGGTTTTGAAGCCCTGGTTTGCCTTCACGGGCAAGCAAAGGATTGTTTTTTCGATAACATTGATGTTGACATGAGCGCAACAAGCTGGTTCGATGCTGATATGTGTGCGGCATTTGGCGCGATCCTTTACCGTTTAAGCAAAAACTTGAACACGGTAAAATTGACAAATGTCGAGAAAAATGTTGTAAGTATTCTGTCAAAAAATGGATTTATGAGCAGTTATGGGCGCGAGAAGATTCCTGATCGTTGGGGGACAACAATCCCGTATCAGCGTTTCGATGTCAAAGATGATCGCTATTTTGCCGGTTATATAGAGAATAAATTCATGCAACGCTCAGAGATTCCTGTCATGTCACCGGGGCTGCAGAAAAAGTTCCGAGAGGGCATCTTTGAAATTTTCAGCAATGCTGTGTTACACTCACAGACAGAGATGGGGATTTTCAGTTGCGGACAGTTTTTCCCAAAACGAGACAGACTTGATTTCTCTGTCGCGGATCTGGGGATTGGTATCCGCCGAAATGTAAAGGAAAACGCCGGACTTGATCTCGCGCCGGAAGACGCCATTATATGGGCAACCGAAGGGTGCAATACGACGAAACGCGGTCAGATTCCCGGCGGATTGGGTCTAAAATTGCTTTGTCAATTCATTGACTTAAATGAAGGGTGCATCCAGATTGTCTCGGATGCCGGATATTGGAAGCGGGAAAAACGTAAAACCTTTACCGCCCGATTAAGCCAGCCCTTTCCCGGTACAGTGGTAAGTGTGGAAATTAATACTGCTGACAAGCAATCCTACGCACTCACTTACGAATTATCGGAAACCGACATATTTTGAGGTAATCATTATGAGTAAGAACTTGGAACTTTCCATATTTGAAGTCGTAGGTAGCCCGCTTTGCGTTGCCTCCAGCGATGGACAGAAGGTCTACGATCGCATTATGACTGCTCTGAGTAAAAAACGAAATGTCGCTCTTTCATTTGGTAATATCACTGCGTTGACATCGGCATTCCTTAATGCCGCTATAGGCCAATTGTATGGCACATTCAGTGAAGAAGAAATACGCTCCCTGCTCAATGTACGAGATATGCAGCAAGATGATATTGCGCTTTTGAAACGCGTGGTTGAAACGGCCAAGCAATACTTTAAAGATCCACAAAAATTCGACAGGGCTGTTCGAGAAACGATGGAGGACGATAACGATGGCTCACAAGACTGAGGAAATCTCCACTTATGATTTCAAGTCTTCGGAGGCATTATTGCTGGATGCCAATATCTGGTTGTTTGTCTATGGCCCACAGAAACCGACTGACACGAGGGTAACTGCCTACTCTGAAGCCTTAAAGAATATTCTCGCAGCAAAGAGCTGCATTTATATTGACGTGCTGATTGTTTCCGAATTCGTCAACGCCTACGCCAGAATGAAGTGGAATCTTCTACCTGAGTCGTCCCGGCCCAGATATTTCAAACAATTTCGCAAGAGCACGGATTTTAGCCCTGTTGCTCGAGACATTGCCGCTGATGTCAAACGTATGTTGCAACATTGTACACGAGTAGAAAGCGGTTTTGAATCACTTGCGATCGATATCCTGGTTGACGAATATGCGGCGGGTGACTCAGATTTCAACGACCAGGTTCTAACCGCTCTGTGTAAAAAGAAGGGGTTAAAGATGGTAACAGACGATGCAGATTTCAAAGGACAAGACATTTCCATCATCACCGCAAACAAACGATTACTTTCCTGATATATTATGGCCTTACACAAGGACTTCCCTGATTCGCCGCAAGCTCGCGGTAAAGGTGGTGGACATCTTCGGCAACGATACGATGACGATTGTGGAGGTGAACCTATGAGTGTCCAGTCGCTCCGACTGAAAGCTCCAGCCTATCATCGCCAGCGGTTACTGTTATTCTTTCTCGAATTTGCGGGCAAAAGCTTAGGAAAGATTGAATTACAGAAGCTCATTCTGCTTTACACAAGGGAGATGCAGTTGGGACACTATGCATTTGTGCCTTTTCGTTATGGTTGTTATTCCTTTGTTTGCGCGGATGATTTGGACTTGTTAGAGAAGCAGGGATGGGTTACATCAGACGGCAACCGGCTTTCACTGAAAGCAAGTCTCGCCGGGGAGAAATGGGCTGTTGCTTCGGCGGAGCGGAAGGCAGTTCGCTCGTGGCTCAAGCGGAATCCGAAAAGGGGAGATGCATTGATTGCCGAGACATACCGCCGCTATCCCTATTATGCCATTTTTAGCAAGACGAAAGAGCATATTCTGACACCTTCCGAGATGAAGGCCGTGGAGCGTTCACTTGATTCCGTAGACAACAAAAATGAGATCGTAGTCTTCACGATTGGTTATGAGGGTATCCTGCTTGAGGAGTATCTTAATAAACTCATTCGGAATCGGGTGGTGGTGTTATGTGATGTCCGCCGCAATCCTGTGAGTCGAAAATTCGGGTTTTCCGGCAGAATGTTATCGCAGGTGTTACCGAAGATCGGGATCAAGTACGTGCATTTTCCGGAACTTGGCATTGAGTCGGAAAAACGTCAGAACCTGAATTCACGGGAAGCCTACAATGATCTTTTCTATGAGTATCGCCAGGACTTGCCGAGGAGAACAGAAACATTGGCGTTGTTAAAGCAGCAAATTGATGTCGAAAAACGAGTGGCGCTAACTTGCTTCGAAAAAGATTCGCATCTCTGTCATCGTCACTGTATCACTGATTTGCTCAAATCTGAGTTTGGCTATCGAATCGAGCATTTATGAAAGAGAAGATTCTCATCACGGTGAATACCTATCCAACGCTATCGCGGAAATACGCGGAGCTGGTTTGTACGGCCGGAGTGAATGAATCGGGAGAATGGCGCCGGATCTATCCTGTGCGTTTTCGCCAGTTGCTTGATGATCAGAAATATAGAAAATTTCAGTGGATCGAAGCAGAAATTGAAAAATCGTACATAGATCGTCGGCCAGAGAGTTACCAGATTGTTCGCGAAGAAAGTTTACGAATTCTGGGGAAACCGCTGACCACGGCAGGTAAGTGGTTCGCAAGACATGAAGTTTTTCTCAATAAGGTACCAGTTCATGACGATTTGACTGCGATAATCCAGGCGGCACACCAAAATGAACTTTCGCTGGCGGTTTTCAAGCCATTTGAATGGATGGAATTCACACATGAACCCGTCGAAAGAGAGTGGGACGCTAAGAAGCTGGCTAATTTGGAAGTACAAAGGCGGCAGTTGGATTTCTTCAAAGATGAAACAACTCTGGCAGAGGAATTGAAAGTAGTAAAGAAATTACCCTATAAGTTTTCGTATCGATTCAAGGACATTCAAGGAAAGGAAAGCAAGCTGATGATCGAGGATTGGGAGATCGGAGCACTTTACTGGAATTGTCTTCATTCGAGTCAGGGGGATGAAGCGGAAGCGGTTTGCAAGGTGAAGACGAAGTATTGGAATGAATTTGTTGTCAGTAAACGTTTTTCTCCCGCTTTGATTCTTGGGACGACCTTAGAGCATCACAATAAAAAAGCTTCGAATCCATTCGTCATTGTCAGCGTTTTGGCACCTCCACTGGATTTGCAGCAAAGGTTGTTTTGATTATGGCATTACACAAAAATTTTCCCGATTCGCCACACGCTGTCCTCGATCCGGATATCCGCTGGTTTCCTGCTGATGAGGCCTTGCGCGAGACCAGCATGGACAAACTCATGCCGCCTCTGGTATCGCAATTGCGCAAGAAAGTGAAGGAGTTCCGGGACGGCGGTTACGTCGGCGCGGCCGATACCAGCAAGAGTCTGCTCAACTGGTGGTTTAATACTCCGCACATGCTGGAGCAGGCTGGTGGAACCATGAGTCAGTTTCAGTACTATTTCGCCCAACGCGAAGCATTGGAAACAATCGTTTACCTGTACGATGTTGCAGGCGTTCAGGATAAGCACGACATGATGCGCTTTGACGCGAGCGGTCTTGTATCGGGAAGCATGTTCGACGAGACATGGCGGCGCTTTGTAGTCAAGATGGCTACCGGAAGCGGCAAGACCAAGGTCCTCAGCCTTGTGCTGGCATGGAGTTTTTTCCACAAACTTTACGAGCCGGACTCACAACTGGCACGCAACTTCCTGGTAATCACGCCCAACATCATTGTGCTGGATCGTATCTACAAGGATTTTCAGGGACTGCGTATTTTCTTTGAAGATCCGGTGCTTCCTGACAATGGAGTGGACGGCCACAACTGGCGCGATGATTTTCAACTTACCCTGCACAGGCAAGACGAGGTCACCATCACCAGACCCACCGGCAATATCTTTCTTACCAACATCCACCGCGTCTATTCGGGTGAGGATATTCCGCCATCGCCGGATGATGAAGATATGCGAGATTATTTTCTGGGCAAGCGGCCCACGGGCGCGACCACGGATTCCAAGGTGGATTTGGGTATGATCGTTCGTGATATCGACGAGTTGATGATCCTGAATGACGAGGCACACCATATCCACGATCCGCGCATGGCCTGGTTTAAATCCATCGAGGATATTCACAACCGGCTGCTTCAAAAAGGTGGTTCGCTTGCCTTGCAGGTGGATACGACGGCCACACCCAAGCACAATAACGGCGCTATCTTCGTGCAGACCATCGCCGATTACCCGCTGGTGGAAGCCATCTCCCAAAACGTAGTAAAGCACCCGGTACTGCCCGACGCGCCCAGCCGCGCCAAGCTCTCCGAGCGACAAAGCGCGAAATACACCGAAAAGTACGCCGATTACATTGACCTGGGCGTGATCGAATGGCGCAAGGCGTATGCTGAGCACGAAAAGGTGGGCAAAAAGGCCATCCTGTTCGTCATGACCGATGACACACGCAACTGCGATGATGTCGCGGAATATCTGGAAGGCCACTACCCCGACTTAAAGGGCTCTGTGCTGGTTATCCACACAAAGAACAACGGCGAAATTTCCGAGGTGCAATCAGGCAAAGCCAAAGACGTACTTGAAGACTTACGCAAACAGGCCAATGAGATTGACAACGCCGATAACCGGTTCAAGGCCATCATCTCGGTAATGATGCTTAAGGAAGGATGGGACGTGAAGAATGTTACCACCATCGTGGGCTTGCGCGCCTATTCTGCCAAGAGTAACATTCTCCCGGAACAGACGCTTGGTCGTGGACTTCGGAAGATGTACCCCGACGATACAGAGGAATACGTTAGCGTAGTCGGCACGAATGCCTTTATGGAGTTTGTGGAATCCATCCAGGCCGAAGGAGTTGTCCTGGAGCGCAAGGCGATGGGTGAGGGTACTGCGCCCAAAACGCCTCTGGTAGTTGAGATTGACAAAGAAAATGACAAAAAAGATATCGACGCACTGGACATAGAAATCCCTGTTCTCACTCCTCGTGTCTACCGCGAATATAAAAACCTCAACGATCTGGACGTGGCCGCGCTGGGACATCAACGCGTGGCTTACCTGCAGTTCAGTGAGGAAGAGCAGCGGGAGATCGTCTTCAAGGACATCACCAACGGTGAGGTCACCCATACGACGATCCTCGACACGGCAGGTGTCGCCGCAAACCATCATGAAGGATCTGCGGTTGGTCAGCGGCTACGACGTTCTCTACGGCAAAGTCAAAGCATTCGTACAGGATGAGTTATTTGACCGCCCGGTAGAGCTTGAAAGTCCTAACACCCTGCGTAACCTGTCCGAATTGCCGGCTACTAAGATGGTTATAGAAACTTTCAAGAAAGCGATCAACGCCCTTAGGAATTGAAAATTAATAACCTTTACACTATGGCAACTTTCGGCTTGATCTTATAGTTCCATTCACCGTGAAAACCTGATCGCTCTATACGAACATTCTTCAATTCTTTGT
>JAFDAS010000117.1 GCA_019313695.1 Deltaproteobacteria bacterium
TAACAGGAAGTGTTTCTGATTGCAAGAAGAAAATGACAGTCAGGTTGTCAAGATGAAGGCATTGTGGTAAAGAATATCCCCGCCGGGTTGCTGTTATATATAATGTCAGGATGTACTGAATATGCGCGAGATATTGAAAAAAGTCCAAGTCAATATGCCCTTTAGAATGCTTGTTGATGAGTATCTTGATGTTATCCTTAAAGAGAAGATAAATCCGGAGATAGGTCTGGATTGTTTTGCTCTCGATCGTTTCAGTGAGAGCGAATTCCGTGGCGTGGCGAATCTCCTTCATGACGCCGGGCTTTCCATTACGCTGCATGCCCCTTTTTTCGATCTGAGGCCCGGTGCCGTGGATCGAAAGGTAAGAGAGGTGACTATAGATCGCCTCAGACAGGTCTTTGATCTGGTTCCCTTTTTCAGACCCCGGTCGGTGGTGTGCCATGCCGCCTTTGATGAAAAATACTATGTTTCCAACGAGGATTTGTGGCTGGAAAACAGCAGGGATACATGGAGTCGTTTTGTAGAAACCGCCGCCGGAATGGGGACGAAGATAGCGCTTGAAAATGTCTATGAGGGCAGTCCGAAATTTCTCGGTCTCTTGCTGGATGCCTTTCAGGGATCGCGGAATATCTGTTTCTGTTTTGACACAGGGCACTTCAACGCGTTTTCCAGCTCGACACTTGAAGAATGGGTGGACGCGCTCGGTTCCCGCACAGGTCAGATACATCTCCACGATAACGATGGTTTTGCCGATGAACACAAACCGGTGGGTGAGGGGACCTTTCCCTTTCACCGGTTTTTTGAATTGCTGAAAAAGAAGGGCATCCGGCCGACAGTAACGCTGGAGCCGCATACAGAGGAAACCCTGTGGCACACACTGGAAAACATCAGGCGCATGGGGCTGCTGGATTATTTGGGTGAATAGCTTTGCTGAGATATGTCCTTAAAAGATTGCTGTTAATGGCGCCGCTCCTTGTGGGGATTACTATCGTGTGCTTTGTCGTTATCCACCTGGCGCCGGGTTCTCCCACCGATTTGCAGACGGATCTGAATCCCAGGGTTTCCGCGGAGGCAAAGGCGGTTGGGAAACTTGCCACCCTTGACCTGGGGGAATCCTTCTCGCCCGACCACAGACCGGTCATAGACAAGATACTGGAGAGGATACCGATTACGATAATCATCAACATTCTTTCGATGATACTGATCATCCTTGTTGCTATTCCCATAGGCGTCCTTTCCGCGGTGCGTCAGAATTCTCTCTTTGATAAGGTGACGGCGGTATTTGTATTTATAGGATTTGCCATGCCCACTTTCTGGCTTGCGCTGCTTCTGATGATACTGTTCGGCGTGCACCTGGGCTGGCTTCCCATATCGGGTATCAGGTCCCTGAATTACGAATATCTGCCCCCATTTGCCGCCTTTATTGATCTGCTGAAGCATCTGATATTGCCGGTGCTCCTTTCCGCTTTCGGAGGGCTTGCGGGGCTTTCCCGATACATGAGATCCAATATGCTGGAGGTAATAAGGCAGGATTACATAACCACTGCCAGGGCCAAGGGACTCAGCGAAAGGGTCGTTATCTACAAGCACGCGCTCAGAAACGCGCTCCTTCCGGTAATCACAATCCTGGGCCTTTCCGTTCCCGGACTTATTGGCGGAAGCGTTATCTTCGAGACGATATTCGCCATACCGGGCATGGGACAGCTGTTCTACATGTCGGTCATGTCGAGGGATTATCCCGTGGTTATGGGGATACTGTTCATAGGTGCGGTTCTTACCCTGATCGGCAACCTGATAGCTGATCTCTCTTATGCCGTGGCGGATCCGAGAATAAGAATCGCGTAAGATTTTTTGCGGGGATTGACAACAGGTAATGAAAACAGATTTCTGGTACAGATTTTCAAGAAACAGGATGGCGATGGCCGGGGGGATAGTGGTTATCCTGCTCTTTATTGTTTCCCTGCTTGCGTCCTGGATCTCTCCTTATGACCCGAATGAGATAAACCTGCATGAAGTATTGTCGAATCCTTCCTTTGCGCACCTTTTCGGAACGGATCAACTTGGGAGAGACGTTCTCAGCCGGATGATGTGGGGAGCCGGCATATCGTTGAAGGTGGGGTTCGTTGCGACCGGCGTTTCCATATTTATAGGGGTTATTCTGGGTGCGATTGCCGGATATTACGGGAGATGGATTGATACGGTGATCATGCGCTTTGTTGATATTATGCTCTGTTTTCCGGCATTCTTCCTGATACTCGCCGTGATCGCCATCCTGGAGCCGTCCATCTGGAACATAATGATAGTGATAGGTCTTACAAGCTGGATGGGTATTACCCGTCTGGTGAGAGCCGACTTTGTTTCACTCAAGGAAAGGGATTTTGTGCAGGCGGCCCGTGCCATAGGCGCCAGTGATCTGCGCATAATATTCAGGCATATCCTCCCCAATGCCATGGCCTCTGTCCTTGTTGCGGCCACGCTTGGAGTGGCGGGCGCCATACTGACGGAATCCGCGCTCAGCTTTCTGGGCATAGGCGTGCAGCCTCCCACGCCGAGCTGGGGGAACATTCTCACGGCGGGGAAAGACAATATCGACATCGCCTGGTGGCTTTCACTCTATCCGGGACTCGCGATCCTTATAACGGTATTAGGCTACAACTTGCTTGGAGAGGGGATAAGGGATTCTCTTGACCCGCGTCTGAAATAACGGACTACTCACGTAGTCAGGCTGTCCCGACGAGTCGGGATTAGGCTGAAGGTAGATAGGCTAAAGGCTGTTAGTTTTTTGATAACCTGATTGCCTTCAGCCTATCCACCTGAGTAGTTACGAAATAACATGGTTTTTTAGATTTATACAGGGAAGGAGAGCAGTATGCTGATAGATTCTCACGCTCATCTTGAGTTGAGTGAATTTGATGGTGATATAGAAGGTGTTATACAGAGGGCGAAAGAGAACGGTGTGGGTTGTATCATCACGGTCGGCCTGAATCTTGAGGACAGCAGGAAAGTGGTCGCCCTTGCCGAACGCTACGATAATATATATGCATCTGTGGGTGTGCACCCACATGACGCAAAGAGCGTAGATGCGACGACGTATGATCTGTTAGGAAAGTTGTCAGAGAATGATAAGGTTGTCGCCTATGGCGAGATAGGCTTGGATTTTTTCAGGAATCGTTCACCGAGGGATATTCAGATAAAGAGATTCGGCGAGCAACTGGAATTGGCCGGCGAACTCGGCCTGCCGGTAATTATCCACGACCGCGAAGCCCACAGGGAAATTGTGGAGATGCTGAAAGAATGGAAGGGCCACTCGGGGGGTGTGATCCACTGTTTCTCCGGTGATTACGATATGGCAAGGAAGTGTCTCGACATGGGATTCTATATTTCCATGCCGGGCACGATAACATACAGGAAATCCGAGACACTGAGAGATGTCGTGAGGAGGGTGCTCATAGACAGACTTTTAGTGGAAACGGATTGCCCATTCCTCTCGCCCGAACCGAAGAGGGGAAAGAGAAACGAGCCGGCTAATGTGGTCTATACCGCGCGCAGGATCGCGCAGGTAAAGGGACTATCGTTTGAAGATGTGGCAAGAGTGACGTCAGAAAACACCAGAAATGTGTTTAGAATGAAGGCAGCCGTTTTGTAATAAAACAAAGCTCTAAAAACTTTTATCAGGGCGGAGCTTCAATCCGACCTCCGACCTTAATTAACATTGCTGTATCGATAAACGTTTGAAAGTGCTTGAATGTTGTTCAGTTATAATATAACAAACACACATTACACATTATTGCCGTGGGTGGAATTATGACTTGCATAATGCCTATAGGGGGAAATAAAGGGGGGACGGGCAAGAGTTTTATAGGCGGCAACCTCTGTATCGCCCTGGCAAAGCGTGGAAAAAGAACCCTTATGATAGATCTGGACCTGGGGGCGTCGAATCTCCATACGATGATAGGAATGTCGCTTCCCTCCGGGAGTCTGTCGGATTTTATAAACAGAAGAGTTGAGAAACTTGAAGAAACTGTTATTCCAACTCCGGTCCCAGGACTTTTTCTGATAAGCGGAGCCCGGAATGACCTGGATGCATCTAATATATCGTATCAGCAGAAGCAAAGGCTATCAAGAGCGATATCGCGGTTATCCTACGATTATATAATCCTGGATCTCGGGGCAGGGACCTCCTTCAATACCGTTGACTTCTTTATGATTTCAAATACCGGTGTGTTTGTAGTAATCCCGGAACCAACAGCTATCGAGAATATCTATCGCATGGTCCGTTCGTTATTTTTTCGGATGGTGAAACAATATGCAGGGGCATCGGATTTCAGGACCATTGTCAGTGTGGCGCGAGAGCGTGACCCCGGGGGTCATGCCGACCATCTCGACAATCTCCTTATCGTATTTAGTGACCTGTTCCCTGAAAAGGCAAATTTCTTTGAGAAATCTCTTGAAAACATGAGTTTCACGCTGGTCATGAATCAGATGAGGGACAGCGACAACCCGAAATTGGGAAACCTGATATGCGGGGTGATTCAAAAACATCTGGGAGTCCCGGTCACTTTTCTCGGAAATATTGCGTACAACAGCCGAGTACACGATTCCGTGTGCAACAGAGTTCCCTTCATGGACAAGTATCCTTATACTCAAACGACCACCGACATAAGAAAACTGTCTGAAACTGTAATAGCGATGAGCGGGGGAAACGATAAAGATATTACAGGAGGAGATTCCACCGACAAAATACAGGAATCCTGATGCTGATGATTAAACAGATATTGGCTATGAAATCATTCGAAAACTCAAATTACTATGAACTTCTGGATATTCAGCCCAATGTATTGCAGTTTCAGATTCGCCGGGCCTACAGAAAAGCCCTGGAGCTTTATCGGCAAGAGTCTATGGCAAGTTATTCCCTCTTTTCGGATAGTCGGAGAAAGCAGATACTGGCAATGTTGGAGGATGCGTTTACGACACTTATAGACAGGGATTCTCGCTATAAATATGACCTGCAGATGGTAAAGGATGGCTTTATAACGAGGGAAGAACTTTCTGCGGAATCAAAGGCCCTTGCTCTTGTCCGTGAAAGGAAGGAGGCGGCGGAAAAAGTCGAATTGACGGCAGTTCTGTCGAAGTGTCCAAAGGCAGGCGTGATCTCCACATCTGCTTTGAGCGGGATTCTTGAAAAAGATACGCTTGTCGGTGATGACTTGAAGCGGATAAGAGAGGAATTGGGGGTGTCTCTGAAAGAGATGTCCGAGCACACAAAGATAAGAGTTGCTTTGCTGAAGGCCATTGAGAATGATGAATATGACAAACTTCCATCCCGGTTTCACTTGAGGAGTTTTCTGAAGGCCTACGTTGATTGTCTTGTAGTAGATGCCGATGTGATAGTCGAACGATATCTGAAAAGAATCGATGACTGAGAGGCGAAACACTTTCTGATGTATCGGTGGATTGCCGCCCCTTATTTTAGCTTGCGAATGAAACATTCTTTCGGAAAATCGCCGGCGTCCGGGCTTTCCTTGAAGACATGAGCATCTTCCCTGCTTGAGAAATGTCCTATAAAAGTTCTGTACCACACGTCCCCATTGCTGAGGACCTCTTTTCTCCAGTGGGCGTCGAACTCTTCCCCAATAAATTTTTTCGCCAGCGCTTCGGACGCTCTTCTGGTTTTAAAAGCTCTTATCTGGATGGTGTAAGGTTTTTCTTCTGAAAGATCGGAGGGAGGTTGTATCTCTTCCGGCTCTGTAATCTTTACATTCTCCAGGGAAGTAAGGTTATCTGAAGACACTTTTTCTGAAGCCGTTATCTCCCTTTCGGAGGGAGCGGCGTTCAAAGCGGAATCCGGTTGTTTTGTGGCTTCAGTTGCTTCCGGAGATGTATAGCCTTCGGGAATTGCCGTGATTGGAGCGCGAAATGTTTTTACAGTGAGGACATGTGATTCATTCTGTGATAGTTTTTTATCGTGCGGCAACGGTGTAAGAAAAAAGAAGACGCAGGCCGCGATAATAAGAATCCCGGAAAATCCCAGGCCCACCCACAGAGGCCCGGACATCTTCTTTCCCCTTTCCTCCCGACCGGAGTCATCGTCTGATCCGTTGTTGCCTCCATCTCCCGCATCATGCGTTAAATCATCAGGACGGCCGGGGAAGCCTTCCTCAATGGTGGATAAATTATTACTGTTCTCCGTGGCAACATGCTGATAGAGAACTTCGAGTTCTTCGGTCAGTTCTTTTTCCGTTTTCTGCTGAAAAGGGGTCACACCTATTTATTCTCCTTTCTCGGTCTCCCTCTTTTTCTGGGGACTACGATCCGGTCAAGAGAATTAGCCAGCTCCTCCAAAAATGCCGGCTTCCCCCATGCCTTCCCCTGTTGAGCAGATGTCCGGATAGCTTCCAAATCTTCAGTGACTTCCTCCTCATAA
>JAFDAS010000118.1 GCA_019313695.1 Deltaproteobacteria bacterium
CGAGCCCATCCGTAACCGGAAAACTGCATTCTCGATCATCTATCTGATAACAGAGACGCCACTCCAAAATGCTGATGTCAGAGGCCGCACAAACGGATGAAAATCCAAAAAACACGATCAGTAAAAGAATACACCTCTTCATTTGAAGCACCTCATGATAAGATTATGAAATATGTTATTGTTCATTGTATTTCCCCTTTACTCTCATGAATAGTTGGCTCCATTCTGTCTGCAACCGTAATTGAGTTATTCAACATAGTCAACAACGTCCCCAATTTGCCCCTTGGCAAATGTTACAGCCGCCCGACCCTGCTTGTTAGAGTGTATGCGGTTGTTCGGCGATTTTTTCCGTTTGGTTTATTGCAAAAGAGTTAAATAAATCTGTCTCCCTTTCCCCCAAAAAAATTTTAGAAGCCGCCAAAGGTGCGCACTGCCGAATTACGTTACCGTTGGGAAAATGGGCATCATTTTGAGGGATATAACGTTTAATCGCAGGTAGCTGTGGAGAGGTGGTGGAACAGCCAGCCTGGCGCTTAATCTTTTTCTATCAGTTTATAAATAGCTAAAACCAAATTGGTAAAGGTTTCAAACTCTTTTGGTTTAAGATATTGCCCGTGGCGATAGATCAACAACCACTGATCCATTGCCTCTACGTTCCATCCGGGATTTTGAACCAGAAAATCAAGGAACGGCGCAGTTAGCAACCCCTTCAAGCTTTTCGGGTCGTTTTTGCAAAAAGCGCGATAACTCTCTGCGAATTCAGGATGAATTGAAAAATCAACTTCCTTGTAGCTGAGTTGCCAGTTGGCAATCTTTTGAGTTAACAACCGCATGGCCGCAACCGTAAAGCGTTCTTTTTTTCTGGTCTCGATCACGGTTGGTGGCCATTTGGTCTTACGCATCTCAATCATAGCAACCGTCTGGCCTACATCCTGATCCCAGGTTATGCGGTAGTTATAATCGAAGATCCAAATCGAGGGGTTGTTGCGTTTAAGAACATTTTTCATTTTGCCCGGCACGCGGAGGGAAAACAGGCGCAGTGGTGCAAATTTGTCCTTGGGGGTTGCATCAATGTCACCCTCGAAACGAAACCCATGATACCCAGCACTATGAGTCAAATGCTTTGCTCTTCGCTTTTTACGTAGAAGATACCAAAGACTATAATATACAATAAGCCCCAACACACTCGCCAAGATGGAAATTAAAAAAAAGTTATCCATTTTAAAAACCTCTCAAAACCTCGATGATGAAAAAATGGGGCTGCGCCCCTTACATGGTCTTTCTGGGAAGGGGCCACGTGGGCCCGCGGTCATGACGTTCTGGTTGTCCGGTACCGGAGCTCCGGCGTTCGTGGTGAGTTTCTTGTCGTCTTTCATCATTGTTCTCCTTTTGGTTGTTGTTTTCGTTCAGCTAACGCCTGCCTTCCTTGTGGGCCAAAGAAGCTTCCTTGAGAACGTGTTCGGAATCGTTTTTCGTGCGCTTCGACGGGATAGAATACTTTTTTGAGTGGCGCGGAGTCACATCTTCATTTGTCATTTTTGGGAATAAAGTACGTATCGGTGTCAACTAATGCTCTAATCAACGGGCTGTTGCCCAAATCAGAATGACACCACAAGCAGTGCCTTTGGCCGAATCCGCTGTCAATATAATCAGCTGGTTACCCAATCGGTTTCTGTATCAAAACACGGCAGAAACACAAGAATAGGGTTTGGGCAACAGCCCGTCAAAATTTGACACCAAAGCTGTCCTGTCTGCAAACGTAATTGAGTTATTCAACATAGTCAACAACGTCCCCAATCTGCCCCACTCTGGATGTGTTTTTTCAAAAAATGACTTTTGCCAGGATGCAGAGTATTCCAGAAGATGCGAAGCAAAATAATATCGAGGACACAAAACGGGTATAGGAGCAAGCAGCAGAAAAAGAGCGAGGGATAAGAAAAAAAGTTTCTTTAATTTATTTTTTGGGTCTTTTTGTCTTCAAGGCTGCAATAAGTCGTAGACCGATGGTCATAGATGCTGCAGAGATCAATGTGATTGACCATCTCGGGATTGGATCAAGATTTGAGGTGATCTGAGATACAGCTAAGGCAGTTGCTATGAATGTTAAACTCAGAGCCATTAAATTTGTGGATATCGATTTCAAACCTGAAACAAATTCGAGATGTCTGGTCAGGTTCTCAAAAGATATTATTGCGTTCTTGATGCTACTTTCCTCTTCTTGAGATTTTTGGAAAAGATTAACAAAGGACAGGGCATAAGACATTTCACCTGTTGCAGAGCATAGATTGATTGTTATGTCATGAAAAAATCTTACCGAGGTGCTGGCAAGAGATAACTCCTCTACCTTGTTAATCGCCGTCCTGATGATGGAATGATAATCAAGAATTTTAATCTGATATTGCCAGAATATTTCATCGATCGCGTCTTGTTTTTCTCCACCGCTACTTTTAACCGGCCTGAGAGGGAAGTCACCATGTGGTGCATAAATGTGTTCGTGGTATATGTCCCTGATTTCCCCGAAAAGGTGCTTTATAAAGACGTCCTTCATATGAGCAGAGCACTCAACATGTTGTTCTAATCTGAATTTTGTCAGACCGGTTTTTTCAATCTCGAGAATTTGAGCAACAGCAACAACATCAGGATCTGGATAGCCAAATAAACCTATTCTTTTGACATAACCGTCGCTATCGACTGACACAGCAACCCTTTGAAAAATGTTTGAATCTGTGTCATCGAAATTCTTAACATAATAGAAAACGGAGGTGTCAAGAGCTGGTTCAAGCGTGTTTTTTATTGCGGCTCTTACATCCGCCGTGAAGCTGCCCATGTAGCATTGGTTTCCTACAAAACGCTCATCATCTAAATCATCGAAAGATATCGATTTCTCAAATAATTTTTCGAGAGCAGGTCGGATCAGGAGTCTGTGAGTGAGGATTGGAATCCACCCAAACCAATACATTTCTAAATCTCCGTTAAGTGGGAATTAGTAAATAAGGGGAAGGGAACGTACAGATAATAAGAGTAGGTTTATACCGCAAGGATCCGGTAAAAAAACCGTCCTACCGGGTTCCTCATTGCTCTTTCCCTTCTGAGAAAATTCTTTCCGAGTGGCGTCAGCCTTGCAGTTTCTCTGTAACCTTGGTCGATTTGTGCGAAGCCAAGACGGACCAACCCAATGGAAGCCATTGAGTATACACCATCTTTTTCTGACGCCTCAAAACAGTATCCGCACTCAAGATTTTTGTAAAGTTCGAATTCTCTGTCTGTAAGCAAAGGTATTCCTCCCTCTGGATTGATTTCATAGTTGCAATTTGGTTTTTGCAATCTATTCCCTTCCCTCTATTGACGGTGAAAAGTGTCGAAGGCATGACTTGCCGGAGCCGGCTGAAACCTTCGGTTGGATATGACTTCGTGCTGGATTAGTGTGATCATAAAGCATAGTGGGTTGGATTTGCAAGGCCTTTTTTTATCATTCAGAACAAACTGCTTTAATCCTTCTTTATTATAGTGCGTTGAATTTGTAAAGCTTTTTTATCGGATTTAAAATCAAATCACGCTCCAAAGCCCTTGTCAAGTAATTTAATTGCCGATGTCAATAGGCATTTAAATTTGACCCACCATCGGCGTCCAAAAATGACCCACCTGAAGTAAATTTTTTTAGTCAAGCAGCTTCATCATCAAGTACTCTTAGCGAGCTGTTTTTCATTCTCCAGCTTTCGTTACCTGTTTCGATGATCTCACAGTGATGTGTTATCCGATCAAGCATCGCCGTTGTCATCTTTTTATCACCAAACACCTGCGGCCATTCTCCAAAAGTCAGGTTGGTAGTTATGATCACGGGTGTCTGCTCATAGAGTCGTGAGATCAGATGAAAAAGCAGTTGGCTGCCATTTTTTGAAAAGGGCAGATAGCCTAAAGGGCAAAAAAGAGGGCAAAAAAGGGACGCCCATGAATTTATGCGTTTTGAGTATCGTATAGAGATAATCGATGCTCTGAAACCAATTGTTCACCCCTTTGAACTGCCCTGCTTACCGCCGACTGGCTTATACGCAATCTTTCCCCTACGTTAGTCCCTGAAATACCCAATTCCCTGACAGCCCAATAAGCTAAAACACTGCGGGCCACGACGCGTTCCGGTTGTTTGCCTGGCGACAATATATATTTGACCGCTATTTTAAATATCTCGGAAACTCTTTCAACAATTGTGTCAAAGTCGTATCCCATTGCTTCAAGCCGGTACCTGTGTTCCATCTTTTCTGTCGCACCGCATAGCACCTTCTCGACAAAATCGCTGTCTCCCAGTATCCGTTCATCACTCTTAAGGTGGATATTCATACGTCGCAACGATTTCAGAACACTCCAACCTCCTGCACTTCGGATCAGTCCGCCTCCGGTCAACTCCGATTTTTTCCCATCTAATATCCCTTTTTCAACAAATACTCTGTATTGCTTTCGAGCAGTATATTTCTGTTTGCCAAATAACGCCAACACCGTATCCACATCTTGCCATTGATCCTTGATTTTTGCCATCAGCCTGCTATGGCCGCTGTAAGGATAACGATCCAATTCCTTTAAACCCGATACCACCCTTGCCCGTAATGGATTTAAATGGATATACCGAACCAGTTCCAGCAGATATGGATCTTCTTGGCATAAAATGGATTTATAACGATTCTGAAACACGTGCCCGTGTCTGCGATGCCGGCGGTTAAAGCTCACAGCATAACCGGTGAGTAACCGGCGCATCACGGTAGCTATAGGCGCTATACCTGTTCGAAGAAAAAGATGAAAGTGATTGGGGATAAGCGCCCAAGCATAGCAAGGCGTTGCTGTATCTGATAAAACGACGCTGAGCCGCTTAACAAAATCATCTCTGTCGGCATTGTCGTAAAATATCAGCCTTCGTTCAATCCCTCGACAGATAATATGATGCAATGCTCCTGGCGCGTCGATTCTTGCTTTTCTTGGCATAAATAATTACATCCCACACTTTAATATGTTATACAACGCATATTTTCATGGGCGTCCCCCTGCCAAAATAGAATACCGCGACCCCGTTTCGTGGTTGAAAAATCGATTAGGGTAATTCCTCCAGCCCTTTAAGTTTGTACGTGAAGAGGCATTTCGGTGTTATTTCACAGTCACCTGCCAGAGCGGTTTCCCAGCTGACATTTTTACAGCCCTCTGGCTTACCATCTGGGTGCAAGGGGCATAAATAGTCGTCTCGAAGTTCCCGGCAACACATATCATCAACGGCTATTAAATCTTTTGTTATCGTGCATTTTTCGCGCGGTATGACCAACACGTCGCGTTCTATTTTAACCCCGTGTAGGGAGAAATACTTTTTAAGGTCCGGGGTCATAAGGATACAAACGCGGAGTTCGGTATCCGTTTTTTCCACATCGCTCTTTGGGTTAATTGCGAACCTGAAGCCATAA
>JAFDAS010000022.1 GCA_019313695.1 Deltaproteobacteria bacterium
CATGCAAGAGCCCTGGAAGGAGCCCCTGCCCGACTTCATCGAGTCATTGTACAGGAAGCGTTTCAAGAAGGATCGTCCGGAGAATGTCAGGTCGGTCGAGCGAATGGTGAAGGAAGAGAAACGAAAGCAAGCAGAGCGGAAGGCTCAAAAACAGCAAGAACAGGATCGCCAACAATCACCTGATTCGAGGCGTTAGATTTAGGAGAAAAAGATGATCGATAGTTCAAATTTCACTCTGTTTGTCGTAACTTCAATCGTTGTCATTCTAATGCCTGGTCCTGCGATGCTGTTTGTTATTTCAAACGGATTAACAAAAGGTCCAAAAGCCAGTATTGCAGCTGCATTCGGGACTACTGCCGGTGTTTTTTTTCACCTATTTTGTGCCGCATTTGGATTGGCGGTTATTCTGAAAACATCTGCAATTGCATTTGCAATAGTAAAATTTTCTGGGGCAGCTTATCTGATTTACTTGGCAATAAAAACACTGTTAAATAAAGAAGAAATAATTAATCAACTAAGCGGGCATGAAAAAACGGGCAACTCAATTTTCTGGCAGGGTATCTTCATTAACATATTGAATCCTAAGCTTTCGATTTTCTTTTTATCCTTTTTGCCTCAATTCATTGATCCCAATATAGCTTCTACCACATCACCAATTCTGATTTTCGGCATCATTTTCATGGCAATGACAATTATCATTTTTATATGCTACGGCATTTTTTCATCTTTATTGCGCCAAAAAGTCCTAAGTAGCCCAAGGATATTAAAAACTATCAAATGGTGTTTTGCGTCTGTTTTCATGGCGTTGGGTGTAAGACTGGCTTTATCTGAAAAATAATTTGGAATCTAACCATCGCAGTCCACCCGACCGCTTGTGCCTCGCGACCGGTGACCGCGGCCGTTGAGCCTGTCGAAAAACTCTAAACCCGTGGTTTTAGGGTTCGTAAGTAGTTGATTTTATTGCATGCGAAATGGACAAATTAGCCACTTTTGTACTTTTTCGACAGCCTCGTTAGCCTTTAGTCAGGAGAAAACAATGAATATGGAAGTTTGGATTCCCTTTGTCTTCGCAACAACCTTGATACTGGTTATACCGGGCCCGACAATCATCCTGGTAATAAGCCAGGCGATAGCGCACGGTCGTAAAGCTGTATTACCGCTTGTTGTGGGTGTAACACTTGGTGATTTTACGGCAATGACACTTTCGCTTTTGGGGCTTGGTGCGATCATGGCATCCTCCGCGGCGCTCTTTTCTGTGCTTAAGTGGATCGGAGCCGTTTATCTCATATACCTTGGCATCAAGCTCTGGCGATCAAATCCAAGGAAACACGAAACCAGGCTTTCGGCGACAAGGACTTCAACGCAGTCCATATTCAAAAGCGCCTTCATCGTGACAGCATTGAACCCTAAGAGCATAGCTTTCTTCGTCGCATTTCTGCCACAGTTTATCAGCACGCAAGGTGAAGCATTTCCACAATTTCTGTTTTTAGGGGCAACGTTTCTTTTTCTTGCGGCTTTAAACGCGACTCTATATGCCCTTTTTGCTGGACAGCTCCGTGATACGTTGCAGAATGCAAAAGTGCAGTGCTGGTTCAATCGCTGTGGTGGAAGTGCGCTTATCGGCGCGGGCATTGTCACCGCAACTCTACAGAGCTCTTCGTAATCGGCTAACCAAGCTAATTCAACCGCCGCGAATTACCATCCGCGGCGATTCTTCAGTATAAGAAAACAGTGACAGCTTGTCACTATTTTACTATAAAACACCGCGGGTCTTCAGCTAAATAATCGCCTGTATACGCCCATGCCCTTCCCCTGCAGCCTCCGCAGATTGTCCTGTAGCGGCAATCTCCGCAGTCTCCTTTCAGGGTTTTTTCTCTGTTTCTCAGGTTGATGAATACTTCAGATTCCTCATATATCTTTTTGAATTCCGTTTCCCTTACATTGCCTGCCGCGACTTCAACAAAGGGACAGGGCCATACTTCACCATTGGATTTGATGTAAACGAATCCCCGCCCGGCGGCACAACCGTGAAATACCTTTTCCGCGAGTTTAAGCGATATGCCGGTATTCATCCCCTTTTTCTTGAGTATATAAGGCCAGTATTGCGGACCGGCTACCGGCTCTATTATGGTTTTCACATTTTTCTGTTTCGATGATATGAGTTCTCCGAGTTCTTGATTCGCTGACTTTTTAAGGGTAGCCTTTTCAATCTTTTCGCCTCTGCCGACGGCAACCAGTTGATACATAAGCATAATGCTCGCATCCTGTTTGTCCACAAAATCGATCAGCTCCGGCAGATAGGGCATGTTGATCTCCATGGCCGTAGCGTTTATCTGAAGGAGAATGCCGGCTTTTTTTGTCGCTTCCATTCCCCGCAAGGCAAGATCGAAGGCGTCGGGACTGTTCCTTATATGGTTATGTACCTCGGGATTTGCCGCATCGAGACTGATCGCGTTGCAGACAACGCCATGTTCCTTCAGCCTGAACGCCATTTCTTCATCGATCAATGTTCCGTTTGTGGCGATAATATTGGCGAAACCGGCGTCTTTTGAATGCTTGAGGAGTTCAAATATGTCGGGCCTGACAAGAGGTTCCCCGCCTGTATAGACAAGGGTGCGAAACCCATCGACCTCTGCAAGACCGTCAATCAGCCTTTTCCCCTCATCCGTTGAAAGATCGTCCGGATTCGGTTTTCCGCTCGAGGCGTGGCAGTGAATGCATCTCAGATTACATGCCGATGTTACTTCCCAGGCGGGATGTCCGGGGTAGCCGATGCATCCCATGCCCATAGCGCCATTAGAAACGGGGATCGATTTTAAGGCATCATGGAAGAGCCAGTGCGGTAATTTTCGCCAGCCGTTCAAGTATCCCATAAGCATGGCAGAACCCATCTGCCTGAATAGAAGGGATGGCGGCCAGAAAAAGGGCTTTATCTTTTTGTAGTCTGGAGTTTCTGAGTTCATACGTTTTGTCGAATCTAAGGAATCAAGAATAAATAAGTTATACAGATTGCGCCGTAATGTTGTTTGTTTTCAAGGCGTGTTGAAGCGGGCATAACGAGTTATGTACGCTTTGACACAACACAGAAAACAAGCAAAAGGATAAGCAAGGTGTATGAGTTATTTATGCTTGCTGACTAAATAAATGCGAGTATATAAGAACCGGTTGTACCGAGATTTACGGCAATATTGAGACCGCAAAGAACTTCAAGCGAGCTGTGTTTTCTGTGTTTTCCATTCAATACGGCGACAACAATAACTGCCGATAGAACCATGACAGGTATATACAAATAAAGGGCCTTGAATGGGACGTCTGCTTTAAGAGACAGAAACATGGCTATCCATGCAAGTATGGATACTGCCGAATAAATCGCGACTCCTCGTTTTATTCCCAGGCGAACCAGCATGTTTTTCTTGCCGGCCTTTTTGTCTGCCGGATAATCAGGAAATTCATTGAGCAGGATCACATTGAATATGGTCATTCCGATCGGCAATGCAATCCAGTGGATGATAGAGTTTATATAACCTGTTTGTATATAGAATGCAGCCGCTACCGGAAGCCATCCATAGCAAAGCCCTATAATAAGCTCTCCCAATCCGCTCGATACCAGCCGGACCGGTTTTGTAGAATAGAAAAAACCGAAAAATAAACCGATGGCGCCGAGCAATATGGTATACGGACCGGTTTTGAGGCCAAACTGAAGGACAAGGCCGATAATGCCGGCAATTGTGATGGAAGCAAGGCTTGTCCACAGAGCGGCCCTGCGCGGGATAATTTCCGATGGAAACACCCTTGACCCCCCGGCAAACCTGCTCTTGTGTATTTTTTGGGATATTATATCTTCTTGATAGTCGAAATATTCTCCGGAGTGATATGTGGAGAGCATGATAAGAATTACGGCCGATATGCCGAGGATAAAGACGGGTGCATCGAAGGTGTTCTCCAATCTCCATGCCAGCAAAGCGCCAAGGATAAAGGGAAGCATGCCCACTGTATGGAAAGGCGGTCTCGACAGTTTAATCCAGCCGGATATCGTTGTTGTAATATTTACTGTTTTCGTCATGGATAAGAAATTCCAAACATAAAGCACTGCCAAATGCCGAGATTGCCACAGTAATCTGTCCTCTTTTTCCTGGTTATGAACTCAGACAAGTTGTGAATCCTCTCTTGGTAAAATGGTTCAGGGTTCAGGGTTTCGTTCCCAATTCATCATTTCCCGACTCGTCGGGATTGGACGTTCGATGTTCATTCCCTTTGGGTCTCAGGGTTGAAAAAACTTACTCCCCGATCCCCGATCCCTGATCCCTTTTACAATACTCCCGGCATCGTTTATGTCCACGGACTTCTGGGTTCCATCGCCCATGTTCCTGAGCTGGGCCGCTCCCTCCTCCATTTCCTTTTCACCTATTATCAGCGTGTGGGAGCAGTTCAGTTTATTCGATCGTTTCATCTGACTCTTGAGGCTCTTGTCCGAGAAGTCCATTTCAGCCCTGATGCCGGCAAGTCTGAGCGTATTGCAGAGGGAAAACGCGAAGCCCTGGGCCTTGTCGCCAAGGGCCGCGATGAAGATATTCGGACGCCCGGCGTCTTGTCCGTTCGCGTCGGGTATCATTGAGATAAGCCTGTCGAACCCTATCGCGAATCCTATCCCCGATATATCCGGACCACCCAGCATTCGCACAAGGCCGTCGTATCTGCCGCCGCCCGTGACAGCGTTTTGCGCCCCCAGCGACTGCGTGGTGATCTCAAAGGCGGTCCGTGTATAGTAATCGAGCCCCCGCACCATCTTCGTGTTTATTATAAATGGAATATGGAGGATTCCGAGATATTTCTTCACCTCTTCAAAATGCTCCCCGCACTGGGCGCATATAAAATCCAGAATCACCGGGGCTCCGGATATAATCTCCTGACAGGATTCATTTTTGCAGTCAAATATTCTCAGGGGGTTTGTGACGAGCCGTCTGCGGCAATCCTCACACAGTTTGTCTTCCCTGTTTTTCAGGAAACCCGTTACCTTTTCCCGAAACGCCGGACGGCACTTGTCACATCCCAGGGAATTGATCTCAAGGTTCAGATTGTCAAGACCGACTTCACTCAGAAGATACATCAACATCGACATCAGCTCCGCGTCTATTCGGGGATCTTCCTGTCCCAGAAACTCGACATTTATCTGGTGAAACTGCCTGAATCGCCCTTTCTGCGGTCTTTCACGTCTGAACATAGGCCCTATGGTAAAGAGCCTTGCCACAGGGTCCTTTTCGTATATGTGGTGTTCTATATACGCGCGGATGACGGATGCGGTCGCCTCGGGGCGCATTGTGAGATACTCATTTCCGCGGTCAAGGAATGTGTACATCTCTTTTTCAACTATATCGGTGGCCTCGCCGATGCCCCTTTTGAAGAGTTCGGTCTTTTCCAGGATGGGAATTCTTATCTCCTGGATGCCGAAATTGAAAAATATCTCGCGTATCTTTTCTTCGACACGCTGCCATTTGGGTGTTTCATCCGGCAGTATATCGCGAAATCCCCTTACCGATGTTATTTTTGCCATCGCAGATTCTCTCCCATGAATTCGAGCGAAAATTACTAACATATATCAGGAGAAAAGGCAAAGTAGAACTGTTATGAGTCCACGGCTTCCGACCCCTGATATCTGACTTCTATATCTTCTCCATCCATTCTTATGGTTACCGCGCCGTTTTTGTCTGTCCTCAGAACTCTTATCCCCGCTCTTGCGTATCTGTCAAGCACGTCCGAATTGGGAAATCCGAACGCGTTATCCGGTCCGCAGCTTATGACGATGATTTCGGGTCGGACCGCCTTGAGGAATAGCGTGGAGCTGGATGTGCCTGCTCCATGATGTGGCGCCATGAGGATATCCGCCCTCAGATCCATTCCGGAGGCTACAAGTTCGGCCTCGGCGAACTTTGATATATCAGCGGGGAGGAGGATACTCTTGTTGCCGAAAGTTATTTTCATTACTATCCCGTTGTTGTTGTAATCAAAGTCCGGAAAATGGAGGCCTTTTCCCGATGCCGATTTTGCCGGGTTCAGTATACTTATGGAAACGCCTCCGATTGTTTGCTCCGGCGTGGTTTTGTCCACAATCCTGTGACGGATAGCCTTTTTCCTGATGACTTCATTCAATCTCCGGAAGGATTCATTCTTCGATTCACAGCCATTCGACCAGAGCTCCCCCACCTCAAAGTTTTCGGTCAGGAAGGGAAGGCCGCCGATATGATCCTGGTCGGGATGCGTGAGTACCATGATGTCCACCTTCTTTATCTTTTCGCGCCACAGATAAGGCGCCACCACGTATTTCCCCAGGTCGAAACTCCTGTCGTAGAATCCGCCGCCATCCACCAGCATAACCTTCCCCCCGGGGAACTTTATCAGCGTGGAGCTGCCCTGTCCCACATCTATGAACGTTATTTCGAGGTGTTTTCGACCGGAGGTTTTCATGTTTGTATAAAAGGCATCGGCAGCGAAGAACAGCAGAATGAAGCTCAGGAATAGCGTCAGAAAACTTTTCCTGTTGGCCATATACATGTCTCCGAGACGCGTGATCATAACCGGAAGGAAACGGGTTTTCCTGCCGCCGGAGAATTCATGACCTGTTTCGCCCTCCTTTGATTTCCACGCGTCTGCCAGCTTCAGCGCTGTAATAATCAGAAGATAGTAGAAGATAATCTCAGGAACCGTCGGCGTTGTTACGTGGAAGCTCGAAAAGGAGAAGGATGACAGAAAATCGACGATGGAAACGGATATCCGGATAAAGAAAGAGGCGGCCTGTATAAACGCTGTCGCGATCGGCGCGAAGGGAGCGGCAATGATGAACAATATTCCCAGCGGGAGGACGGCGAATCCTGTTATCGGTATGATAAACAGGTTGGAGAGAAGCGCGATGGCTGACACCCTGTTGAAATAGAGGGCGATAAGGGGATATGTGCCGATCATGGCGCTGAGGCTTACCACGGCAAAGAGGGCGATGTCTGTGATGCCCTTCCTGAAAAGTCCCACTTCTGTTCCTTTTGGAATCATGCCGCCCAGTGTCGGTGTTATGAGAATAATGGAGGCAACTGCCGCAAAAGAGAGCTGGAACGAGACATCGAACAGGGACGCGGGGGTTATGATAAGAATGGCAAATGCCGCGAAGGCCAGTATGTTTAAAAGATCGCGCCCTCTCCCCGCAAGGAGCGCGATGAGGAAACAGAGTATCATAATGGTAGCTCTTATCGTTGATATGCGAAGACCGGCAATGAAAGCATAACTTATTATGGGTATGACGGCGAACAGGGCGGATACCTTGAAGATGTTAAATCTCAGCAGGAGGTATTCCGAAGACTTCATGATGGTTCTGATGATAATGAGAGAAAGAAAGGCTATTATGCCCACATGCAGCCCCGATATGGCAAGGATGTGGGAGACTCCAGCCCTGTTGAACTTGTCGGCGATCTTTTCCGGAATGCGCTCTTTTTCTCCCAGAATGAGAGCCTGCAGGATTCCGCCTTCAGGGGAGGGTGCGTTTTCCAGGATTAGCCCCCTGAGGCGGGAACGGTATCTCTCTATCCGCGTCTTGAGATAATTTCCCGCGCTTTCCCTCATGATGACGATGTCCGAAGGCCTGCTTACATATCCGCGCAGGCGGATGCCCCTGTAGAGGAGGTATCTTTTATAGTCAAACCCGCCGGGATTGTTGAAATTGTGTGGCTCTTTAAGTCTGACCTTCACTCTGATATAGTTGCCGTATTTAAATAGGTTATTGCTATCCTTGACGGAAAGAAGTATCTTTCCTTTCACGGGAACGGCGATTCCATCTCTGATGATCCTTGAGGAGCTGATAACGAGGCTGGTTTTATCGCGCGATACCCGGGGAGGGCTGCACACCAGCCCTTCAATTGTCAGCTTTTCTTTACCCGCGTGCAGCGTTATGTCGTCCCCGCCGCAGTATGGATGAAGGTAGAAATTTATATTGAGAATGCCAAGCAGGAACAGGGATATGATCAGACAGAAGGCAACAGTACCCCTCCGTCCCGCGACAACTGAGAAGAACAGCGTTGCAAGGGTTGCCAGAAGTGTCACAAGCGTCAGGGCGCCGGGTATGTTGACAAGGCTTCCGGCGGTTATTCCCGAGATGAGCGCTACGAGCAGGGGGATTACCGGTCTTCGCATAAAAGTTATTCACCGTTCGGGGGTTCAGGGTTAGCCTTCAGCCTTAAACCTGTTACAACATCGGAGGAGATTCCGTGAAAAACAGCCGGCAGGAACAAAAAACCGTAAAGGCGAGAGTACAGTGGCTGATATTCTTCAGGATTGCGATAGCGTCATTCCTGTTCGGTGTCGCGGCCATTATTCAGTTCAGGATGCCGGACTCGCCATCGCTTCACTCCATCCACGCTATATATATCATAGTGGGGATAACATATCTCCTCTCCATTTTGTATGTCTTCCTGTTGAAGTCAATAAAAAATATCTCCATAAATGTGTATATCCAGAGCCTTCTCGATACCCTGCTGGTTACCGGCCTTGTGTATTCCACAGGAGGGATAGAGAGTGTTTACTCCACGCTGTACCCTCTGATTATACTATATTCCGCCCTCTTTCTGGGAAAAAACGGGGCGGCGTTCGTTGCCTCCGCCTGCAGCATATTCTACGGGCTTCTGGTGGATCTTGAGTTCTATGGCGCTATTCAACCGATTTATGGCGGGACATACCAATACAGTGTTGAGGCGGGGCATGTCTTCCTGCGGATATGCATCCATGTTGCCTCCTTTTATGTGGTGGCCCTGCTGGCGAGTTTCGTGGTGGAGATGGAAAGAAAAACAAAAGCGCTCCTTTCAGAGAAGGAAAGCGCCTTTGACCAGCTGGACATACTCCATAAGAGTATCATTGAATCCGTGGGCTCCGGTGTCATGACCGTGGATCTTGAGGGCAGGATAAAGTCTTTTAACAGGGCGGCTGAGGAGATTACCGGAATACCGTCTTCCGGCGCCATGGACAGGATTATTGACGATATATTCCCTGATTTTTCCGGTGCAATGAGCAGTGCGACAGAAAGGGGGGAGGGTTCCCCGGTGGCAAGACGTTTCGAGATCGGATTATCATCAAAGAGAGACGCGGCGACACTGGGATTTTCCATATATCCCCTTATCGATCCGGAAGGAAATGATATAGGCAGGATATTTATATTTCAGGACTTGACATCCATCAAGAAGATGGAGAAGGAGATTGAAAAGAGCAGAAGACTGGCGCTTATGGGCGAGATGTCGGCAGCCCTGGCGCATGAACTGAGAAGTCCGCTCGCGTCTATCAGCGGCTCCATAAAACTGCTGACGGAGGACCTCAAGCTGGAAGAGTCGGACAGGAAACTTATGGAAATCATCCTTATGGGGAAAGATCAGCTGGAGAATCTCGTGAGGGACTTCCTGCTGTTTGCCAGACCCGATACACGGGATCGCTGTAAGATAGATGTCGCGGGTATCATGGACGAAGTGCTTGAATCTATCCGTTTTTCCCCCGGGTGGAACGGAAACGTTGAGGTTGTAAAGAACCTGTGCGTGCAGAATGAAATATACGGGAACAGGACAGAGATAAGGCAGACCCTGTGGAACATAGTGTCGAACGCGTTTCAGGCGATGCCGGAGGGGGGGACGCTGGAGATCGAAACAAGACTGGATGCTGGTGAAGATAATCGTGAGGCTCTCGAGATATTCGTCCGCGACACCGGGTGCGGGATAGAAGAAAAGCATATGAAGAATGTGCGCGAACCTTTTTACACGACGAAGGAAAAAGGCACGGGGCTGGGGCTTGCGGTTGTGAGCAGAATAGTTGAAAGCCACGGGGGCACGTTCAGGATTGAAAGTGAACCGGGCAATGGAACAAGATGCACAATTCTGCTTCCCGTTGCCGAAAGGAGTTCGTAATGGCAAAAATCCTCGTTGTTGACGATGATCAGGGGATGAGGGACTATCTCGAGATCATGCTTTCCAGAGAAGGTTATGATGTAAACACGTCTCCCGGAGGGAAGGAAGCCTTGGCCCTCTGCAGGAAACGCAAATTTGATCTTGTTATTACCGACCTGAAAATGTCCGGCATGGACGGGATCGGTCTGCTCAAGTCCCTGAAAGAGATATCCCCGGAGGTCATGATCATCCTGATAACGGGGTACGCCTCCGGAGAGACGGCCCTTGCCGCCATGAAGGGGGGCGCGTATGATTATCTTGAAAAGAACTTCGAGCCGGATGATCTGAAGAACCTTGTAAAAGAAGCCCTGAGCAAGAAGGGAGTTGGCAAGGAAGACGCGCAATTCATGAAGGATGTAAAAAGCTCGCCCTTCTTTGGAAAGATGACGGGGAAGAGCGAGGGGATGATGAAGGTGTATAAGGACGTCAAAAAGACGGCGGAGACCGTTGCCAATGTCCTTATCCTGGGCGAGAGCGGCACAGGCAAGGAGCTTGTCGCCCGGGCCATACATGAGAACAGCTCCCGGAAGGATGGCCCCTTTGTCGTCATAAATTGCGGCGGCATACCGGAAAATCTCCTGGAGAGCGAACTGTTCGGTTACATGAAGGGTTCATTCACCGGCGCGTATGCCGATAAGGCGGGACTCTTCGAGGTGGCGCACGGGGGGACAATCTTTCTTGACGAAATAGGCGAACTCTCCCCCTTCCTGCAGGTCAAGCTTCTCAGGGTTGTGCAGGAAAAGACCTTCAGAAGGGTAGGGGGATCAAGAGATATCAGCGTGGATGTAAGGATCATTTCCGCTACAAACCAGAATCTGGAGGAGCGTGTAAAAAGCGGCGGTTTTCGTGAGGATCTGTTTTACCGTCTTAACGTCATACCCCTGAAGGTTCCCCCCCTGCGGGAACGCAAGGAGGATATACCCCCTCTGGTCGATCATTTCCTGGAGAAATATTCCAGGGAATATAACAAGGAGATCAAAAAGATATCACCATACGCGATGAGCCTGCTCGTAGAATACCCCTTTCCTGGGAATGTAAGGGAGCTTGAAAATATCATTGAGAGGAGCGTCGCCCTCGAGACCACCAACATCATCCTGCCGGAAAATCTTGAGATATCTGAGGCGGGTGACCCGCCGCTGACCTCCGCCGACGATCTTGAGATATCTGAAGAGGGCCTGGACCTGAATGAAGAGGTCGCAAAATTCGAGAAAAACCTCATGAAAAAAGCGCTTCAGAAGGCGGGGGGATCAAAGACGAAGGCCGCAAAACTCCTTAAGGTAAGCCTGGATTCCCTCCGCTACAGGCTTGATAAATAGGGGGTCACAGTTTCCGGTTTACAGTTCCCGTGAACTGATAACCGGAAACCGATTTTCCACCTTCCGATATGCCACTTTTCTATTGACCTGACGAGACAAAGTGTTTACTATTAAATTCAAGTAGCCATTCAGGGGGGGTGTCCTCATGAACACAGTAACAGCCAAACAATTAAAACAATCGACAGGCGAAATTATCAAGAGAGTTAGATCCGGCGAACAGTTGACCGTTACTTATCGAGGAAAACCTGTCGCCGTTATTGTCTTGCCGCCGGAAAGTCAATTGGATAAGCCGGGATCGTTTGATGAGGTATGGAAAGGTATCGAAGATACCCTGCGTCAAACAGAACCGGAATTCAAGGGATGGCAGGAGGCAGTAAAATGGGTACGAAAAAGGATTTAGTATTAATCGATACAAATATTTTTGTCATAGATCTCCGCTACAAGAGAGATGCTAATTACAAGACAAATTTATATTTTCTTGATTATGTATCTGAAAAACAGACCGGTTTTACAACCATTGTTAACCTGCTGGAGCTTTGCGGGGTTCTCTCTTTTAATTTGAATGAAAAGCAATTATCGGGATTATGGATCTACTTTCAGGACAGATATAATGTAACTGTTTTACCATCGCCTGATATCATCGCCGGTTTCCCGAGCATACGAATTAATGAAATATTTGATATAATTAAAAATAGATCCTCGCTTGGTGACGCCATGGTTATGGCCACCGCCCATAAATATCTGCCCTTCGTTTCAACGATGATTACCTGGGACAAGATTCATTTTAAGGATAAATTTTCCGGCGCCGTTCTGACACCGGCAGAATTTCTAAGGAAATAGGGACATCTGTACATATTTCCCCTTCAAAACCGTGAAAATCACCGGTTTTCCTTTCGATTCCAGCGGTAGGCCGCCTGGGCGGAGAAAAATCGCCCCTGAAGAACATTCCGTAATATCAGTAGATTACACAAACATCGGGGTGGATTATGCCAGCAAAAGGCGATCTGGCATACTCGTTGCAATTCCTCCAGATCAAAGGCAACTATTGAAACCTTTGAAATTATCAAAAAAACCAGAGACAAGGAGGAACGAACCATGTTAATTAAAATGAACAAGATGAAGAATCAGAAGGGTTTTACGCTGATCGAGCTGATGATCGTCATCGCGATTATCGGAATCCTGGCGGCAATCGCCATCCCGCAGTTTTCGGCGTACAGGGCAAGGGGTTTCAACGCGCAGGCAAACGCGGATGTGAAAAACGCGTATACGGCGGCACAGGCATACTTTGCGGAGAATCCAACCTCGGCTGTGACTCTTGATCTCTTAAAGACTCATGGTTTCAAGGAAAGCACCGATGTGACTACAGCCGTTACAGCGAGTAAAGATACCCTGTCTACTCTTGAAATAACATCTTCGCCTGGCAACGGCACACTGGTCTATACGGTTGACTTAAACGGTACCATTACATCGGCTGCTAAGTCGTCGTCGTAAAGGGGTGGATGGGGGTCAAGTCTGCTCTTGACTCTAATGGAATGGGGTCAAGTCTGCTCTTGACTCTTGACTCATTCCAACCTTGACCACTAACACAGTTGTTTCACAGAAAAGGGGGCCTAATCGCCCCCTTTTTTCTGACCCCTGACCCCTGACCCCTGACCCCTAAATAACGAGCATTAACCCGGATACATATTTGAAATGCTGATCTTTCGAAAATAATTTTAGACCATACTGCAATGCAACTGAGGCGATCCATATATCATTAGTCGGTATCGGTTTTCCATTTTCCTTTAAACCATTCAGGACTTCGGCATAAAATTCTGCTGTATCCTCATCAACGCCATACATCTTCACGCGTGGTGTATCCAAAAATCCTTCCAGTTCTTTCCTGTTTTCCGGCTCTCGATTGCCGCCCTTGAAACCGGATAGCAGTTCGCCAATACTAACGGCACAAATTCCTATTTCATGAGATTGCTGCAAAACTGCAATAGTTTCAGAATCTCCCTTCATGGCATATGAATAAATGTTCGTATCAATCAGAACCTTTTTCATAACCAGAGCTCCTTGTCTATTTTCCTTTCCGTATCAATTTTTCCCTGAATCCTGTCAAATTCCCCTTGAGACCACCTTCCGAATATATGGTCTAAGTCATGATATACTGCTGTAAACTTTTTTTCTTTTATCATGCCGAAATGACGCCTTATTGTATCTATGACAACCTGATTTACACTTTTACCTTCCTGTCTGGCTGCCTGTTTCATTTTTTCCGACAGAGCAGAATCTATTCCTCTCACAGTTATTGTTTTCATTGTGCTTACTCCCCTATTAAATGACATCATTTACCGCAATCATTATGACATCATATTATACAACCATTTTCAAAATGTCAAATAATTTTCTGATTGGGGTTATCAAGTCTGCTCTTGACTCATTTCAACCTTCACCCACCAACACAGTTGCTTGACAGAAAAAGGGGGCTTAATCGCCCCCTTTTTTCTTTCAAGTAGCGTTGCCCCTCCGTGGGCAACATGGTGGCGGGGCACAGAGGCCCCACGCTACGCTTCTAAGAAATGGGTTATCAAGTCTGCCCTTGACTCATTCTAATCCGCCAACTGTGTCGGCGGTGTTGTGCAAGTTGACAGATGAAAGGTTTTTGCGGTTATCCTGTTAGCATAAGAAAATTGGTTGCCGGGATTACAAAACAGTTTCCGGGAAATGTTTCAACTTTTCCGGCATTATGGACAATCTGGTAAAATGGGATGTTGAGCTTTTCTCCATAAAATCTACCTGCTTTGCTGATATCAGTGTCGCTTTCCTTTGTCTCAAACAGGCAAACTGGATGATTGTCTTTTACCAGGACAAAATCAACCTCCCGCTTTTCTCTGTCACGGAGATACCGGATTTCAAAATTCCCCAGGCCGGTTTCTGTCATTCTTGCCGCCATACGTATAAGGCTGACGGCCATAAGGTTTTCAAAAATAACTCCAGGTTCAGACAGCATCGACCAGTCAAAGAAATAGAGCTTCTTCTCCTTTTTTATTGCCCGTGCTATTTTTTTATGCCAGGGACGCAGTGTAAAAACCAGATAAAGACCCTGCAATATATCTATCCAGTTCTTTATGGTATCGTATTTTTTCCCCAGGTCTTCACTCAATGACGGGATACTAATCTGAGAGCCGACTTTTGCGGGAAGGATTTCCACCAGCGTCTCAAGGCCTTTAATGTCTGCAATCCGTGAAAGATCCCGCACATCTTCTTTTGTCAGCAGGTTCCTGTAATTATTCTGCCACCTTCGATGAAACTTTTCTGTGCCCCTGAGAAACGGCTCCGGGAACCCTCCGAATTTCAACAGCTTTTCAAGGGCTTCATCCGCTCCCTGTGTTTTAGCCTCCCTCGCGCGTCCCGCCAATAGGTTGCCGTCGGCAAAAATCTCGCCGTCATTGAGAATATGAGAAAAATCGGCCGTGACCTCCGGAAGTCCCAGCGGAAAAAGCTGATAGGAAAAGTATCGTCCAACCAGTGAGTCTCCGGATTTTTGAAAATAGCCGAGCATGGCGGAACCTGTAACAAGAAGCTGCATTTTTTCGCGGTTAATATCATAAAAACCTTTAAGAATATTTCTCCATTCCGAATGCTTATGAATCTCATCAAACACGAAAGGAACAGGATCATTCTTGAACTTCTCATCGATAATGTTCCGAAAATAGAGCGGATTCTTCTTGTACTCTACCATTAATGATGGGTCATCCCAGTTAAAGTATGTGTCTTCCGAGCCGACTGACGTAAGCCATTTCTGAGCGAAAGTAGTTTTTCCCACCTGCCTGGGACCAGTCAGAAAGATCATCTTTCCCGCTGTCATTTCAGGATCAAATATATATCTGCCAATTAATCGTTCCATGGCGCTTATTATCCATATCGCTGGAATATTGTCAAGACCATTTTCCATAGTTATGGACTATTATCGATAGGGGAATTGGTGGATACAGATCATGACAAGCCTGTCATTAAGATTAAGATGGCCGAAAAAGATTGTGAAAATACGAAATACAACTTTACATTTTCACGGAATAAATATATGTTCCTGCCATGATCACTCGGGAAATAACACAAGAGTTAATTGAATCGGTAAAAGAATATCCGGTGGTAACTGTTTTCGGGCCACGACAGTCCGGAAAAACCACGCTTGTCAGAATGACATGTCCGGACAAACCTTATTTCTCAATGGAAGATCCTGATGTCCGCATGGCCGCAGAAACAGATCCACGGGGTTTTTTAAATAATATTCCCGATGGCGCGATACTTGATGAAATACAACGTTCGCCTGAACTTTTATCATATATTCAAAGGATTGTTGATGAAAAGCAAAAAACCGGCATGTTTATTCTGACCGGAAGCCATCAGCCGGATGTCCATCAAGCGGTAAGTCAGACCCTGGCAGGCAGAACGGCCTTGCTGACTCTGCTCCCTTTTTCTCTACCGGAGCTTTTCAAGTATAAGAAAAAGTGGGGGGCGTATGAACTAATTGTAAAAGGCGCTTTCCCTCGGTTACATCAGGAAAATCTATCCGTTACTCGTTTTTACAATGGATATGTTCAAACTTATGTGGAACGGGATGTAAGAACGCTTCTTAATGTCAAAGATCTGAATTTGTTCCAACGGTTTTTAACGTTGCTGGCCGGTCGCGTCGGACAGGTTGTCAACTACACATCCCTTGGTAATGATATCGGACTGTCAGCGCCATCAGTCAAGAACTGGATAAGTATTTTAAAAGCGTCTTTTGTCATCTTTGAATTACACCCGTTTTTTGAAAACATCAACAAGCGGGTGATAAAATCTCCAAAAATCTATTTTACTGATACAGGACTCGTTTCACATCTGCTGGGAATTGAAACTGTCAATCAAGCCAAACGCGATCCCCTTCGTGGGGGACTGTATGAAAATCTTATCATCCTGGAAATATTGGAATCCCTTTATAATCAAGGTAAGCGTCCGGATTTATTTTTCTATCGAGACACTCATGGGAACGAAGTCGATTTGGTAATCAAGCAGCAAAGACAATTAATCCCCATTGAAATCAAATCAGCAGCAACCTTTAACAAAGATTTTTTGAAAGGAATTTTGAAATTCAGGGAGCTGGCCAAAGACCGCTGCCGACAGGGATATGTTCTGTATAACGGCAAGGATAAATACCAACTTAATGACATTTTTGTACAAAACATTCTTATTCACGGGGGGCTGAAAAATCAAGAATCATAGGGATCATTCTTGGTAACCTCACTCATCACAACAGTTGCTTGACAGAAAGGGGGGCCTAATCGCCCCCTTTTTTCTTTTTCTATCAAGTAGCGTTGCCCCTCTGTGGGCAACATATCTGCGGGGCACAGAGGCCCCGCGCTACGCTTCTTAAAACAAGTTACTTTTCATTATAATGCAGTCGTGTCGGCCATAGCGGAGCTTCTTACGAAAAAGCATCAAGCTTCAGATTTCCTGATCCCCGACCCCTTTGACAGGACGGATGAGAAATGACCGACGTGACTTGACTTGTGAATTGAGAATTTGACATGATCACCTTTAAACGTTATACTTTGATCAACGCTTTTGTATAACATTTGGTTTGATGGAGAAAACTATGAAATCTTCAGATATCATGAAAGCAAAGGTCTCGGCCAAGGGCTGGGTCGTGATCCCGGCAGCGTTGAGAAAACGCTTTTGCCTGAAGCCGGGTGACACTGTTGAATTTCAGGCAAAGGAAGACCGCATAACTCTTATCCCGGAGATTGCGGACCCGGTTGAAGCGCTGTATGGAAAACTGGCAGGGAAAACATCCCTGACGGAAGCGTTGCTTAAAGACAGGGCTGAAGAACTGAAGCATGAAGAAGCTGACTTACATATTCGATAGTTTCGCTGTTATAGCATATCTCCAGGCCGAGCCGGGCGGTCAGGAAGTAAGAGAACTGCTGAAAAAATCGGACGCGGGGAAAATATCCGTTCTGATGAGCGCCATAAATCTCGGGGAGATTATATACATTATCGAGCGTAAGTTGGGACGCAGTATCGCGGACAGCATTTTACATGATATATTCGAATTACCGGTGCAATTAGTCGAATCAACCATGCCCCGTGTCCTGTCAGCGGCGCATATCAAAGCGCGATACGCAATATCCTATGCCGATGCCTTTGTTGTTGCTCTATCTCATGAGAAAAAGGGAATAATTGTGACAGCCGATCCGGAATTTAAACAGGTCGAATCACTGGTGGATATTTTGTGGCTTTAAAAGCACCTATCTGATGACAGTAGCTATCGTGATATTCACAAGTCTGCTCTTGACTCTTTCCAACCTTGACCACCAACACAGTTGCTTTATAAAAAAAGGGGGCTTAACCGCCCCTTTTTTCTTTTGTAAATTTTTCTATTGCCAGATTAAGCTGAAATGCTATAGTGATTTCTCTTTTTGTCGTGGAGAGAGTACCATTCTGTAATTATATTTTTACCGGCGTTTCTGAAAAAAGTTAACCGGGGATAATGGTGCAAGGCCTGCTGTGCAAATTATAGTATAACGGGGTAATCACAATGAAGCTGCGAAGCAAGACATCGTTGATTATGGTCGCTATCATAATAGCGGTTTTAGGCATTACCGGGATTTCTTATCTCTACTTTCTTGAGAATTCCCTGAGAAATTCCATTTATGACGGGCTGGAAAGTATTTCCGACACCTCATCACAGGTTGTTTCAAGATTCCTCGATGATACCCGGAGAGAGGCACTGTCTGTTGCCCTGGCATTGGACAAAAAAGCCCTTGAAGAGAGGGATATCCCAAAGATTGAAGAAAAACTGAGAGAATTGCTGGGTATATTCCCGAAGTTTGGAAATGGCATGTTTCTTCTGGATAAAGACGGGAAACTCTGGGTTGATTATCCGAAGTATCAGAAGACAAGAGGAATGGATTTGTCTTTTCGCCCATATTTCAAGAGAACCATGAAAGAACAGGCAGGTATTATCGGTGTTCCGTACAGATCGGTGAGGACGGGTAATCCGGTACTCACCTTTACCGCCCTGCTGAGGGACGCCTCTGGTCAGGCGCTGGGGCTTCTGGGCTGTTCTGTCCAGCTGAATTCTCCTCTGGCCCTGGAGGGTATAAGACAAACGAAAATCGGCCGGTCAGGGTTTATTTATGTATATGATAAAACAAGATTGTTGATTCTCTACCCCGAAAACGCAAGAATTTTAAAGGAGGATGTCAAACCGGGAGCCAACAGATTATTCGATGCCGCCATAGAGGGATTTGAGGGGGTTGGAGAGACCGTCGATTCCCACGGGGTACCCATGCTCGTTTCGTTTAAGCATGTGCCCGGGACAAACTGGATTGTCGCCGCGCAGCAACCACAGAGTGAGGCCTTCGCCCCTATCAGGGCTGCCCGTGAACGGATAATTTACGGCATTATCATTGCCGTTCTCATTACTGTCCTTATTGTGTCCTTTGCCGTTCGCGGGATTACTGAACCCATATTAAGGCTTCGCAGGGCTACCATGCTGTTCGATACCGGGAACGCGGCAGAAAGAGACGGGTGCATAAAGGAGCTGGAAGGTATAAGGCGGGGGGATGAAATAGGTGATCTTGCCATTGCCTTCAGGGAGGTATGCGGTAGCCTTGATAAGACGATGATATCACTTAGAGATTACGCTATAGACTGGGAGCGAACATTTAATTCGGTGTCGGATGCCATTTTTATACTGGACAGAGAAAACCGGATCACGCGCCTTAACCGTTCAGCCGCGAACCTGAGGAATATTAAGCCCGAGGATGCGGTTGGCCAGTCGTTCTATAAATTAATGCATGGAACTGACAGACAGCCTGATTATTACCCTGGTCCAGGGGATCTGGTTACCGGAACACCGCATAGAATAGAAGTTAAAGGAATACTGGGCAATATTTTTAAATTAACCTTAATGCCGCTTGTGAATGAGTCGGGCGAGATTGTTGGAACTGTATGCACGGCCAGGAATATCACTGATCAAAGACGCGCGGGAGAGGTTTTAAGGAAAAGGGAAAGAGAGCTGAAGGTTAAATCCCGGAATCTCGAGGAGGCCAATATTGCCTTGAAGGTTTTGCTGAAACACAAAGACGAGCATAAGGAAGAACTCGAGGAAAGAGTTTTAGATAATGTTCGAAAGCTTGTTTTGCCCTATGTTGAAAATTTAAAGAACGGCAAGCTTGACGTTAAGCAGGCAACCTATGTGGAAATCATAGAGACAAATTTAAATGAGATCATTTCCCCATCTTCAAAGAATCTGTCCTCAGCGTATTTCAATCTCACCCCGAGAGAGATTCAGGTGGCCGACCTTATTAAAGGTGGCAAGACCAACAAGGATATAGCCGAATTGCTGAATGTTTCTCTGAGGGCAATTGAATTCTACAGGGAAAATATCAGAAGGAAACTCGGTTTAACGCATAAGAAGCTTAATCTGAAGTCTCACTTGCTGGCCTATAAGTCGTAAATAGATACATCCCCCCATACCACCCCATCCTTTCTTGTATTAACCTCTTGAAAACCTTGTGCATAATCGCAAATCGGAAAACACGAAAGTCCCAGTTTTAAATGGTAATTATACGGTATTTATTTGGTGTTGACTGATTATCCTGCAGTGATAATGAAAAGACCATAAAACCGTGAAACCTGAAACCGCTCTGGTTTTGTGTTTCGGGATAATAAACGGGATAGCTATTAATAAAAAAGAAAGGAGGTGAAGATATGGATTTTTTGACAGGAGCAGCCTACTGGGGAATCGCCGTTCTTGTGGTTATTAACACGATAATTGTCTTAAAGATGAAAATAGATATCGGAGACAAATAACTTCATCAATCAAGTTGTAAAAAACACTGTTTAGAGCAGGGAGGATGATTATATGGAATATTTAGCTAACAATGGAGTGATATTGGCCTGGATTTTTGTCTACATAGGTATCTGTTTGTATATCGGTTATTTTTTCAAGAAAAAGGCCGCTGAGGGAGTGCATGAGTTTTACATCGCCAAGAGGGAAATACCGGGGTGGGTAGTTTCTCTTGCCTTTTACTCAACGTTTATCAGTACGAATACTTACATCGGACAGGCGGGAAAGGCTTTTGGGGCCGGTCTTTGCTGGGCATGGGTCGGGCTTTTCTGGACGGCGTTTTGCATGATCTCCTGGCTTCTGTTAGGTCCGAGAATGAGAAAACAGACCGCCAATTTATCTTCAGTAACCATTCCCGATTATTTTGATTATCGGTATAAGAGTTCATTGTCAAAGGCGATAAGAGTATTAGCCGCTGTTGTGATTATATTTGCCACACTGTGGTATATGGTCGGAATCACCAAGGGTTGTGCCCACCTGTTGCAGTCGGTTCTGGGTATACCCTATGTATGGGGAGCTTTTCTCATAATTTTCATAACCTGTGCCTATACCGTGTGGGGTGGGATGTACAGTGTGTTGTGGACCGACGCGATTCAGGGTTTGATGATGTTCTTTGTGGCGATCATCCTTGTAATGCTTCCGGCAATGTATGTTGGCGGCTGGGGAGAGTTGATGCAGAACGTTTCGTATGTCACTCACGTGACCAAGAAAGGGGTGCCGATGGAAAACGGTCTGGTAACCTTCTGTTCCCTTGTGTCATTCATGTATATTCTGGGAATAGGTCTGGCAGTGGGTATGAAACAAATCGCTGAACCCCGTTGCCTGATCAGGTTCTACTCCGTAGATAACGCGAAGAGCATGAAGTTTGCGATGATCGCAACCCCGATATTTCTGGGGATCTCTCTTATATGCGTAATGGGCTTGGGCGCTCTTGTGCATGGTATGACTACAGAGAATGAGGCGGCTTATCTAATCAAACACACTGATCAGGTGGTTGGGTTTATGCTGGCAAAATTCGGTAATCCCTGGCTGAGCGGTATTTGTCTGGCCGGATTGTTTGCCGCGGGCATGTCCTCCCTCGCATCGGTCATGCTGATAGTTGGGACTGCCGTTATCGGAGATATCTGGAACCTGTATAAGCCACTGCCTCCGGCGAAGATAGTTACCAACACAAAATGGACCATTTTTCTCTACTGCATTATAGTGTTTGTTGTAACTGCCAACCCGCCTGCCGGGATAGTAGAATTGACGGCCTTCGCGGGGGCGGTCTTCGCCTCCAGTTTCTTCCCGGCAATTTTTGGGGGACTCTATCTGCGCTGGGGCACTGGACATGCGGCCTTCTGGTCCATGCTGATTGGTATGGTAAGCTGTATAGTGTGGAGGTTTGGTTTCAGGTTTAATGTCGCGGGCCTGAGGGATATCCATGAAATCATCCCATCTTTCCTTCTTGCCTTTTTTGCCTATTTGATAATTGCCAAGATGACGCAGAATAAAGTTCCTGAAAAAAAACATCTCGATATGGTTTTCGGGAGTTAGAAGTAGAGGTGTGACTTAATTGCTTAATTGGGGTGTCCCTGCAAGAATCAGGGGCATCCCTTCTTAAGGGTTTTGTGTGAAGTTATTGAAGTTAAAAGGTCAAGATAAAAGACAAAAAGCTGGAGGAAACAATGAGCAGAGCTTTGGAAGGTATAAGGGTTGTTGATTTAAGCCATGTTCTGGCGGCGCCGACATGCACTATGTTCCTGGCGGATCTTGGAGCGGATGTTATTCATATCGAACCGTTTCATGGAGACGATTCAAGGGAATTCGGGCCTTTTGTCGGTGAGCCTGGCAAAGACAGAAGCGGTTATTTTATAAGCCTCAACCGTAACAAGAAAAGCATGGTCTTGAATTTGAAGAACGAAAAGGGAAAGAAGATTCTCCGTGAATTGATCGAGGTTTCTGATGTTGTTGTTGAAAATTTCAGGCCTACGACAATGAGGAAGCTGGGTTTTGGCTGGGAAGATATTCAAAAGATAAATCCGAAGGCGATCTATGCCTCCATATGCGGGTTTGGCCATGATGCTCTTCCCGAATATACCGAACGTCCGGCTTACGATATGGTGGCGCAGGCCTACAGTGGTATTATGAGCATCACGGGACCGGAGGGAGGCCCGCCATGCAGAGTCGGATCATCTGTCGGGGACATCTTTGCCGGCCATCAGGCGGTTATCGGGATACTTGCGGCATTGTACAAACGGGAAGAAACGGGGAGGGGTCAGCATCATGATGGCTCTATGGTGGACGGCCTGTTTACCGTGCTGGAAAATGCCGTTGCCAGATATACCATCAGCGGAGAAATTCCCGGACCGCTGGGAGGGGCGCATCCTTCCATCACACCCTTTCAGGGATTCAAAACCGTGGATTCCTGGATCATAGCGGCTATCGGCACGGATGGCCTGTGGGTGAAGTTTTGTACAGTCATAGGCAGAGAAGATCTCCTCGATGATCCGAAATACAAGACTAATCCCCTCAGGACCGAGAACAAAAAAGAGCTTATTCCCATTCTTGACGTTGAGATGGCGAAAAAAACGACCAGGGAATGGGAAGGTATTTTTGAGGATGCGGGATTGCCGTATTCTCCGATTAACAATATAAAGGAGATCTGTGAAGACCCGCATATAGCGCATAGAAAAATGCTGGTAGAGATTGATCAGCCCGGGATAGGCAAGATGGAAATCGCCGGTTCGCCGATCCATCTGTCCGAAACACCGGGCGAGGTTTATGCTCCTGCGCCGCTCCTCGGACAGCACTCAGAAGAGGTTTTAAAAGAGATCCTCGGTTATTCCCAGGAAGAAATCGGCAGTCTGAAGGAAGAGGGAGTGATAAACGGCGCGTAAAATCAAAGTTTTCCCTGACACAGTCGGAGATTCCCCGCAGCTTGTCGGAGTTATACATGGCTGCGGGGATCTTCAATTTTGACATTTCGAGGAGCGTCGGCAACTTTCCCATTTTCGATGTCTGTATTCGCTTTGCCTCTGGCTTGCGTCTGCTGGAACAGGCGGACGGAAGCCATGGTTGTTTATTGTCTGGAAACCGTGAGATGAGTTTTTTCCTTGCTTGCAGATAAACTGCTAAATATCGGCTATTTGACTGAAGATATTATCAAAGAGTTTATTGACTCCTCCATGGAATCACTGTAATATCCGCATTTGCCGCTTGCCAGCTGAGGGCAAACGCTAAGGAATCAAGAATAAATAAGTTATACAGATTGCGCCGTAATTTTGTTTGTTTTCAAGGCGTGTTGAAGCGGGTATAACTGGTTATGTAAGCTTCGACACAACACAGAAAACAAGCAAAAGGACAAGCAAGGTGTATGAGTTATTTCTTCTTGCTGACTAAAGTTGAGTTATTAATATGAAAGGAAGATAGAGATGGGAGTTACAGTAGATAAAATCAGGGAATTCGAAGAAAAAAGGGATGACTTGTTGACCATGGGCGGTGAAAAAAACGTTCAAAAGCAGCATGACAGAGGGAAACTGACAGCTCGCGAGAGAATTGATCTGCTTTTCGACAAAAACACCTTCCAGGAAACACAGCTGTTTGTGAAACATCGTTCCACTCTGTTCGGGATGGATAAAAAAGATATCAAGGCCGATGGTGTTATTACCGGTTTTTTGTGGCCTCCCAGGATTTTACCAGTTCCGGTGGCAGCCTTGGCGAAATGCACGCAAAAAAGATATGGAAAGTTATGGATATGGCAATGGATGCCAAAAAGCCCTTTATCGCCTTAAATGATTCGGGCGGGGCGCGTATTCAGGAGGGAGTTCCATCTTTGGAAGGTTACGGCGGAATTTTTTATCGTAACACCGTTGGGTCAGGATATATCCCTCAGATTACCGTAATTATGGGACCTACCGCAGGGGGGGCTGTATATTCGCCAGCCCTTACGGATTTTGTTTTCATGGTCAAAAAAACCAGCCATATGTATATAACCGGGCCGGATGTAATTAAAGCGGTTATCGGCGAGGAGGTCACGCATGAAGAATTAGGTGGAGCCGTGGCCCATGCGGAAAAAAGCGGTGTTTGTCACGTTGCTGCTGAGAACGATGAAGACTGTATCACTAAGGTGAGGGATTTGTTGTCCTATCTCCCGGATAGTTGCCATAGTCCTCTCCCTGTTAAGGAATGTGCCGACATCCCCGACAGAGAATGCCCGGAACTTGATGATATTGTTCCGGACAGGGCGACACGTGGTTACGATATGAGAAAAGTTATCATGGCAGTCGCGGATAATAGCGAGATGTTTGAATCCCATGAACTCTGGGCAAAAAGTATCACAGTGGCCTTTATCAGGGTTATGGGACAGCCGGTCGGCGTTATTGCAAATAATCCAAAATTCACCGCGGGTGTTTTGGATTACAAGGCTTCCGACAAGGCATCGCGGTTTATCAGATTCTGCGACGCTTTTAATATACCGATTCTGACTTTTGCCGACGTCCCAGGATATATGCCGGGAACGGAACAGGAATGGGCGGGTATTATTACACACGGGGCCAAGCTTCTTCACGCGTACTCTGAAGCCACTGTACCCAAAATTACCGTGGTTGTCCGCAAGGATTATGGTGGAGCCTACATCGGCATGTGTTCCAAGTCTCTTGGAGCCGATTACATTATGGCCTGGCCGACCGCGGAAATAGCCGTAATGGGCGCTGAGGGTGCGTGCAACATAATCTACCGGCGTGAAATTGCTGGCGCCGAGGATCCAGCGGCCAAACGCGCCGAACTGGTTGGAGCCTATGAAAAACAGTTCAACAATCCGTATTTTGCGGCAAATTTAGGGATTATTGACGAGGTTATTGCGCCCAGGGAAACAAGGAAAAGGGTTGTGGCTCTCCTTGAAGCATTCAAAGATAAAGTGGAAATAAGGCCTCCTAAAAAGCATAATAATATTCCGCTTTAATCCAGCGGCAGCCCCGTCCGTAAGGGCGTGGAGGCTCGTAAGAATTTCTTCCCTGAACTGAATGAGGAAAACCGTAAGGGGAGAACGGAGGAAATGATTGTTGGATAAAAAAACCCTGGTTCATTCAAGAGATGTATCGATAAACATTTTCAGCATGGATGACGGCACTCTTCTTGCGGAAGGATCGCTCAGAGACAACAGAAAGTTTCCATCCTATTCCTATGCGGCCAAGAGGTTTATCGATCCCGGGGATATTCATCATATCGTTGTAAGATTGTATGTTTCTGTTCCGGAAAATGTAATTACCAGGGCCGAGGCAGATATGATAGCGGTTCCGGGGGGCGGAATATGCCTTGAGATAAAGGACAGCATCAAGAATCTGGCCGGTGTTTGTGTCAAGCGGGGTTTTACAAAAAAGGTGCTGGATATCATGGGGGATGTCAGAGGGTGTCTACATATAAGGAGCCTCGTTATTGCCATGGGATCAGCCATTGTGCAGGCTCAGTATCACAGGGTGGAGAAAGACAGCCCTGGCACGGATATACCGGAGATGGATACATCCATTTTTAAAAACAGTTGCTGGCTGTGGAGAGAAGGCGGCCCATATATCGGGAAGGCGAAAAGTTAAGGGGGCGGTTACTTGATAGAAAAGGGGGCTTATTTGCCCCCTTTTCTATTGCCGCAGAGGAGAACCCCCTCCACTATGTTTTCCAACCCCTTTTTACTCTATGACAACCAGAAGCTGGTCGGCTTCCACTACGTCCTTTTCCTTTACCTTTATCTCTTTTACGGTTCCATCTGCTGGGGCGCAGATCGGGTTTTCCATTTTCATTGCCTCAAGGATTAACAACTCATCGTCTTCCTTTACCTCGTCACCGACGTTAACCAGAACTTCAATAATGTTCCCCGGCATCGGAGCCAATACTTCTTCCATTTTCAAATTACCTCCTGAATGATTTAAAATTGCCTGCACGCGTCGTTGCGTACAGGATACTGTACTGTTTGCTATCACATTTGATGCAGTCATGTCACTATAAAAAACCTGTCGGCGACCGTTTTTTGCCCCTACCGTTATTCTTCTTTTTTCGGGCGGTCGAGACCGGTTACGATCTGTGACTGAATGAGTCTCGGGAGCATCATGTGATGACGCGGACAGATCGATTTTGGATTCTGATAGACTGAATTGGTAAATGCCACCATGTAGTCCCGCAGCTTTTCGAAGTGCACAACCTCATCCACCAGACCCGCCTTCGCGCAGTACATCGGGCGCGACTTATCATAGTAATGCTGCACCATGTCATTCATCTTTTCAAGAACAGGATCGAGTGATCTGCCGGCATCTTTCTCTTTGACAAGCCTTCGGGAGTAGCTGGCTGCCGCCGCGGTTTCCCCGTGCATGACGTAGATCTCTGTAGCGGGGGTGCCAAGTGAAAAAGCATTGGTATTATTGCCCTGGGGGCCTCCCATTACATAATGCGCCGCGGCCGTTCCCTTGCGGAGGATAACAACCATCTGTGGTACCTTACTCTGCTCGATGGAATAAATGAGGGACTGCCCCAGTCCGAGCAGTTCCGCTTTTTCCGCGATGTCGCCGACATCGATACCGGATGTATCCTGGAACCAGATAATCGGAATACGGTCACGACCGCACTGGGTCACGAATTCATTTATCTTGATCAACCCCTGGCGGTAGAGCCTGCCGCCGACACCGTTATACTCATTAGTGTATTCCGGATAGTTCGGCAATATCCCCTGGCGGTTTCCGATCGCGCCCATCAGAAAACCGTCGATCATGACGAGTCCTGTATAGACCTCCGGACCATACCCGGGCCTGAATTCGAGGTGCTCAGAATTATCGACCAGCCGGGCAAGGACGTTATCAAAATCATACCCCGCCTTCTGATTATAGGGAACAATGGATGCAATTTCAGAGGGAGAAAACTTCGGCTCGGCCGGTTCGCTCAGTCTGAAGAATCTGGGGTCATAGGCGGGCATCCCTTCCATGTACTCTTTCAGGGCATCCAGTACCTGATTTTCTTCTTCAAATACATATCTGAAGTAACCGGTTTCGTCGTAATGGACCTTGACGCTCCCGGGTGGCACCTGTTTGAAGTGCCTTGTCGCGTCGATCAACTGCTCCGCCCCTTCCTCGTCAAAAAATCCTTTGGGACTCATACCGCCGACGATTCCGCCGCCGCCTACCGCAATGTTGCAGTCCTTGTGGGCCAGAAGTATCGTGGGGCTGATCCCCTGGTAGCCGCCACCGGCGGGGTTGGTTCCGTAAATGCCCGCCAGTATTGGAACACCTGACACTTCCAGTTCCGCGTGGCGGAAAAAACAGGTTCCCTGTCCGCGACGATTGGCGTAGACCTTTTCCTGCTCGGGCAGTTTGACTCCGGAACAGTTGACCAGCCATACAAGCGGCAGGTTTAATGTTTTGGCGATGTCGGTCACGCGGAGGTTGTTGTCGGCCTGTCCCGCTATCCATGCGCCGGCTATCCACTTGTTGTTGAAGCCGATAAGCGCGCACCACTTGCCGCTGATCCTCGCAATGCCGTCCACAACACCGGTACTCCCCGATTCTTCATGTTCCGGATCATATATGGTGTGAAGCGGAAAGAACATTCCCGGATCCACGAGATATTCGATCCGTTCCCAGACAGTCTGTTGCCCGCGCTTATGAACTAAATCAACGGGAAGACCGAAGTCCCGGATTCGCTGATCCTCCGCCTCGATCTCATTCATCACCTCATTCATCCGGGCGACGCTTTCCTGAGCCCTCTTTACCTGTGAATCCCTCAGAGGTTTGCCGAACTCTTTCATATTTAAATAGGGTATCATTTTTGTATCCTCCCTTCTTATTTCCTGAATTTCCTGGATTGTTTTAATGGTAAAGCACTTATGATTATCAGAAGAATAACGTACCCTCTAAGATGAATTTCCACTGTAACATCCCGTAGCCTCTGAAAAATCCCTGCCCGCGAGAAGCAGCTCCTCTATGCACATCTTGCGGTGGTCATAATTGTTGAAACGTACCTCAGGCATTGCCAGACTTGCCGCGGCCTGTACGGGGGGCATACCCTGATAAAAGGCAGAGAATGGAACGCTCAGAGCCCCGAGACCCTGCCAGGCTTCCCCCAGACTCGAGGAGTAACCTTGCTCCCTGATCAGGGCGAGCTCTGGGATGAGCTGCTCTATTTCAACAGTTGTGTTATTGGTTAGCGGTTCAAGCTTTATTTTCGCCAGATATTTGTCAATAAAATCCTGCGGGGAGAAGGCCAGCAGGCATTTAGATGTGGCGCCGGCATAAAGCGGGGCCCTGTTTCCAACCGGCATGGTGGCCTTCAATTCCTGGGTGGATTCCAGACTGCTGATACAGATCCGGGAGATGCGGTCTGTGTCTATTATGCTAAGGTGTGCGGTCTCCCCGGTCCGGGACAGGAGCCGTTTCATAAACGGCATGGCTATTCGCGTAATCGGGTAATTGTCCTGCAGGGCACGGAAGAATGAAAGATAAATATTCCCAAGACTGTACAGTCGCGTGTTCGGATCCTGCCTGATGAATCCATAAGCCTTCAGAATTTGCAGGATCCTCTGGATAGTGGACGGGCTGAAACCGAGATGCGCGCTCAACTCTCTCACACCCCAGGATGGTTGCCCTTCGCGGAATACCATGAGAATCATAAGGGCCTTTTCAATGGAATTGATCTTGTTTGGTAAGTTGGCCTTGTCAGATTGTTCCATAATACAAAATACCGTTTTATCTTATGCGTTGTTTCTGCATGCCATATTAAAACACCTTTTGTCAAGAGGAAAAAATTATTGGTTTATATGGAGATTCTATAGTTTGAAAAAAATAAGAAATTCCAGTGGGATATGAAACTTTCGCGGGATTGTTCCGATGGTGGAGTAAAAAGTCTTGACACGGTGCCGGTGCCGTAGTATGGAACCAGACATTACCAACATATGGCATACTGTTCCGCATAGTGGAATTTCCCGGGGGAGTGGGCATTGGGAGAACAAGTCCCGATTTTAATCGAGACTGGAAATTCTAAGGCTACTTCGCCATGGAAAAAATAACAAGAGATAATAGAGGTGAGCAATGATTGATTGGGGGAAAGCTTTGGAGACGTTTGTTGTTGGATTTGGTGGGGTATTCCTTACTCTGGTTATATTGCAGACGGGAGTGAGCATATTTTCGAAGATTGTCGTGGGTGTAACAAATATGACTAAGAAGGAAGGTTAAGGAGGTTAAACAACGGACATGGATTTCAGTGTATTTCAAAAGATATTTTTAGATATGGGTTTTGTGCATTTAACATTTGGCAATATTATAATGTGGGGAATAGCCCTCACTTTTATCGTTCTGGCAATAACCAAGAATTATGAGCCGTTGCTCTTAATTCCCATCGGGTTTGGAATGTTTATCGTGAACCTTCCGCTGACAGACCTCATGGTAGAAGGGGGTCTCCTCTGGGTACCTTACCATTACGCCATTGATCACTTCGACTTAATCCCGCCGATTATTTTTATGGGCATAGGCGCCATGACCGACTTCGGTCCCGTTATAGCCAATCCCAAGATGCTGCTTCTTGGAGCGGGAGCGCAGTTTGGTGTTTATGTTACCTTTTTTGGGGCTCTCCTATTTGGTTTCACCATGCCTGAAGCCGCCGCTATCGGAATCATAGGGGGGGCTGATGGTCCCACCACCATATTTCTGACTTCCAAGCTTGCCCCGCACCTTCTCGGCGCGACGGCGGTGGCCGCTTATTCATACATGGCGATGGTTCCGATTATCCAGCCACCCATAATGAAGGCTTTAACCAGTAAAGAAGAACGTAAGATCAAGATGAAGCAGCTGCGTACGGTCAGTAAGATTGAAAAAATCGGATTTCCTCTGGTAGCGACGCTGATTATCTGCCTGCTTATTCCCGCTGCCGCGCCGCTGGTCGGCATGATGATGGTCGGTAATCTGTTTAAAGAATCCGGTGTGGTGGAACGTCTCTCCAATACAGCCCAGAACGAGCTGATAAATATCGTTACGATATTCCTGGGTCTCTGCATAGGCGCTACCATGCCTGCGGAGGTCTTTTTGAAACCGTCGTCCCTGTTCATATTCTGTCTCGGTCTGGTTGCCTTTTCTTTCAGCACTGCCGCGGGGCTTCTCCTGGCCAAGTTTATGAACCTGTTTTTGAAGGACAAGATAAATCCCCTGATCGGTGCGGCCGGTGTATCGGCGGTGCCTATGGCTGCCCGTGTCGCTCAGGTCGTGGCAAGGGAAGAGGACAAGCGTAATTTCATTCTTATGCATGCCATGGGGCCGAATGTTGCCGGTACAATCGGTACCGTGTCAGCAGCCGGTCTCTTTCTTACCATGCTGGCAGGCTGAAATAGAAGTATATGTCTGATCATATTTTATTGTGAATAAGATTGAATAATGGGGGGGGGGGGAGGCTACGGCCTCCCACAGCCATACAGTGCAGTGAAAACGCAGAATGATATTTAATGCCTGAGTAGTTACGATTTTTTATTACGAATAGATTTATTAACGTAATCAGCGGGAAGTGTCCGTTCTTTTATATCCCCCCCGTTTTTTTGTATGTGCCTTTAATCTTTGCCCTTTTTTCGATTTCACACCATCCGGAGATGTTTTTCCGGTTTTTCGGTCTTGACAAATTCATCCACACAATTAATATTACGTGCCTGCCTATCTGTTAATGGGGGCATTTATTACGTCACCGCACACTGTTTTTCATTAGCTTCAGTGCGTTATGCGGGATGAACGATTGAGAGGGCTTAAACGATGGAGAAAAGACTGACAATCACGGTGGATGGTCCCGCGGGTTCCGGGAAGAGCACCGTAAGCAGAATACTTGCCGAAAGAATATCCTATATGTATCTGGACACGGGGCTCCTTTACAGGGCTATTGCCTACAAGGCGATGCAGCGTGGAATATCCATAGCGGATGATGAGGCGCTTCGTGAATTGTGCGACGGCATTAATATTCCCCTTGAGGCGGATGGAGATATGAGGGTTCTGGTAGATGGAGAGGATGTATCAGGTCCCGATTTTATCGGGACCAGAACTGAAGAGATAGGCATGCTTGCCTCTTCGATATCTGCGGTCTCCGCGGTGAGGGACGCTCTTCTTCCGCTTCAGAGAAGCGCAGGAGAACATGGGGGCATAGTGACAGAGGGTAGAGATATGGGAACGGTGGTGTTTCCCAATGCGGATGTGAAGTTCTTTCTGGATGCCGATGTCGATGAACGCGCAAGGCGCAGGTACGAGCAGCTGGTGGAGAATGGAGGAAACGCCAATCTCGATGAAGTCAAACGGGGATTAGAGACGAGAGATTATCGGGATACAAGGAGAGCGGTAGCTCCGTTGAAACCGGCAGACGATTCCGTTATCATTGATACCACAGGAATAGATATAGAGGAAGTGGTCAGGATGATGATGGTTATAGTGAAAGAGCGCGCAAAGGGGGTTGGGGCCGGATAGGTGCCGGCCGATAAATCGCAGCCAACGCCAAAAAATACTTGAAAAACCCGCCGAATAATTGCTAAGTAGCGCATCGAAATTTTAAAATAAGCGGGTGTTGTAAGCAAAAGAGAGGATAACGCTATTTCATGGAAACCATTATATCTGCAAAACCGCTGCTGGCTGTGGCAGTTTCGCTTTTTGGTTCTCTTTTTATTGTCATCTGCGGCAAAAAGCCCAATCTGAGAGAATCCTGCAGCATTACGATCGCGCTGATCAAATTTGGCATTATTATTTCCATGTTGCCTGTCATTCTCAGCGGTAAGAGGGTGGTGTATAACCTTGTTGAGATTCTTCCAGGCGTGAATATAGCCTTCCGGGTTGATTCACTCGGTCTGCTGTTTGCGATAGTAGCTTCTTCCCTGTGGATCGTCACGACCATTTATTCGATAGGATATATGCGTCCCCTCAAGGAACACTCGCAGACGAGATATTACGCGTTCTTCGCGCTGGCTCTCTCTTCGGCCATTGGCGTTGCGTTTTCCGCCAATCTCCTCACGCTGTACATGTTTTACGAGATGCTGTCACTTTCCACCTATTCCCTTGTTACTCATCATCAGGACTCGGAGGCCCGGTCCGCTGGGAGAAAGTATCTGACCTATCTGATGGGAACATCCATAGCGTTTTTCCTGCCTGCAATGATTATTACATATTATCTTACAGGCACCCTGGATTTTGCCGACCAGGGTATTCTGGCAGGAAAGGCGGGAGGACCGATGCTTATCTTTACGTTCGTGCTCTTTATTGCAGGAATCGGCAAGGCTGCCATAATGCCCATACACTCCTGGCTGCCCTCCGCCATGGTGGCTCCGACTCCGGTCAGCGCTCTCCTGCATGCCGTCGCCGTTGTCAAGGTAGGAGTATTCTCCGTGCTGCGGATCTGTTTCCACATATTCGGGATCGATCTCATGCACGCTCTTTCACTCGATGTGTTTCTGCTCTATTTCATATCTGTTACTATCATTGTCGGTTCATTGTTCGCTCTCAAACAGGATGACCTCAAGGCAAGGCTCGCGTATTCCACTGTAAGCCAGCTTTCCTACATAGTCATGGCCGGTGGTTTGATAAGTATCATGGGCATGACAGGGGGGGTTATTCATATAGTCATGCATGCCTTCGGAAAGATAACACTCTTTTTCTGCGCCGGTGCCATCATCGCCCATACCGGCTTCAAGAAGATCAGTGAGATAAAGGGGATCGGTAAGATGATGCCCATCACTATGACAGCATTTTTCTTCGGATCACTGAGTGTTATAGGCATACCCCCGATGGGCGGTTTCATAAGCAAGTGGTATCTTGCACTGGGCTGCATAGAAGCCGGCCAGATTCCCATACTGGTTGTTATTCTGACCAGCTCTCTCCTGAACGCGGCCTACTTTCTGCCTATAACATATAATGCTTTCTTTTCCAGTGGACCCAATTTTGATGACTCAACAAGGTTCAACGAGGCCCCCATCTTTGCGGTTATTCCACTCGTGTTTACCGCCTTTGCGTCTTTCCTGTTATTCATCCATCCGGGATTTTTTCTCGAACTGGCAAGGATGACCGCAAGGGCTGTAATGGGATCCGGATAGTTTGTTGTAATTCTCTGCTGTTTTGCCGAGAATAGAGACCGGCTGCTATCATGGTTGTGGCTTTGGCGCTTTGGGATAACATCATGGATATGAACAAAATTTTATTGATTGATGATGAAGAAGATAGCCTCGACATTCTCTCCCTTTCTCTGAAAAGTGAGGGGTATGATGTAATCGCCGCCGCCTCCGGTGAGGAGGGTCTTGATGCTTTTGAGAGAGAATCTCCCCCGATTGTTCTGACCGACCTTAATATGCCTGGGATGGATGGGATTGATGTCCTGAAGAGAGTGAAGAACAGTAATCCCGACACTGAGGTTATCGTTATTACGGGTCACGGAGATATGGATTCCGCTATAGATGCCCTGCGGTATGGTGCTTCCGATTTTATAAATAAGCCGGTTAGAGAAGAGGCGCTGCAACTGGCCCTGAAGAGGGCCAAGGAAAAACTTGTTATAGGGGAAAAGCTCAGGGCATACACGACGGATCTGGAAAACATGTGTCATATAGCCATTGGGGAGATAAAGCGAAAGTCCGATTTCCAGGATAAACTGATAACCAGTTCCAATGATGGAATTGTGGCGACTGACGAAAATGGCAGAATCATTATATTTAATCCTGGAGCGGAAGCTATTTTCGGGGTTCCCCGGATTGAAGTTGTGAGGAAACTGGATTTTACGCAGTTGTTTCCCCCGGAGATAGCGGAAGTGTTCAGTCTGATGTTCAGCAGGGGAAGGGACATGAGAGATGTGGGCTGGAAAGATGTTATGATTCACGGGAGGGGTGGAGATGATGTCCCTGCCAGATTTTCCGGCACACTCCTTCATGATAGTGAAGATATTATCGGAAGTGTTGGGTTTTTTCAGGACCTCAGGGAGATAAAACGTCTTGAAGGGGAACTTGTGAAATCCGAAAGACTGGCGGCAATAGGCCAGACAGTTGCCAGGCTGGCCCACTACATAAAGAACATTCTTGCCGGTCTCAAGGGAGGGACATATGTCGTAAATATTGGTCTTGACAAGAATGATACCGATAAGCTAAGAACGGGCTGGCATATGGTAGAGAGGAATGTGGGACGGATTTCTTATCTTGTTGCCGACCTGCTTGCATATTCCAGGGAACGTGACCCGGAATACAGAAATTGCCTTCCAAATGATATTGTCGAAGATGTTTGCGAGTTGCTGGATGGAATGGCAATGGAAAATCAAATTAAGGTTGAGAGGGATTTTGATCCATCCATAAAAGAGGTCTCGATGGACCCGGATATGGTTCATCGTGTCCTCCTCAATCTGGTTTCGAATGCTGTGGATGCCTGTATATCTGACTTTGACGAAAAGAAACAACACAATGTCAGGGTGGGGGCACGACTTGAAGATGACAATGTAATAAGATTTGAAGTGGCTGATAACGGCTGTGGAATGAATGAAAAGGTCAAAAGCAAGATATTCTCGGCCTTCTTCAGCACAAAGGGGGGAAGGGGCACCGGTCTTGGCCTGCTGGTTGTTCAGAAACTGGTTCAGGAACAAAACGGCAGCATAGAGATCCTGTCTGAGCCGGGTGAGGGATCAGTTTTTATCGTGCGGCTTCCCTATGAGAAGGTGGAGTAAGGAGTAAGTTAACCCGAAACAATTAAAGCGCAAAGGAGAGTCTGTAATGTCTAAGAGAGTTCTTGCCGTTGATGACGATCCCGATATCATAATGTTTGTCAAGACGGTTCTGGAGGAGAATGGATATATTCCCCTGATAGCAAGGAACGGTGAAACAGGGCTTTCTATAGCGAGAGACGAGGGTCCCGATCTGATAATACTGGATGTCTTAATGCCTAAGCAGAGCGGTATCCGTATGTACAGGGAATTGAAGAGCGATGAGACCCTCAAGGGTGTTCCGGTTATCATACTTTCCGGAATTGCAAGACGCACTTTCCTCCGTTCCCAGGAAGCCCTGACGGAGTTTGGAGATCAACCGGTGCCCGAGCCCGAGCTCTATATGGAAAAACCGGTTGAGCCGGCGGAGCTGGCGGAGGCTGTAAAAGACCTGATAGACCGAAGTTGACAGACCCTTAGGGGACAGGGGATGAAATGAAGAACAAGAAGTTGCTCTTTGTAACCCAGTTTGAAGAGTTGTGGTTTGATGCCCTCCGGTCTTTGATGGATTTAAGAAAAACAGGTTTTAACCACGTAGTATTCCTGCATGTAATAGAAAGAGACAAAGTCGCCATGCACCGCGGCAAGGGTTATCTCAAGGATGAGGAGATAAAACTCCGGGAGATGGCGAATGTCCGCTTTATTGACTGGGCGGAGAGTCTTTTTGAGCAGGGTATGGAAGTGGGTGCATATATTGTTGTGGGGAATCCACTTCCAAAAATTATATCTACTGCGGCTGAAGAAGATGTGGACCTCATAGTCACGGGTCGGCACAAAAGGGGGAAGTTTGAGGAACTCTATGGCGGTTCTGAAACCTTGGAGATACTTGAAAGAACATCCACGCCGGTGTTGGTGTACAAGTATATGCTGCCCTCCGGAAAAGTGAATGAAAAACCATTCGAAAGGCCTCTGCTTACAATGGACTGGTCTCCTGCCAGTGAAAAGGCCGCGGATTACCTCCTTTCGTTCAAGGATATCCTGAAGAAGGTGATAGTCATTCATGTGATCGGTGAAAAGGAATTTAAGAGTACATCGGCGATGGAGATACAGGCAATTCGAAAAGAAAACAGGCAGAAGCTCGAGAGGGTATGCTCTGCCTTTGAAAAAGAGGGTATAGAAGCCGAACCGCATCTCTACGTGGGCGGTACGTTTGAACAGATAGAAAAAGCGGCCAGTGAACGGGAAGCCTCGATGATTGTTGCAGGCACAACAGGTAAAAGCCCCCTGAAAGAAATATTTCTGGGAAGCGTTGCTAAAAAGTTGACCAAGCATTCAATGCTTCCAAGCCTGCTGGTTCCCGCGAGTGTTAAACTGTAGGGATGGGTGAAAGTAAATTTTGATGGACTCGTAAAAAGTCGAAATATACACAATTTTGTCATTCCCGTGTAAACGGGAATCCAGTCCCGACGAGTCGGGATTAAGTAGTTATGCGTTTCTGGATTCCCGCCTACGCGGGAATGACAGACTTTTTACGAAAGCATCAATTTTCGGGAGGTAAAAGAGTAAAATTGCTTTACGTAACTGATCTGAAGGAACGCGCTTCATCTTTTGACGTTTTTAAGAAACTCTTATTGTTAGAAAAGAAGGTATTCGACAGGGTGGTATTCGCCTTGCCTTCCTCCCCGGATGAGTGGATAAAAAATCTCTCAAGTACGGAATTTCAATTCGAGACAAAAACAATCAGAAATTTTTCCTGTAAAGAGATCACGTCTCTTGCCGAAGAAGAACGAGTCTCCTTTATTGTGGTTGATCTTGACAAGACTTCTCATGATACCACCCTCAGGGAGTTGGCGCTTAAGTCACGCAGGCCGGTTCTTGTGATGGGCCGGGAAAAGTCAGACAAGGGGTTGTTTGATCACGTAATCTTTGCCACAGATTGGTCCCCTGCCTCTGCAAAAGTCATGGAGCATATTCTTACTTTCAGAGAACTTATAGATGAGCTGGATATTGTTCATGTTATCAGTGGGAAACTTACAGTAAAGGATATGCGAGAGCTTAAAGAGAGATTGGAACATACCAGAAAGATATGCCTGAACAAGGGTATAAATGCTGAATCACATATCTATGCCGGTGAAGTTGCGGAAGAGATCGTAACGGCATCTGAGGATTACAGGGGAACCATTATTGTCGTAGGGTCGGGGACTGAGAAATCTTTCATGAAACGAATATTTAAGAAAAATAAGGTTTATAATATTATAAAAGATGCGGCTGTTCCGGTACTCTTTGTGCCGGCTGCAGTCCCGACGAGTAGGGATTAAGATTATGGAAGTAACACTCTTTATTCATGCGGCGGACGACGCGTTCCGTATCCTGGAAAAAGCGAAGGAGCGGGCTGTGGGATTGCTTGACACTGCCACTAAACTGACATCTGAGACAAGATGGATGGAGGAGAAAAAGGTACATGCTATCCTGAAGGGCGCGCAGGAGACAAAGTCGGGTTTTCAGAACTTTGTTGCCACTTTTTTGATGCTGTTCGGGTTCTGGGCATTGCTGTCCGGAAAGTTCGATGCATTCCACCTTTTTCTCGGTGTCGTCTGCTCGTTGATAATTGCGTATCTGAGTTACGACCTGCTGTTTGCCAATGTAAGGGTGGGGGATGTCAGGATTATTGTCCAGAGGTTTATTGGCTACATACCATGGCTTATACGTGAGATTGTCATGTCCAATTTTCATGTTGCCTACCTTGCCCTGTCGCCGAAAATGCCGATAGATCCCAAGGTCATTACGTTCAGGACCAAACTGGAGAGTGACATCTCGTGGGTGACGCTGGCCAATTCCATAACTCTAACGCCGGGCACCATCACTATGGATATAGAGGGAAGGGAGTTTATGGTGCATGCCTTGGACGGGAAAGTGGCTGATGATCTGGATACGGGGGAAATGGAGGACAGAGTGGCGCATATCTTTATGGAGGCCGACCATATATACATCCAGGATGTATTGGATGTGTCCCGTGTATTCGCGAAATTGAAAAGAGGTATGTAAATGATTATCAGCAGCGACGATATTATTATAAAGACCATCGCGAGAATTTTTGTGCCATTTATACAGCTGTTCGCGCTTTACGTTATCATGCATGGTCACTACAGCCCGGGTGGAGGTTTTCAAGGAGGCGTTATCCTGGGCGCAAGTCTGGTGTTGCTCCTTATAACTCATGGTTATGAGGAGATGCGAAGGAGAGTTCCTGAAGGCGCAGTCATCCTGCTGGGGAGCCTGGGCCTCTTGATTTATTCAGGGATAGGGCTCACGTGCCTTCTTCTAGGTGGAAATTATCTTGATTACAGTCAATTGTCTGTGATCCTGCATGTCGACCCCGCGCATGCAAGGGCTATGGGGATACTGGGTATTGAGCTGGGCGTGGCTTTCGCGGTTATGGCGGCCGTGTGTTCCATATTTTTTGATATATCAACAGGCGGAATACTGCCTGAGGATGAGAAATAAAAAGAAGAAAAAGTGTAACTGCTCACCTGGTCAGGCTGTCCCGACGAGTCGGGATTAGGCTGAAGGACACAGAGGTCAGAATCCAGAATGTAGGCGGAATAATTTTTTACGAGACCGTCATTTTTTATTCTGTCTGCTGACCCCTTACTTCTGAATTCTGGTTACGGCTTTGCCGTTGAGGTTTCATATGAATGAATTTTTTGTTGTGGTCGGCCTCGGTTTGTGCCTGCTTGTTTTCCTTGTGCTTTACCGGGTTATATTCGGCCCCGGAGTATTCAACAGGATAGCTGCTGTCTCCGCTATAGGCACCAAGTCATTGATTATACTTCTTATCTTTGGATATATCTACAACAGGGTTGAGATGTTTATAGATATCAGCATGGTGTACGCGCTTCTCAATTTTATCGGCTGTATCGCCGCGGCAAAATATCTGGAAATGGAAAGATAAAAATATGACACACATAATGATTGCACTCTCGATATTATGTATCCTTGGCGGTTTTTTCTTCTTTACCACCGCAACGATAGGACTCTTGCGTTTCCCCGATTTTTTTACACGGCTTCACGCCACGGGGAAGGGTGATACGCTGGCAGTCTTCCTGTCGCTCATCGGTCTTGCTCTCTATGAGGGTTTTTCCCTGTCCGCTTTAAAGATAGTGATTATCGCGGTGTTTATGTTTATGGCCCAGCCGACCGCCACACACGCTATTTCCAGGGCGGGTATAAGGCGTGGGATCAAACCGTGGGTAAAAGGGGAAGAGAAATGATCATAACCTTTGATATTATTATTCTGCTGTTTGTGGTCATGTGCGCGGTTGCGGCGATAACCGTGAAGGATCTTTTGAGCGCGGTTATGATTCTCGGAGCTTACAGCTTCTTCATGTGTCTCATGTGGACGCAGCTTGGCGCCGTTGACGTCGCTTTTACAGAGGCCTCGGTAGGCGCTGGAATAGGCACCATTCTCTTTATTGCCGCCGTGATGAAGACAACAAGGAGGACAAGAGATTGAAGACAGTGGGGTTGATTGTATCGATGATTGTGGGGGCGTTTCTTATTTATGGCACAATGGATATGCCCGATTGGGGGGACCCCAATTCTCCCGCCAGCCTTCATGTGTCACCCCGGTATATCATGAATACAGAGACAGAAACGGCAACGCCGAACATAGTAACCGCTGTTCTCGCCGACTACAGGGGGTATGATACACTTGGTGAGACCGTGGTCATATTCACCGCGGGTATGGCATGTGTCTTATTGTTGAGAAGACGCAACAAGTTCAAAAAGAATCGAGGATAACCGGATGCCGGCAGCGGTCCTCCCTGGGAGATTGATGTAATGGATTTTATCATAGCGAAGTACAATTACTGGATATATATCATCCTTATGATGATAGGTTTCTACGCGATGATCGCCAAGAATAACCTGATAAAAAAGATCATAGGCATGAATATCTTTCAGACGGCGATTATACTGTTTTTCGTCTCCATCGCCTACAAGAAGGGAGACGCCACCCTGCCTATCCTGACATACGCGGACGCACATGGCGCGCATGCCATACGCGCGGCCCAGTATATGAATCCCCTGCCGCATGTCCTGATGCTCACGGCGATAGTGGTTTCCATCGCGACGCTCGGAGTTGCGCTGGCCATTGCCATAATGATGTATAAAAAATATCACACACTGGAAGAAGATGAAATACTGAAGGCGATAAAATGATTTTAGAACAAGCCCCCATCCTGATAGTTGTTATACCCCTGATGTCCGCGATTGTTACGCCCTTGCTGGGGTGGTGGAAGAGAGACCTGTGTTACCCGTGGGTTATACTCTCTCTTTTGTTTTCCACCCTGTGTTCGGTCATCGTATTGAACACCGTTATGCACGATGGGGTTATCCATTATTACCTCGGTGGCTGGCTTCCACCGTGGGGCATCGAGTATGTAGTTGACCATCTGAATGCCATGATGCTTGTCCTGGTTTCAGGCAGTTCTCTGCTGGTGGCGGTGTACTCCAGGAAGAGTCTTGAAACGGAACTTCCTGACAGGATTGTATATTTCTACACCCTTTTTCTTTTGCAGGTTACGGGATTTCTGGGCATTGTTATTACAGGTGATCTGTTTAATCTCTTTGTGTTCCTGGAGATAGCAGCTCTGTCCGGCTATGCCCTGATAGCGACGGGAGAAGACGGGGCCCCGCTTGCCTCTTTCAGATATCTTATTCTGGGCACTGTAGGGGCATGTTTCTATCTGTTAGGCGTCGGTTACCTCTACATGATCACAGGGTCTCTGAATATGGCTGATCTGGCTGAGATATTGCCGGGACTTTATGACTCCAAGGTGGTACTGGTTGCTTTTTCTTTCTTTATGGTCGGGATTGCCCTGAAGATGGCCCTTTTCCCCCTCCATATGTGGCTGCCCGATGCCTATACCAAGGCCCCTTCGGTCGCAAGCGCCCTTATAGCTCCTTTGATGACCAAGATTGCCGTTTATGTGATGATAAGGATAATGTTTACCGTATTCCGACCTTATTTTTCGATAGAACTCCTGCCCGTGACGAAAATCATGCTTTATGCCGGGATCATGGCTATCTTTGTCGGGGCAGTGATGGCTCTGGCGCAGAAAGACTTTAAAAGGATGTTGTGTTATGTCGTTATAGCCGAAGTAGGCTATATGGTTGGCGGTGTGGGCATAGCCAATGCGGTGGCCATAAAGGGAGCGATCCTCCATATTATGAATGATGTTGTTATGACACTCGGCCTGTTTGCCGTGGCCGGCATTTTGACTTATAAAATGAAGAATCACGAGATTGTGGCGTTCAAACATATATTCAAAAAGATGCCTTTTACCATGGCTGCCTTCCTCGTTGTTGCATTATCGGTAATAGGCGTACCGCCTACCTGTGGTTTTTTCAGTAAATGGTATTTGATTCAGGGTTCTGTGATGGCCGGAAACTGGACATTTGTGGTTGCGCTTCTGTTTTCCAGTCTGGTTAATATAGTCCTGTTCTTCAGGATAATTGAGACCGGCTATTACGATTTTGATCCGGCAGGGAGTGAACATACCCATGAAGAAAATATAGTGGTAAATGAGGCGCCATTGAGCATGCTGATTCCCACCTTTGTCGTGGCTGTGGCGATCATCCTCATCGGTCTTTACAATCAATCTATCCTTATCAATATTATCCAGTTTGCCGTGCCGAAATTATAGGTGCAAACGGCTTTCATGTCATTGCCTGAGCCGATGCCTTGAACGCAATCCATGATGACACAGCGGGGGTCGGGGTAAAAATAGCGCTGGAGACAACGGCAGGGCAGGGCACCGCTCTTGGGTGCAGTCTTGAACAGATTGCCCTGATTAGCGAGGGTGTGAAAGAACATTCCAGGCTGGCATTTTGTCTTGATACGTGTCATATGTTTGTGGCAGGATACGATCTTCGGACGGAACAAAACTATCTTGATCTTTTTAGAAGGATTGATGATACAATAGGCAGGAAGAATCTGAGGGTTATTCACCTGAATGATTCAAAAAGAAAGCTGGGTTCCCGGGTGGACCGGCATGAGGATATTGGAAAGGGGACGATAGGCGTGGAAATGTTCAGGCTGATCATGAGAGATGAATCCCTTAAGGATATTCCAAAGATTATAGAAACCCCCGGGGACATTGAAAATATTCAGTTGTTGAAAAGTTTTGTTTAGGAATCAAGAATAAATAAGTTATACAGATTGCGCCGTAATTTTGTTTGTTTTCAAGGCGTGTTGAAGCGGGTATAACGGGTTATGTAAGCTTTGACACAACACAGAAAACAAGCAAAAGGAGGTGTGTGAGTTATTTCTTCTTGCTGACTTAGTGCTTCGATTTGCAATTACTCACGCAGTACTGAGTCATGAGACATTGACAGCACCCACTCGAAGTCTATATAAATTTGTAATCGTACTTGTAAATCGAAGAACCTGGCAGAAATTTTACGGTATGTAACCGACGCAAAAACTTGTAAGGAGATTGGAATGAAGAGGTACTTGATTTTTTTCTGTATTTTGGGTGTAGTCCTTTCCGGATCGGTATGGGCTGAAGATGCAAGAGACCAGAAAAAGGTGGCCGTGCTTCCTTTTTCGATTCATAGCTCGGAGGACATAAACTATGTCAGAGACGGGATATGGGATATGCTGATTTCCCGTCTCTCCGCAAGCAACGAAATAAACGTCAGCACCAAACAGAAAGTCAGAGAAGCGCTGGATAAATTAAATAAGAAGGAGATTACAGTTGCCGATGTTTATGGTTTCGGCAAAAGGCTGGATCTGGATTATGTTGTGTGGGGAAGTATAACAAAGATCGGCAACAGCATAAGTCTTGATGCGAAACTTCTCGATGTGTCCACCTATAAAACACCTGTTGGTGTGTTTGAACAGTGTCAGGGGATGAATGATGTGATACCCAGGATAGGTGATTTTGCAAAAAAGATAAACTACTATGTCCTGGGGAAGACCCCTCCGGCTCCCGGAATTGCGGCCCTGCCCGCGACCGGAGCGACAGGTTCACCCTCCAGGCTCTTGCAAGGTCTTGACGAGGCCGAGGTTATGAAGGCAAGACGAGGCACATTTACTTCTGTGATAAACCCTGCCTTTATCACAGCTGCCAACCCGCTTGCCCAAAAAGGATTCTGGATGAGTCAGAAATACAGAAAGACCTTCAAGGGAATGGATATAGGAGATGTTAATGGCGACGGTTTGAATGAGGTTGTAGTTATAGATGAACGCTCTGTAATGATATATCAAAAGATCAAAGAAGATTTCAAGCTTCTCAACAAGATCCCGGGAAAGGATCACGACAGTTATATCTCGGTTGACGTAGCTGATATGAATGGGAACGGAATAGATGAAATCATAGTGACGAACATACAAAACTATAATCTTGAATCTTTCGTGCTGGAATTTCAGGATGAAAAGTTTGCCACGATAGCATCCGGCCTGAAATGGTTTTTGAGAGTTGTTACCATATCAGATGTGCCGCAATTGCTGGGACAAAAAAAGGGAATGGAAGAGTCCTTCAGCCGTCCCATATATGAGGTGGTTTACAGCAATGGAGAGTATGCAGAAGGGAAGCGAATGTCTATACCACAGGGGCTTTCCGTTTATGGGCTTACCATCGACAGTGTGGACGAAAGTAATGCCAACAGAGTTATCGCACTCGATGACTACGGACACATCTGTATTTATAAAGAAACAACGGATTCTGCTTACTTCAAGATTCACGTTATAGGGGGAAGTGACAAACTGATATGGAAAAGTGATGATGTGTTCGGGGGGTCCAACAACTATTTTGATTTTGGGGACATCCTGGAAGCCAAAGACACCCCGGAGAAGGCATTCATCAAGGAAAGGATCCTTACCTATGATATCGATGGAAACGGGAAAAAAGAGATCATTGTCGTCAAAAATCTGTCACCTATGGGAAGGGTGATGAAAAACGTCCGAACGTTTACGCGCAGTGAAATATATGATCTTGCGTGGGATGGTCTCGGACTGTCCGAGAACTGGAGGACAAAGAAGATTCAGGGGTATGTGGCCGATTATCAGATCAAAGATATAGATAACGATGGTAAGAACGAGATTGTGCTTGCTATAGGACTGGGGACGACCCTGTCGAGGAGTGTGATCGTGGCTTATGATCTGAAGATCCAATAAACTAAGGAATTGAAAATTAATAACCTTTACACTATGGCAACTTTCGGCTTGATCTTATAGTTCCATTCACCGTGAAAACCTGATCGCTCTATACGAACATTCTTCAATTCTTTGT
>JAFDAS010000023.1 GCA_019313695.1 Deltaproteobacteria bacterium
GAGCTTGCAGAAAAAAAATCAGATCCTTTCCAAATACTCATTTCCACGCTTATCAGTCTCAGGACAAAGGACGAGGTTACAGAGGTAGCCACCCGCAGGCTCTTTGCTCTGGCTTCAACCCCTTCGGAGATGTTGAAGCTCTCCGAAGATCAAATCATCAACGCTATTTATCCCGCTGGTTTTTACAGGAACAAGTCAAAGACGATACTCCACGTCTGCGGGGAGCTGGTTGAAAGATACGCTTCCCATGTTCCTGACAGCATTGAAGAGTTGCTTACGCTGAAAGGGGTGGGGAGAAAAACAGCTAATCTGGTTGTCACGCTGGGATACGGTGGGGAGGGCATATGCGTGGATACGCATGTCCACAGGATCTCAAACCGCCTTGGCTACGTCGGAACGAAAACGCCGGAGGAGACAGAATACGCCCTGAGGGAAAAACTCCCCCGGAAATACTGGACGGAATATAATACCATCATGGTGGCATTCGGAAGAAATATCTGCCGGCCTGTTTCCCCCCTCTGCAGCAAATGCCCTGTTTCGACCAATTGCCAGAAGCGTGGGGTCACAAGAAGCCGTTGACGATTTTTGCAGGCAATTTCCTGTTCATGTTTTGCTTTTGGCGCGCGCCCATCTTATTTTTATACTGATACTGGATTTTACACAAAGCTCCATCCGTCTGGAGACACGATGAAAAAGCTAATCGTCATTTTTATCCTGCTTATCATGCCACTGCAGGTCAACGCCTATGAAGGTTTTAACCGGATTATAAAATATGACAGGTATTTTTCGAAGTATTCCAAGCGATATTTTGGCCCCGGGTTCGACTGGCGCTTTTTCAAGGCCCAGGCAATTGCCGAATCGAGACTGAAGGCAAATGCGAAATCGCGGGTCGGAGCCCTGGGTATTATGCAGATTATGCCCAGGACATTCAAGGATATCGCCAGGAAAAATCCCATGGTTAAGGGCAGAGTCATACGACCCCGCTGGAACATAGCGGCAGGTATCTGTTACAACAGGGTGCTCTGGAAGGAGTGGAAGGCCGAACGCCCCTTCCAGGATCGGTTAAATTTTATGTTTGGTTCCTATAACGCCGGTAAGAGCAACATAATCAAGGCTCAACGGATTGCCATGGAACAGCATCTGAACGAAAATCTGTGGAAATCCATAGAACAGGTCCTGCCGAAGGTTACAGGGAAAAGTAGTGGTGAAACGGTCGGATACGTCAGAAAGATCAACAAGATCAAGGAGGTTTTAAAATAATGGACATCTCTATAATGGCATTAAACATCATTTATGCAATCTCCGGGGCCGTACTTACCATGGTCTGCATGGTGATAGGCTACAAAATATTCGACAGGATAACTCCCTTTGACACATCCCGGGCGCTGGCAGAAGAGAATATAGCAGTCGGGATTGTTGTGGGGTCCGTATTCATCGGGTTGGGCATTGCGGTAGGGCTTGTTATCGGAATGGGACTCAATTAACAATCGACAGGTTTCCCCGTGGTGACCGTGAAAGATCCAGATCGCCGGCAGGCACAGATCTACAGCCTTACATTCTGAGCATTTTCACCAAGATAGCATCTGCCGTCGTCGGTTATCCAGATTGTCTCTTTCAGAATCAAGTGTTGCAAGGCCTGCGGTTTATAGTCTCTCGCGCCGAAGTGCAGAAGGCCCTTTTTCTGGGCGTAGGGAAGGGCGGCGGCAGACTCAGGATCGTATGCCCCCCTGTCCCGAAGGTCTCTGATGATTGTCTGACACGCGCGCCTTGTTTTCCAGACAACACCAATCTGGGCCAAGACGAAGGCAGCTATCAGAATAATAACACATATAACAGTATTCATAGGATCATCCATTGAAGCTCCCCGCAATCCCGACGAGTCGGGATTGCGGAAAATGTTTATTTTTTATTCGCTCGCTAACCCCGCCGCAAGCAGCGGGGGATGTCCCGACGAGTCGGGATTCAATTCAGGGGGGTGTTCAAGAAAGAACACTTCCCTTTGAAGCCTCTTATTTCAGTGTCCAGATCGTACCTTCCGGTGTGTCGTGAACGATTATCCCCTTCTCCGAAAGCTCCTTTCTCAGGCTGTCGGATCTTTCCCAGTCACCGGCTACCCTGGCCTTCTTTCGCTCCTCCATCAGTCTCGCGGCATCTTCGCTGAGTGTTTCCTCCTCGAAATTCATTACGCGAAGGACGGAGTTTATATCCTTCATAGTATCAAGAATCATATCCCTTTGCTTTGTATCAAGCTGTTTCCCGGCCAGAGGGATGTTTATCTTTCTGACAAATTCAAACAAACAGGCAAGGGCGCCGGAGATGCTGAAGTCGTCATCCATCGCTTCGGTGAATCCCCTCCTGACGTCGTAGATAAGCTGATCCGTGTCTGTGTAGCCGTCTCCCGGAGTGAAGCGTATCAGTCTTTGTATGAAGCTGTTCAGTCTCCTGATTGTATTGCATGCGGTATCCAGCGCGCCGAATGAGAAGCTCAGCGGTTTTCTGTAGTGGGAACTGAGGAGAAAATATCTGATTTCCCTTCCGGAGTACCCCTTTTCTTCGAGATTGCTCACTGTGAAGAAATTGTTTGCGGACCGCGACATCTTCTTTCCTTCCATCATGACGAGTTCGGAGGCAAGCCAGTAGTTCGCGGGATTTTTTCCGGTGGCGGCTTTTCCTATTGCCATGACGTTTTCACAGTGCGGAAAGATGATATCGGAACCGCTTATGTAAATGTCGAAGGTTTTCGCCAGATATTTCATGGAAAGGGCCGCACATTCAAGATGCCAGCCTGGCCTCACATTTCCCCATCTGGTCTTGAAATATACACCCTTTTTTAGCTCCGCCAGAGTTGACCTCTTTAAGAGGGTAAAATCCACAGGGCTGTCCTTCTCATAATCATCCTGGTCCACCGTTTTTGAATGCCGTACCTTTGCCAGATCTATATTTGATAAAACTCCGTAGTCATCGAGACGTGATATGTCGAAATAGACGGACCTCAATTTTTCGTAGGCATAACCCTTTTCCACGAGACTTTCCACCAGTTTGATCATCGAATCGACGTTCTCGCTCGCTGTCGGGTAGGCGTTGTCATGGCTGATATTAAGTTTATCCATGTCGCTGAAGAATATCCCGGTGTGCCCTTTTGTAAACTCTCTGATATCCATGCCGGCCCTGTCGGCGCCACTTATGGACCTGTCGGCCAGGTCTATTATGTTGGAAACGTGTTTGACCTTGTGCCCCTTGAATTCCAGATATCTGGCTATCATATCCGACACAACGAAGCGTCGGTATGTTCCTATGTGGGGAACTTCGTGCACGGTCGGTCCGCATGAATGCATAAGGATTTGAGTTGTTTCTATCGGCCTGAAAGGTTCTCTGGTCTTGGTGAGTATGTTGTAAAGGCGAAGAGAAGTATCTTCCCTGTCTGCAAAGAGTGGCGTACTGAGATATCTCTCTCCGCTGTCCGGAAAGATTACCACGATCAATCCCTCTTCCATCTCTTCGGCCTTTTCCAGGGCCACGTGCATCGCGGCGCCGGAGCTCATACCTGCCAGGATTCCTTCCTCTCTCGGGAGCCTTCTCGCCATTTCGAAGGCGTCGTCATCCAGTATATTGATCTTTTCATCCAGGCATTTGCTGTCAAAGATGCCCGGACGGTATGACTCCTTCATATTCTTAAGGCCCTGTATCTTGTGATGGAGGTATGGCTCTACGCCTATGATCCTGATATCTTCATTGTATTTCTTGAGTTTTTTGGAGATGCCCATGGCGGTGCCGGATGTGCCCAGGGTAGTTACCACCATCGTGACCTTCTTGTCTGTCTGATGCCAGATTTCTTCCGCCGTGCCGTAATAATGGGCAAGGATATTATCTTCGTTGTTATGTTGATCGGGAACAAAATATTTATCGGGATCTTCTCTTAACATCTCATAGACAACTTCGATTGCCCCATCGGTACCGAGATGCGCGGGAGTCAGGATCGATTCCGCTCCGAGGGCCCTCAAAATCTTTTTCCTCTCCTCGCTGGCCGACTCTGAAAGTACAATGGTGATTTTGTATCCCATTGCAGCTGCGACAATAGCGAGGCCGATGCCTGTATTTCCGCTTGAGGCTTCCAGAATGATTTTCTCTCTGGTGAGCTCGCCCCGCTCCAGGGCCTTCTCTATCATGTAGAGGGCGGTCCTGTCTTTTATCGACCCACCCGGGTTGGATCCCTCTAACTTCGCGTATATCTTCACGTTCTTGTTGGGATTAAGCTTACGGATCTCCACGATGGGAGTGTTGCCGATCAGATCCAGGATGCTATTATAGTTATTTTTCATTGATTGAAGAATGGGCCTTAATATTGTTTAACCATCAAATTTCGGTATGGGAATCTTTACGAAGGGAACGCCCTCTTCCCTGAGAACCGACTCTTCGTTTTTTGTAGTGGTTCCTTTTATGTTTCTGCTGTCTTCCTCGCCGAAGTGTATCTTGAGCGCGACTTCGGCAAATTTGCTGCCCACGTCTTCAAATGTCTTATCCATGTATTCATGGAACGTCTGGAGGGCTTTCATGGGAGAGATGTCGTTACTGTTCTTACTGAATTGACCTGTCCTCTTTCCCATAACCGTAATGGAGGAAGGGGCTATATCTATGCTCAGACTTCCGCACACCGGACATGTAACAAGTTTTTTCTTTTTCTGCTCTTCAAAGGCCGTACGGTCGTTGAACCATCCTTCAAATATGTGATTTTTTTCACACTTAAGATCGTAGATTATCACTCTACCCACTCCTTTTGTGTAACTACACTTTCTTTCTCAATACCATGAACCTTGGCCTGAAACAAGCTATGGCGCTGTTTTGATAAATATTACGGCATTTTTCATTTTTTTATGGACATTTGCCGGTAAATTATATAGTCAAGGCCTTGTCGGGATGTGGCCCAGCCTGGTAGGGCACTGCGTTCGGGACGCAGGAGTCGCGCGTTCAAATCGCGCCATCCCGACCATTTTTCAACTCCCCTATCCGACAGCTCCCGCCATCGAAAAAATCGGGAGATACAGTGCTATTATCATCCCTCCCACAACACCGCCCAAAAACACCATCATCATGGGCTCAAGCATTGCCGTCATGGCATTGACTGCGACATCAACTTCGGAGTCATAAAAGTCGGCGATCTTTTCCAGCATGGCATCGAGGGCGCCGGTGTTTTCACCGACTGATATCATGGATACAACCATGGAGGGGAATATCCCCGATTTCGACAGGGGCTCCGCTATTGTATTGCCCTCGCTTATGCTTTTTCTGGTCTCCATCAGGACATTTTCGACGATCTTGTTTCCCGCTGTCTTGCTTACGATCTCAAGTCCGTCGAGGATTGGGACACCGCTGCTCATCATGGTGGAAAGGGTTCTTGAAAATTTTGCCACAGCGACCTTTTTGAGCAGGATGCCGAAGACGGGCAGCTTGAGCACTATGCGATCTATATGAAGTCTTCCGCTCTCGGTTTTATAATATCTCTTGAAGGCGAAAACCAGGAGGACGATTGTGCCAAGTATGTATAATATGTTGTTCTGTACAAAAGCGCTCATGTCAACAAGGAATTGAGTAGGACCCGGCAACGCCGATCCCATACTTGAAAACATATTCTCAAAAACGGGGACAACCTTGTACAGGAGCAGAATAACAACTGCGAAGGCAACCACGAGAACGGTCATCGGATACGTCATGGCCCCCTTTACCTTCCGCTTCAACTCCATCGCCTTTTCCATGTATGCGGACAGACGATTGAGGATTACGTCCAGGATGCCGCCTGCCTCACCGGCAGCGACCAGATTTACGAAGAGATTATCAAATACATCCGGATATTTCTTCAGGGCGTCTGAGAGGGAGCTTCCCCCCTCAATGTCTTCTTTTATAGCTTTAATAATCTTTGCAAAAGTCGGATTTTGCTCTTCTTCACCCAGCAGGTCCAGGCACTGGATGATGGGGAGTCCGGCATTGATCATCGTAGCGAACAGGCGCGCGAATATCACCACATCGTTTTCCTTGACCTTTGGCTGGAGGAAGGGGATGTTTTCGAAGAGATCTTTGGGCTTTTTCTTTATGCTTTCGGGTTTGATGCGCTGGCGGCGCAACTGGATTCTTACGGCGCTTTCATCGGGGGCCTCCGTTTCACCCTTTCTGGGTTCCCCCTTTCTGGTCGTGCCCTCCCACAGGTATACAGGCATGTCTACCCTCCTTCCTTCTTCAGAGTGTTCCGGTTGAGAGTCATCTCATATAGAATAATGCCCCCGGCTACTGATACATTCAGGGAGTCGATGGCGTCCGTCACAGGTATGGAGATCAAAAAATCACATTTCTTCTTGACCAGTGGTCTTATCCCCTTTCCCTCACTCCCCATTACAAGACCTGCGTGACTGCTGTAATCAGGAGAGCGCAAGTCTCCCCCGCATCCGACATCAGCGCCATATATCCAGAAACCCTCTTTTTTCAGGTTGTCGATTGTCCTCGATATGTTCACCACCCTGATAATCGGGAGATGCAGGGCCGCCCCCGCCGAAGCCTTAATTACAGCAGATGTGACCGATGCCGCGCGGTTTTCCGGGATAACGAGACCGTCCACGCCGAAACAGAGAGCTGTTCTTATGAGTGAACCTAAATTCTGGGGATCGGTAATGCTGTCAAGTATGAGGATTAGAGCGCTTTCACGGGATTTACAATCGCTCAGGACTTCATCCATGCCGGCATACCGGTATTCCCCGCATATACAGATAACGCCCTGATGCTGTCCGGTGCCGGCGGTGACATTCAGGTATTCTCTGTCTCCGTAGGCTACCGGTATTTTCCTCCGGGTCGCAATTTCCAGAATTTCCCGGATGCCGCCCTGCTTTCCCCCTTTGAGCAGGACAATCTTTTCTATTTTCCCGCCGTTTTTCAGGGCCTCTGCAACCGGATGAACTCCATAGATTGCCTGCATTGCATTTCCTCTGATCAGGGACCTGGGGATTGAAACAGCAGGGCTTTGGGAGGCAGGTGCCCTGATCTTTCTATCGCGCGAGCCCCTCGGAGATCTCATCGGTGATTCTGTCCGCAACAGCCACGGGATCATCAGCCAGTTTTATAGGCCTTCCCACCACGATGTAATCCGCTCCCATTGTGATGGCATCCCTCGGAGTCAACACTCTTTTCTGATCGTCGCCCGTCACGTTATTGTCCAGCCTTATGCCCGGGGTTACGATGATAAAGTCTTTCCCGCACGCCTCTCGTATGGGGATTACATCCTGGGCGGATGCCACAACCCCGGAGACGCCTGCGTCCCTGGCCGACACTGCCAGTCGCAGGGCAAGTTCTCTGGTAGAGCATTTGAATCCTGTTTCCTCCAGATCCGAATCATCCAGACTTGTAAGGACCGTTACCGCAAGCAGCACGGGAGGGACAACGCCCATGACTCTCGCGGTATTATTAACAGAATCGACAGCCCGTTCCATCATCTCCCTTCCCCCAAGCGCGTGTATGTTGAACATGGAAATGCCCAGTTTTACAGCGGCCTCGGCGGCCATTGCGACGGTGTTCGGAATGTCATGAAACTTCAGATCGAGGAAGACATTTCCACCCCTTTCTATTATCCTTGAGACAACAGAAGGACCGAAACTGGTGAATGCTTCCTTCCCTACCTTGAACATTCCCACGTGATTCTTTAAGAGATCGACCCACTTTATAGTCTCATCTATATCTTCTCCCAGATCAAGGGCGAATATCAATTTGTCGCGGCAGTTTCTATTCGGCGTTTGCATCTTCGGTTACATCTGTATTTTCTGTGGGTTCAACCAGCTGAACATCTGCCGATTTCGCATCGAGAATCTCGGGATGAGCGTATTTCACTTTCCCTTCCGCTATTTCTCTCAAAGCGGTAACGATTTCCAGATTGTTTTTCTTCCTGCTGAGGGGTTTCGATCCCCTGAGTAGCTGCTTTGCCCTTTGAGTGGTAAGGTGTGACAAGGCAAACCTGTTTTTTGCTTTTTCCAGGGAATCCTCTACGGTAACTCTTGCCATGCGTTATATACCTCCGGTTGTTCGGTAAAAGTTGTCTATCCTGGCTTGCAGCCGGGATTTTCTGTTCTTCTCCGCTATATATACAGACCTCATTACATCGACAGAATTATACAGTATATCATTAAATATCACATAATCATACCATTCATTTTCCAGCATCTCTTCCATGGCTCTGTCGAAACGCATCTTTATGATATCGTCGGTCTCCGAGCCGCGTTTCTTCAATCTCTCCCTCAGAATTTCTACGGACGGAGGCATGATGAAGACAAACACACCTTCTGGATATCTTGCCCTTACATTGCCGGCCCCTTTAGTGTCTATATCCAGTATGATATCATGACCCTTTTGAATCAGGTTTTCCAAATCCTTTTTCGATGTGCCGTAAAAATGGCCGTAGATCTCTTCCCACTCTACAAATTCGCCCTTCTCTATCCTGCCTTTAAAATCTTTTACGGATATAAAGTGGTAATCTTCCCCGTCTTTCTCGCCTTTTCGTGGAGGACGTGTGGTGCAGGACACGGAAAAACGCAGATCGGGGAATTCATCCAGGAGTCCTTTGCAGATAGTGGTTTTACCGGCGCCGGAAGGGGCGGAAATTACAATAAGGAGTCCCTGTGTGTCTGTATGTTTCATGGTGTTCAAACCCCGAAGGTTATGTCATTTTTAACTCGAAACTCGAAACTCGCAATCCGGAACCCAGAACCCTTTACTCAATATTCTGCACCTGTTCTCTCAGCTTTGCAAGCTCTGTCTTTATTTCTATCACATTGCCGGATATCTCAAGATCGCTGCTTTTAGAACCTATGGTATTTATTTCCCTGTGCATCTCCTGAAACAGGAAATCCATTTTTCTGCCTATGGCGGTATCGCTGCCCAGCATCTCGCCAAACTGTTTTATATGACTTTCAAAGCGAACGATCTCTTCGGTGATGTCGCTCTTTTCAGCCATTATCGCGATTTCCTGGATCAGTCTTGATTCATCGCACTCAATGCCGCCTGCCAGTTCCCGGATTCTTCCCGAGAGTCTTTCCCGGTAATCGTCAGCCACCTGTGGAATTCTTGATTTTAACTTTTTTATGTAGTTTTTGATTGTGTCAATACGTGACACGAAATCCTCATATAAGAGCCTGCCTTCGGCATCCTTCATACGCATCAGAGAATCGATGGAATCGTCCAGTGCCCTGTATATGGTGTCCCATGCCTCTTCAGGATCAATTTCCACTTCGGAAACATAGACACTGTCCTTCAGATTGACGAGCATATCCAGTGTTATCTTATCCTCGAGATTGAACTTTTCCCTCAGATCAGTCAGCATGGAATAATAGTTGCTGATGAGGGGAAGATTCGCCTCCAGTTTATCTCCACCATTTGCGCCAGGATCTGAATCTATCCTGATATTTATTTCAATTCTTCCCCTTGAAATCCGCTCTCCCACTCTTTTCTTGATATTTACTTCAAGAGGGGTGAGGAAGACGGGCAGCCGTATACTGCTTTCCAGATTTCTGTGATTGAGGGATTTGATTTCAACGATCAGTTTTTTCCCCGCAAAAACAGCTTCCGCGCTCCCATAGCCTGTCATGCTTCTTATCATAGGTACTTCTCCTTGTTCAAAATTCACAGTTATCGTCGCCGCAGCTCACGGCTGGTTGTTTTTCAACCGTTGAACCTGAATAGCATATCTCTCTCTTATATTGTTAAACATGGCTATCGTGTTTCCGTCTGAATAATCAGGGTAAGTCCACTCGAGACTCCGGAAGGTATGTTTTGTAAAGATAAGTGTCAGATCGGCATATATGCCCTCCCTGATATAGGGGCGGTGTGTGTAGGCCTTTCCCGTGGCAAGAATCAGATGGGCCCTGGATATGTACCCCGGATCTATATTGACAAGCCTGCTTCCCTCTTTCGTAAATTTATCTTCCACTTTATTTGTGAACAGTTTTATGTCGGGAAGCGTATCCGGCGACACAAGGGTTTCAAAAGATATAAAACGCCTGACAAGGGAAGTTCCTGATTCTTTTGCGTAATAATCGGTGTACTCAAAGGGCGCCAGAGCGCTTATATAATCGATCTCCCCGAATTCCTCCGACAGGGCTGTTATAGTTTCGTTCAGTATGTCCCTGATTCCGGAAAATATGCTGGATATCATTTTGACCGGTTCGGGAAGGGCTGGCCTGCTCATAGCGCTCTTTTCAATTCATCCTGATAGACCGGCGCCGTACCCACCTTGCCGACAGCGATACCGGCTGCATGGTTGGCCAGAACGGAGGCCTCTTTAAATGTTGCCCCCGCCGCGACGCAGAGAGCAAAGACACCTATTACCGTGTCGCCCGCGCCTGTTACGTCGAAAACTTCTCTGGCGACAGTGGGGATATGCGTGATCTCGCCGTTATTTTCAAAGAGGCTCATTCCTTCTTCGCCTCTTGTTATCAGAAGACCCTTGAAGCCGAATTCCCTGATGAGGGTCTTGCCGCCCTTCGTAATAGCATCGCTGTTCTCAAGCTCCACGCCGAGCGCGCGCTCCGTTTCCTGATGATTGGGCGTTAGCAGGTCGCACCCACGGTAGAGGGAAAAATCGCTCTGTTTGGGATCGACGCACAGGACAATCCCGCTCTGGGAGGTTATTTCCCTTATTCCCCTGATGAGTTCTTCTGAAAAGACTCCCTTGTTGTAATCCGAGATAATAACTGCGCCCAGATCATCCTTCGTTGATTCTATGTACTCCATTATTCCCCGGAGACTGTCCCGGGCAACAGGGCTTTTATCTTCCCTGTCAAACCTCACCACCTGCTGGCTGTGCGCGATGACCCTCGTTTTTACTATGGTGGGGCGTTCATGTTCCACGATGACCCCTGCCGTATCGATGCCCATCTCTTTCAGCTTGCCTGTCAGCCATCTGCCCATGTTGTCCGATCCTACAATGCCGGAGACGGCGACTTTTCCTCCCATGGAGAATACGTTGTTCAGCACATTGGCACAACCGCCCAGGAGGAGACTTTCTGATGTGACCTTTACCACCGGCACCGGGGCCTCCGGTGAGATGCGGGACACCTTTCCCCAGATAAACTGGTCGACCATAATATCTCCGACTACCAGCACTTTCGAATCGTGGAACCGGCTGATAATCTCGAGAGCCCTTTTCCTGCTTATGATACCCTTCACCATCCAGCGCCTTCCTCTTTTCTGATGATGCCGCAGGCAGCGCGGCTTATCTGCACATGTTTTCCATTCCCAGGCAGGCCAGCATGCTATTATTATAGCGTTTTTTTGTCAATCCTTTTTCTCATCCTTTTTCTCAAAATCCTTGACTAAATATGGAAAAGGATATAATTGAAACTGCTTTACGTTTGAGGAGTTGTCTGATGGATGAGAAGAGTGAGTTGTTGAGGAAGAGAAAAGAAAAGATGGAATCCCTGATGAACATGGGGGTTGACCTGTATCCGAACGATGTGAAAGTGACCGCCACCACTAAATCCATTATCGACCGGTTCGGCGATATGGATAACGAAGGCCTTGAAGGGGTTGAAGAAAAGTTTGCGCTGGCTGGAAGACTGATGGCAATACGCAACTTCGGAAAAGCCGCGTTTGTAAGCATTCAGGATAGAGAAGGAAGGATACAGGGGTACATAGCGAGAGACAAAGTCGGCAAAGACATATACCCGGTCTTCAAGAAATTTGATGTGGGGGATATAGTTTTTATTTCAGGGGGTCTCCTTAAGACAAGGACCGGCGAACTGACCATTGATGCCGATGAGATACGGCTCCTGTCAAAATCTGTAAGACCATTGCCGGAGAAGTGGCACGGCCTCACCGATGTCGAGGCCAGATACAGGCAGAGACACCTTGATCTCATAATGAATCCCGCGGTCAAGGAAGTCTTTTATATGAGGAGCAGGATCATAAAAATTATCCGCGATTTTATGCAGGAGAGGGGTTTTCTTGAAGTGGAAACGCCCATGATGCACCCACTGGCCGGAGGCGCGGTTGCGCGGCCGTTTAAGACGTATCACAATACCCTCGACATGGACCTCTATCTGAGGATAGCGCCGGAGTTATACCTGAAGCGCCTGATTGTCGGAGGGCTTGAACGGGTCTTTGAGATAAACAGAACTTTCAGAAATGAAGGCATATCAACGTTCCACAATCCTGAGTTCACCATGATGGAATTTTATCAGGCCTACGCTACCTACGAAGACCTGATGGTTATGACGGAGGAGATGATAACATTCGTTGCCATGGAGATCTTCGGATCTCTCAGGTTTGATTATCAGGGCACCGAAATTGACCTCAGCCGTCCCTGGAAACGCCTGACAGTGAAAGAGGCCATCCTGAAGCATTCAGACGCCGCGCCGGATATCCTGGAAGACAGGGTAAAGGCCGCCCAATACGCGAAAAGTATGGGTCTGCCCGTTGAAGACGATGAGCCGCTGGGGAAGATTATAATGGCCATATTTGATGAGGCGGCGGAGAGCAGGCTTATCCAGCCGACATTCGTGACAAGTTACCCGATAGAGGTGTCACCTCTTTCAAGAAGGAGCGCCGGCAACAGCGGTTTTACCGATCGTTTTGAGCTTTACATCTATGGCAGGGAACTGGCCAACGCTTTTTCAGAACTGAACGATCCTGAAGACCAGAGGAACAGGTTTGCCATGCAGTTGAAGGAAAGGGAGGCGGGGGATCAGGAAGCCCACGAAATGGATGAAGATTACATCAGCGCCCTGGAATATGGGATGCCTCCAACTGCCGGTGAGGGGATAGGGATAGACCGGCTCGTCATGCTTTTTACCGATTCTCCATCCATACGGGACGTGATACTCTTTCCGCATATGAGATCAAAGATGAAAGTAACTGCTCAGGGGGATTAGGCTGTAGGCTGAAGACATTCAGGTTACAAAAAATTAACAGACTTTAGCCTGATCCCGACTTGTCGGGACAGGCTGACTACGTGAGTAGTCATGTTACAGGTTTCTAAAACATGTCTTATGAATTCTTTATAAGTCTGCGTTATCTCAGGGCAAAGAGAAAGCAGGCATTTATATCAGCCAATACATTGATCTCAATGGCGGGGATTTTTCTGGGAGTCGCCGCGCTCATCATCGTGCTGTCCGTTATGAACGGTTTTGAAATCGAGCTCCGTAATAAGATATTAGGCATAAATTCTCATATTGTCCTTATGGAATACAGCGGAGGAATGAAAGATTATGAGCGGGTTATGGAGGAGCTCAAGTCTGTTGACGGTGTTGTGGCAACCACCCCGTTTATCTATGGCCAGGCCATGCTGAAAAATGAAGGAAGAGCGACAGGCGTGGTTCTGCGCGGCATATCGACCGAAACGTCCGCCGATGTTATAAATCTCGGAAAGATGAAAGAGGGAGACATTGATTATCTCTCCGGCAGGGGAAACGATACAGGCCTGCCCGGCGTTGTCATAGGAAAGGAACTGGCACAAAATCTGGGGCTTTTACTTTTTGATACGGTGGAGATATTACTCCCCATGGGAATTCCCACCCCTATGGGAGTGGTTCCCAAGATCAAGAAATTCAGTGTAGTGGCTATCTTTGATTCAGGTTCATATGAGTATGATTCGTCACTGGCCTTTGTGTCGCTTGAAGATGGTAAAAAGTTTCTCAATATGAAAGATGAGGTTACAGGGATCGAGATAAAGGTGAACGACATCTTGGGAGCAGACAGGATCGCGAAAGCTATTGAAGAGAAGCTTGGATATCCTTACTGGGCAAGAAGCTGGATGAAGATGAACAAAAATCTCTTCTCGGCGCTCAAGCTTGAAAGGCGAGTCATGTTTATAATTCTCAGCCTGATTGTGCTTGTCGCCGCCTTTAATATAATAACCACGCTGATTATGACGGTTATGGAAAAGGCCAGGGATATAGCCATACTGAAGGCGATGGGTGCCACGGCAAGAGGCATCATGAAAATATTCATGATAGAAGGGATTGTTATAGGCGCAATCGGAACGGCTCTGGGCTGTATTACCGGGATCACTGTCGCACTGAATCTGGAGTGGATAAGCCGGTCAGTGGAAGATCTCTTCAGCTTCAAGATACTCCCGGAGGGTATCTATTACCTGAACGAAATCCCCTCTCAGATAAATTACGGAGATGTTGTCGCCATAGTTCTTGTAGCAATGCTCATAAGTTTTCTGGCGGCGATATATCCATCGTGGCGGGCGTCAAGACTGGACCCGGCCGAGGCGCTGAGGTACAAATAGGAAACGGGGGGGGGTAATGATAGAAATCCAGCAGCTGACCAAGACCTTCATAAAAAATGGTACCCGGATTGAGGTGTTGAAGGGCATTGACTGCAGTATCGCGAGGGGAGAATCTCTGGCGATTCTTGGCTCTTCCGGTACGGGCAAAACCACACTTCTTCAGATACTTGGAGCGCTTGATCATCCGACTTCCGGACACGTATTCTTTGACGGTGCGGATATTTTCGAATGGGATGAAACCAGGCGCGCTGAATTCAGAAATAAAAAGGTAGGTTTTGTCTTTCAGTCTTATCATCTGCTTCCCGAGTTCACCGCCCTGGAGAACACCATCATGCCCGCCCTGATAAACGGAGTGTCGAGAGGAGATGCCTGCGGGAGAGGGGAGATTGTCTTGACGGAAGTTGGGCTTGGTGATAGGTTGGCCCACAAACCGGGCGAACTTTCCGGAGGCGAACAGCAAAGGGTTGCCATAGCGAGGGCGATAATAATGAGTCCGGATGTAATCCTGGCTGATGAACCTACTGGAAATCTTGATGTGAAAACAGGGGAGAGGATACAGAACCTGCTTTTAGACCTGGGCAGGGCAGGGGACACCACTCTTATCGTAGTCACTCATAACAGATTGCTTGCCGATGGCATGTCTCGTACTGTCAATCTGGAGGATGGGAAGATCAATGACCTGTAAACGTGAGATAGCTCTTTTTGTCATGACGTTATTTCTTATATTTTCCCCCCTGGATGCCTTGTCCGCCGCGAATTCTTCAAGTGAGAAGGAAAGAGTCGAGAGGGTCGTCCTCCTCCCCTTTGAGATACACAGCAGCGGGGATGTCCTTTTACTGCAGGATCAGATAACCGGTAAGTTGACAGCCGGGCTGATGAAATCCGAATATATAGAGCTTGTCAAAGAAGAGTCTCTGGAGGAATTGATTCAAGGGGAGAAGCTGACTGATCGGGAGGCTATTGCTGCAGGGAAGAAGATAAGAGCCGATTTCGTTGTTGTGGGGAGCCTTACCAGGCTGGGCGACATGGTGAGCGCGGACGTTGGGGTGATAAACGTCAAAAGCGGCCATCGTTTCAATATCTTCGCTCAGGGGAATAACATGGATGCCCTGGCCTCGCGGTTGAAAAATGATATTCTTATGAAGATACTTACCACCCAGAGGATCGCGAAGATAAATTTCACGGGAAACCTCAGAATCGAAGATGGCGTCATATATAATGTTCTGAAAAGCACAAAGGGTAAACTTTTATCGAAGCAGGAGATTTCTTCCGACATAAAAGCCATATACAAGATGGGTTACTTCAAGGACGTCACGGCGAAGGTTACAGGTACGGATGAAGGAAAAGTTATAGATTTTATACTGGAAGAGCTGCCCGTGATAACGAGCGTAGGTATCAAGGGAAATGACGACATAGAGAAAGAAGACCTGGAAGGGATTATCTCTGTTAAAGAAAAACAGATACTCAATCTGAGCAGAATAAAATCGGATATAGAAAACATAAAAACACTCTACAGGAATGAAGGATATCTTAACGCCGAGGTCAAATACAGTGTAGATGAAAATAAAAAGGGCGCTCGTGTAGTATTTGATATAACGGAGAACAGGAAACTCTATATAAAGGAGATCACCTTTGAGGGGAACAGGGCATATACGGACAAGGAATTGAGAGATATGACGGAGACCTCGGAGTGGGGCATATTTCATTTTATCACTGATTCCGGTGTGTTCAACGAATACAAGTTAAAACAGGATGTCAACAGGCTGGTGGTCTTTTACCTGAACAACGGTTATGTCGATGCCAGGATCGGCGAACCGGAGATCGCTCATGACAAAGAAGGGATATACATCAAGATACACATTATCGAAGGGAAACAATTCAGGGTAGGAAACGTGAAGATCACGGGCGACATGCTTACCGTTCCCCGGTCCGAGCTGATGGCGCAGCTTCGGATTACCGAAAAGGACTATTTTGACAGAGAGGCCATAATAAGGGACATCGATATTCTGACAGAGGCTTGCAATAAAGAGGGTTATGCCTATGCCAGTGTCGTTCCGCGGACCGTATCCAGAAACGAGGAGCAGAGAATCGATGTAACCTATAATATAGACAAGGCCGATCTTGTATATATCAACAGGATATATATAACGGGAAATACCTCAACGAGGGACAAGGTAATACGCAGGGAACTCGCTGCTGTGGAGGGGGACCTTTATGACAGCAGCAAGGTCAAGATGAGCTATATGAGACTGAACAGGCTCAGATATTTTGAAGAGGTAAATTTTCAGACGGAAAAGGGTGCCGATGAAGGATTCATGGATGTCAATGTCCATGTCAAGGAAAAGGCCACCGGTATGTTCAGTGTCGGCGCCGGATACAGCGCCACAGACAAGATGGTCCTTACCGCTCAGATATCCGAGCAAAACCTCTTTGGCCGGGGCCAGACCCTGGGTCTTGGCGCCTACTTCGGATCAAGCAAAACGAGCTACAAACTGTCTTTTGTGGAACCCTGGCTGTTCGATATCCCTTTGTGGAGCAAGTTTGAGTTATGGAGCATGGAGCGGGATTATGATGCATATGATGTGAACACAAAAGGCTTTGGCACGACGCTGGGCTACCCACTTTTCGAATATGTAACAGGCTACGCAGGGTACAGGCTTACAATCGATAACATCACAAACATAGCGAGCAACGCATCGCAATATATCATGGACCAGAAGGGGGAAACCACGTCAAGCGGTGTTACCCTGTCGCTCTCACGAGATACGACGGACGATAGAATGTTTCCCTCAAGGGGTTCCAAAAACTCTGTTTCCACGGAAGTTACGGGAACGATCTTTCAGGGAGATGTCAGTTTTGCAAGACATATCGCTGATTCAAGGTGGTTTTTCCCCATGCCGCTGGATACCGTATTCGGCATTCATGGAAGGATTGGCCACATACAGGGGCTCGAGGGAAAGGAAATTCCCACCTTCGAACGTTTCTACCTGGGTGGAATAAATTCTCTCAGGGGTTTGAGAGAGATAGGCCCTGTCGATTCAAGCGGATATTGCATAGGTGGTGAGACCATGTTGAATTTCAACGCGGAAGTTGTCTTTCCCCTTATCAAGGATGCCGGCATGAAGGGGGTCTTATTTTTTGATACCGGTAATGCGTGGAACAGCGGTTATCATCTGGGTGACATGAGGCGGACGGCGGGAGTGGGGGTGCGCTGGTATTCTCCGATCGGTCCGTTGAGGTTGGAGTGGGGGTATGTCCTTGACAAAAAAGAGGGCGAGTCCCCAAGCAGGTGGGAGTTTACTATAGGTATGTTTATGTAAATTCCACTTTTAAAAAGACTTTTTACGAGTTTGTAGGAATTATGAAATCACAAATTGAAACAGGGGGAATTTATCCATGAAAAAGGTTGTAAGTTTTTTAATTGTTATTTCTTTCATATTAACAGGTGTCTGCTTCGCCGAAGCGGGGAAAACAGGTTTCATCAATATGAAAGAGATTCTTCTCAACTCGGACGCCGGAAAAGCTGCAACCCTGGATTTGAAAAAATTCGTCGAGGAGAGGAGAACACAGATACAGGAAAGAGAGAATGTGCTTAAAAAACTGAAGGACGATCTGGAAAAACAGCGGCCGGTGTTGACGGAAAGCGCCTACAAGGAAAAGGAACTTTCCTACCAGAAAGAATACAGGGATTACAAGAGATTCATTGAAGATGCCAATGAAGAGATGAGGTTGATGGACCAGGAGCTTTCCCGGAAACTGATTCCTGAGGTGCTTAAGGTTATAAACACCATCGGTGAAAGGGAAGGGTATGCGAGCATAATGGATATAGGCAGCGGCGGCCTTGTCTTTCATTCCAAGGCGAATGATATAACAAAGAAGGTAATAGAGGCGTATAATAAGGCATATAATTCCAAAAAGTAGGCCGGGCATACAAAACATGACAGTCAGGAAACAACTGAGAGAGATTGCGGAATATGTGGGCGGCACAGTGGTGGGGGATGCCGATGTGTTCGTCTGCAACGTGCGGGGCATAGATGAGGCGGGTGAAGGGGACCTTACCTTCATCTCAAATCCGAAGTACAGGAGCAGACTCGAAGAAACCCGTGCGTCGGCAATCCTTGTTTCACCGGGGATTACAAACCCCGATAAAAACCTGATTGTCACGGAAGATCCTTACAGCGCCATGGCCATGGTCCTCGAGCTTATCTACCCGGAGGAGAATATTCCCGCGGGGATAAGCGGAGATGCCTTTATCGAAGTGGGTGCAGAAATCGGAGAAGATGTTGCCATCTATCCCGGGGTATACATCGGCAGGAGAGCCAGGATAGAAAGGGGGGCTGTGCTTTATCCGGGTGTCTTCGTTGGTAATGACGCAGCCGTGGGAGAAAGTTCCGTATTATATCCGAACGTTGTAGTGTACAGGGGATGCCGGATCGGGAAGAGGGTGACTCTTCACGCTGGGGTCATTATCGGGGCGGATGGGTTCGGTTTCGCAAATCCGGGAGCCGATAACCGCAAGATACCGCAGGTGGGAATAGTGCAGATAGACGACGATGTCGAAGTTGGGGCAAATACCACCATAGACAGGGGAACACTGGGGAAAACCTGGATAAAAAAGGGGGTTAAGATTGATAACCTGGTTCAGATTGCCCACAATGTAGTCATTGGTGAAAACTCCATTATCGTTGCCCAGGTCGGTATTTCAGGCAGCACAAAATTGGGTGAGAGCGTGATATTAGGGGGGCAGGCCGGGCTCATCGGGCATATAACCATAGGAGACAATGTCATGGTCGCGGCGCAGTCAGGTGTCCACGAAGATGTTGCTCCAGGTCAGATAGTGTCCGGTTCTCCTAACATGCCGCACACCAACTGGTTGCGAACGCAGGCGTGTCTGCCGAGGCTGCCGGAGATGAGAAAGACGGTGAACTCCCTGTTGAAAAGGATAGAGAAACTGGAAGAAGAAGTAAAAAGCAAGAAGAGATAATTAGCGCGTAAATAAGGAGTAATAAAAATCATGAGTGTTCACCCCACAGCCATCATATCGCCCGGGGCAATTATTGGAGAAAATGTTGAGATAGGGCCCTACAGTGTTATCGGTCCGGATGTGCGGATCGGGAAAGACACGATTATAGGATCTCATGTAGTCATAGAAGGCCAGACGGAGATAGGCGACAATTGTCATATATTCCAGTTTGTTTCCATAGGAGCTCCTCCTCAGGATCTAAAATTCGGGGGAGAGCAATGCCGGGTAGTCATCGGGAAGAACAACACGATAAGGGAGTTTGTCACGATACACAGTTCCACATCTGCCGATATCGGGATGACATATATTGGAGACAACAATCTGTTGATGGCATACTGTCATGTGGCGCATAACTGTAAACTGGGAAACAATATCGTAATGGCGAATGCCGCCAATCTGGCCGGTCATATACATGTTGAGGATTTTGCCATTATAGGTGGTTTGTCGGGGATCCATCAATTTACCCGTATCGGTTGCCATTCGATCATTGGAGGCGCATCAGCCGTTGTGCATGATGTTCCCCCTTATGTGACGGTTTCCGGCAACAGGGCAAAAGCATATGGTCTCAATCTGATAGGACTGAAGCGAAGGGGTTTTAAGGAAGAAACGATAAAAGCCCTGAAAAGGGCGTACAGGATCATTTTCAGATCGTCTCTTCGACTATCGGTGGCCCTTGAAAGAGTAAAAGAAGAAGTTGCTGACCTGCCGGAGGTAAGGCATTTTGTTGAGTTTATAGAGAATACCAAAAGGGGTATATGCAGGTAGCAAACCTGAGGCGGCAAAGCGACAAAGTTAAAAGGTTCAAGGTCCAAGGTTGACGTATTCGTAAAAAGTCTGTCATTCCCGCGCATGCGGGAATCCATGGAGGGCTAAGTGCCTGAAAAGACTGGATTCCCGTTCCCCGATCGGGGTCGAGGACAAGCTTCACGGGAATGACAAAATTGTGCATATTTCGACTTTTTACGAGACCATCAAGGTTCAAGGGCTAAAAATTAAGATTCAAAGGTCGAATTTGTTTTTTCGCTTTTGCCTTTTAGCCTTTAGACTCTAACGCAGGCAAATTAACACATGAAACAAAAAAGAAAAATAAAGATTGGCGTGGTGGGCACCGGTCATCTCGGTAACTACCACCTGCAGAAATATCAAAAAATATCGGACTGTGAAATCGTGTGCACGGCTGATATCATCAGGGAGAGCTCCGAGAAAGCAGCGGGAACCTATAACTGCGAGGCCCTCTTTGATCATCGTGGTCTGATAGGAAGAGTAGATGCCGCAAGTGTCGCTGCTCCGACCGGATTCCACTACGAAGTGGCGAAGGATCTTCTTTCCGCGGGGATTGATGTACTCCTTGAAAAACCCATATGTGTCACTCTTGAAGAAGCAGACGATCTCATTTCAATCGCGGAAAGCAAAGGAGCGATATTTCAGATAGGATTCGTGGAGCGATTTAATCCGGCTATCGCGGCGCTGGAAAAGGTTATAGAAGCACCTCTTTTTATTGAATCTCACCGTCTTCACCCTTTCTTCGAGCGGGGAACAGATGTGGATGTCATTCTCGACCTGATGATTCATGATCTTGATATCATACTGAATTTTGTAAAGTCTCCGGTAAAGAATGTGGAGGCTGTGGGGGTGTCTGTTCTGTCGAATGAGGTAGACATAAGCAATGCAAGGATCACTTTTCAGAACGGCTGCGTGGCAAACATTACCGCGAGCAGGGTAACAGGCAAGGTGATGCAGAAAATAAGATTCTTCGGGCCTGAGGGATATCATTCCATTGATTACGGAAAGAGGAAACTCGTTTCACTGGGCAGAAAGAGTGGCGCCGACGGACAGATAGAGATCGGTCAGAACAACATCGAAGTAGAGGTTTATGATCCCCTCGAAAGAGAGATCAGGGCCTTTATTGATTCGGTCATAACCAGGAGAACTCCTCTGGTTACGGGCAGGGACGGCAGAAAGTCTCTGGATCTGGCGCTTCGTATTATTGATAAGATGAATGATTCTGTTGGAGAAATTGTTTCGTGATACAGATTGTTGATCTGCACAGGCCCTGCAGGCTTCTCAAGCCGGAGATCGACATGGCCATACAGAATTCTCCCGGCAGCTCCCGGTTTATAAGGGAGATATGCCAGATCCGCGACGTGATTAATCATGCATCTTGAACAGGAAACTCCTCATTCCAGATTTAAAGAGGTGATGATTGTCGCCGGAGAAGCATCGGGCGACCTTCACGGGTTCAATCTGGTGAAGGCCATGCATCGTATAGACCCGCGGATACGTTTTTATGGAATCGGGGGAGAAAAGCTGAGAGAAGCAGGGGTTGAAATCGTCGCGAACTCGTCCGAGATGGCCGTTGTAGGACTGACGGAGGTTTTGTCCAAGCTGGGATTTATTCTCAAGGTCAGGCGAAAACTGAAAAAATTTTTACAGGAAAAACGCCCCGATCTATTAATTCTCATTGACTATCCTGATTTCAATCTGCCTCTTGCCAAAGAAGCCCGGAAAAACGGCGTCAAGGTTTTCTATTACATCAGCCCTCAGGTCTGGGCATGGAGAAAAGGGAGAATACATACCATAGCGAAACTTGTAGACAGAATGGCGGTTATTCTTCCCTTCGAGGCCCCAATATATGAAAGAGTCAAGTTGGATGTAAGTTTCGTGGGGCATCCTCTGCTGGATGCGGTAAAGAGGAAATATACGCGCGAAGAGGCACTGCAAAAATTCGACCTGAGAGATGGAATAACGACTGTCGGCATTCTCCCCGGGAGCAGGGATAGCGAGGTTATGAAACTTTTGCCTGAAATGCTGAAAGCGGCAGAAATTTTAGAGGACAGACAGCCGTCCGTTCAGTTTGTACTGCCCCTTGCCGACACGCTGAACTACGATTTTGTGGCCGACATAGTGAGTCAGTATTCCGCAAATGTAAAAATTGTCAAAGACGATGTATATGATGTCATAGGATTATCGGATATTGCCATGGTTGCCTCTGGAACCGCAACCCTGGAAACGGCGCTTCTCGGAACGCCGATGGTTATCGTCTACAAGATTTCAACACTGTCATATCTTATAGGCAGGGCGGTTGTTAATGTTGATAACATAGGCCTGGTCAACATAATAGCCGGGAAGACCGTGGTTCCCGAGCTTATACAGGGGGATGCAAATCCGGAAAAGATGGCTGATGAAGTGTATAATATCCTTACCAGTGGGTCCAGGATGGATGAGATGAAGAAGGAGCTGCTTGATGTAAGCAAAAAGCTGGGTGGCCCGGGTGCATCTGAAAGGACAGCCAGACTGGCATGTGAGATGATATTAAAGTAGTAAGAAAACAGGAGACAGAAGGTAATATGACTACTGACTACTTAAAGGTTTATTCATGAATATATTCAAACGTCTTCTGAAACTGGCAAAGCCACATATTTCAAAATTTCTCCTTGCGATGCTGTGCATGCTCGCGGTTGGCGCGACGACTTCTGCCCTCGCCTTTCTTGTCAAGCCGGCCCTGGATGAGATATTCCTGAATAAAAATGCCTCCATGCTGAAGTGGATACCGATAGTAATCATCGCGATATACTTTATCAAGGGGACCTGCAGCTATGGTCAGACTGTCCTGATGAACTTTATCGGTCAGCGAGTAGTAACGGATCTGAGAAACGACCTTTATAATCACATTCAAAAACAGCCACTCTCTTTTTTCGCTAAGAATCCGACAGGCATACTCATGTCACGCATCACAAACGATGTAAACCTTATCCAGGGGGCGGTTTCAGAAGCAGTAACAAGTATCTTCAAAGATTCATTCACATTGATCGGCCTTATCTTTGTAATTTTCTACCGCGACTGGCAGCTGGCGCTGGTTGCCATGGTTGTCTTTCCACTGACGATATATCCGATAGCCAGATTCGGTGAGAAGATGAGAAAGATAGCCACAGGCACCCAGATTACAATGGGGAGCCTCACCAGTCTTCTTCAGGAAACCATATCGGGCACCAGGATAGTAAAGGCATTCGGAATGGAAGATTACGAGGGTAAAAGATTTGCGAAAGAGAATGAAAATCTTTTTAAACTGTTTATGAAGGCCGTATCGATAAGGGCCTTGTCCAGCCCATTTATGGAATTTCTGGGTGGTCTCGGAATAGCTGCTATTGTCTTTTACGGGGGATACCAGGTGATACAGGGGGTCTCAACTCCGGGTAATTTCTTTTCCTTTCTTACCGCCCTTATCATGCTCTATGAACCGATAAAGAGACTTACAAACGTCAACAATACGATCCAGCAGGGGATATCTGCGGCCGTCCGGGTCTTCGGCGTTATGGACATGACACCGGAAATAAAAAACAGGGAAAATGCGACAGAGCTGCCGCGAATTTCAGATAATATTGAAATCAGAAATGTTGCCTTCAGTTAATATAAAATCAGGTGAAGTGGTAGCCTTTGTCGGAATGAGCGGCGGGGGTAAAACCACGCTCGTTAATCTGATCCCGAGATTTTATGACGTGACGGAAGGGGAAATCCTGATTGACGGTCATGATATCCGGGATGTTACCATGGAATCGCTCCGGGCGCAGACAGGAATCGTTACACAGCAGACGATACTGTTCAACGATACTGTGAGAAACAATATCGCTTACGGGGATATCAAAAGGAGCGATCATGATATAATAAACGCGGCAAAGGCAGCCAACGCATACCAGTTCATCAAAAACCTGCCTGAAGGGTTCGAGACGGTCATCGGGGAACAGGGGGCAAGACTCTCGGGAGGGGAAAGACAGAGGATTTCCATAGCAAGGGCGCTTCTCAAAGACGCACCCATTCTCATACTCGATGAGGCGACTTCATCGCTCGACACGGAATCCGAAGTAGAGGTGCAGGAAGCCCTTGAGAATCTTATGAAGGGAAGGACAACCCTGGTTATCGCCCACCGGCTTTCAACTATCAACAATGCGGACAGGATA